>CAYSXS010000008.1:0-41259 GCA_964435065.1 uncultured Gammaproteobacteria bacterium
ACTGGTGGGACTTTAACCCACTGGATAATTAGAGCTTAGCTTGGCGCTTCTCATGATTATATTGTAACAAAACTTTGAAGAAAAAGAAAAACGACCTTCTAATTTTAACGTCGTCTTTCTTTTTAATCTTCTTTTATATATTTTGCCCCCGCGAGGACTCGAACCTCGATCGCAAACTCCGCAAGTTTGTGTCCTATCCCTTGAACGACAGGGGCAAAATATATAAAAGAAAAATACATTAAAAACCTACTTATTTTCTTTAGTTATTAGTTCTTGTAATCTATAACCTATTTCCAATATTTCCTTTCTTACATTGCTATCTTTATAATTTACATAACAAATACCCATAAAATTTTTTCTAAAACGCTTTTTTCTACTACGTTTTTTAACATAAGATGATCCAAATTGAGTTTTAGGTATACCTAATATTTTTGACCAAAAACCTTTAGTTTCTTTTGCTTTATGGTAATAATGCATATGAACCCTTATATGAAATTTTGTTTCATCTATATTGTAACATTTTCGTAAAAGGGTTATATAAAGTCCAATTAATTTAGGATCTGTATTAGCAAACCGGAGACCACTAACTCTATAATATTTTCCACCCTCTGCCCAGTATAACATAGATAACATTGCTTTATAAAATCCAATTTCATTAAACGGAAAATTACTGACTTCTTTATTAATTTTTTGTTTTAAAAGGCCATATGCTTCATTGTTTATTCTTTTTTTTGCTGCTGCAGCAAGTGGTCTTATTTTTTTTAAATGCTCCAGTTGTGCATTTTTATTAAAAGGCATTTTTAATTGAACCCTAAACCAAGTACACAATGTACTTTTTGGTATTCCCAACTTATCTTTGATTTCGCTATATGTTTTACCCTGTAAACGTAGCTTTTTGGCCTCTTTTTTTATTTTATTGTCATATTTTCTTTGAGACATATATACTCGTATTGAATACTACCTCCTAATTATACCATCTATTGTTCAATGTTGTCAAAATTAAGAACCCTATCAAGATAGGGTCCTTTTTATATAACCAAAATATTATATCTTCAATCTCCTACCAAGAGATTCTGACAATGGCTCTGTTTCCCGACTCAAATCTTCTTCAAGGTATTCTAATAATATCTTACGAACCTTAACTGGATTAATATCTTTTAAGGGTATTGTTATTCTCGGCCTAGTACTACTCTTGAACTCGAAATATAAGTTTTTAACAACAGGTGGTTCGTATATTATCCAAAAATGTCTGAAGTCTCTAAAGTCAAAGAATTTATCATCAATTTGTAAACCTTCATCGGTAATACCAAATTCAAGTTCTTCCATATCTTTATGATGATGTGCAAACAACACAATAGCCATAAGGATGATTAACAAACCAAAAAGAAAATTACCAGTCATTACGGCCACAAATAGCAGAACTATACTTATAAGGGTGGCCCAAACATACCAACTCTTACTTCTTTCAGGTGTTTCGAGTTCTGGGAATGTCCAATTTATTAAAAAGTTATCTTTTTCCATATATTTATATATTTAGTTTATACCTTAATTATATACCAACACGGTTGAAATTCAAAGCTTTTTCAGTTACAATCAAATATATTGGAGAGGTCGCATAGTGGCCTAGTGCGCTTGCTTGGAGTGCAAGTATACCGCAAGGTATCGGGAGTTCGAATCTCCCCCTCTCCGATTTTAAAAACAAGGCGTTAAACCTTGTTTTTAAATTTACTTAACAAGTTTTGAAATTCCCCAAATTAGATCATATATAGTTTTCATCATCTGACTAAATTCTTGGCTTTCAACGATAAACCCAAAACTTTCTTTTTTAGAAGAAATTACAGCCACCTTATTATCATATATTAAACACGCCACCTCAAAAGAAACTCCTTCTGGCAAGAATCGAGTCGTTCTCAAGGTTCTTGTATTTGAAGCTTTGAAATACCAATGATCCATTTCTTTTTTTTCTACACGCAATGAATTAACTTTAATCCCTAATTTAACTCTTTTTTCAAGATAATGAGTCAAAAAAGTCTCTCCTAATAATTCTACAATATCTTTTACAGAACCAAAATCTCTTAATTGTTTCTCCTTACAATTTAAAGTATCATTTAAAATTTCTTTAATATTCTCTTTACCTTCATAAAACAATATCTTTGGTTTTGTTTCTTTATTACTATACAAAGACAAAAACATTGGCAAAAATTTACTCACGATATCCGTCTTGTCTTGAAGTAAATCAACTAATTTATTAGGTGATTCTGGGATGAAATATTGGGTTTTCTTTTTAATTGTAGAGATAATCAAACCATCTTTCTTTAAAGACTCTAAAATCGCATAAATACTTGTTCTCTCAACATTAGCCTTTTTAGCAATTTCTTGTGCATTAGCACTATCTAACTCTAAACAAGCCAGGTAAACCCTGGCTTTTTTGTCTTTAAAGCCTATTTGTTGTAATAATTCGTATAATTCCATAAAAATATTAAATATATTCTAAAATACTAGAATGTCTTAATTATAGCATAACAGCATGTTTTGTCAATAGTTGTAATATCTAAACAACTTTGTCTAAAATACCGGACAAATCAGATTGTTTATGTTATCTTTGGGTATAACAAAAATAATTCTTTCAAAACACAAGATAAGGAGAAACTAATGATTAAAGCTATTCAATTGATTACCCCCGCCACATATGTGGGACATGGGGCAAACGATGGAGTGTACTACCCTACTGGATTACTAACAATCGCAAGCCAAATTGAGAAAATATTCACAAACATAAAAATCTATATTGATGATCAAAACGTTTCTGAAATAAAAATTCGAGATAATACTCAGATTGTAGGGATCTCAATACCCAGCCCTCTGTGTTATCAAAATGTTTTAAATTTTGCTAACACAGCAAAAAAACTTGGTAAAATTGTTGTTGTTGGAGAACCATATGCCACAGTGATGCATAAACTAATTATGCGAAACCAACCCTCGATAAAATATGTAATTCGTGGAAAAGGAGAAAATGCTTTCGTTGAGTTAATTTTAAATAACAATCATTTGAATTATGAAAATATTCTAGGACTTAGCTATAGGGACGGTAAAAAAATAGTACATAATCCAAACAATGATCAGCCTTGGAGTTACGATAGCTTCACTCCACTACCATTACACCTACTAACGTTTGGGATTAAAAAATATTGGAATAATTTTAATATTGCTTATAAAACTAAGAACACAAAATTTTTCCAAATTTTTACACATTTTGGGTGCACCTGGCAGAAAATTGCTGAACAAAAACGCTGTAAAAAACAATTCCCATACTGTTCATTTTGTGCCCTGCAAGATGAAGTTAGCGAAAGAGATCCGGAATCAATTATCACTGAGATAAAACAATATATCGAAACCTACCATATTCCAAAAGGTACAACTATTGTACTTAAAGATTATGGAGATAACATCGGTGGGCACAAAGAATTGTTATCTGAGTTAAACAACGAGATTAAAAAACATTCTTGGTGGAATCATTATAATTTTAATTGGATTATGTACTGTCAATCTAACTATTTAACAGAAGAAACTGCTAAATTACTTAATCAAATTAGATGCTCCCACCTATTTATCGGTTTTGATAGTGTAAACAATAAATTACAGAAATTAAATGGTCTGGGCACAAACCGCAAATCACACGAGCGAGCGATTGACTTATGCCGAAGATACAATATCAAAATCCAAGCAGCGTCTGTTGTTGGAATTGCAGGAGAAACTCCAGAAACACTGGAAGAAACATTTCAATTTTTTAAAAAAATATGTCTTACAAATATAGTCGAAAGAGTAAATTCTGCAATCTTTTTCCTAGTCCCTGGATCTCTCGCGTGGAAAATATTAGCAAAGAAGGTACCGGAAATCAACAATAAGGATTTATTTTCTACAACAGAACTACGAGGTTTGTGGATAAAATATTTTTGTCCACAAGTTAATTTAGAGATATTACATAAATATGCAATCAAGCTTGATAGCCTATCTTCGGGTGCACACACTAATATGGGTTACAAAAACAAGGAGAAAAATATGAGTGACCAACAATATTGTCCAAATTGTAATGAGTATTATCTTGGCTTTCATACAAGCGAAGACTGTCTAATTCACATAAGGTATACAAAGTTAATTAAGAAAGAGAAAACTGTTAAAAGAGAAATAGAAAAATTAATCAAAAAATACCATAATGAAATCTTGACTAGAACCGAAAACAAAGAACAAAAAACTTTTACAGAAAGCGCGCAAGATATTTATATTCGACATTATCCAAATGCTACAAAAACCGAATTAAATAAACTTATAAAGGATACACAAAATAAACTCCTAAAGTCTCAAAAAAATAAGGAGAAAAATAATGAACAAAATAGCCATTATCAAGATAGTTGCTGACAATCTAGAAGTTGGTTTCTTCGAAAACATACATTATTCTTTTGATAAAATAGAAAAGAATCAAAAGATTACAAGTATAGACGAATGCAACTGGGCAGGACATGAATTAATTTCACCGAACACATCGCGAGAAAAAAATGTCTGCTCCAAATGTATCTATATAAAATCTACAAAAACTGAAATGAACTTGTATCAAAAAGAAATACACACACCTTCAGAAAAAGCCTTATTAGAATCATTAAGTATTGTAAAAGTTCATTTACCAAAACAAAAACTCCTTCAACTTAAAGTTTTTATTAGCGACACAGAAGATCATAATTCATGATTAAAATTAAATATAAAAATTGATGGTAAGGATATAAAATCTAAAACCCGTGAAAAAAATCACGGGTTTTTTTATTTGGTATGTTCAATGAACATACTTTTAAAATCTAAATATTTTTTCCACTATTTCTTATTCATCTCAACCATTGTCTTAATAACTGAATCCAAATTTAAAGACTTGAACATCGAAACAGCCCATATAACCCCATAAAAATATTAAATATATTCTAACTATTTGAAATAATGAATTTTATGAATAATCGTATTTTTTAAACAACTTTTTTTAATATTATAGACATACAGCACTGTTTATTGTACCCTAAGCTATTCAAGATCTATTTTTTATGTCAAAATATAATTGCAAACTAACAAAAGACAATATGCAAAAAGATAAAACTATAGTAAGAGAAATAAGACATCTTATAACTTACAACTGCAATCTTAAGTGTTTGCATTGTTATTTGTCTGCAGGAGAGCATTCAGATATTAAAACAAATCAATTTTCTCAAAAAGAAGCTAATAAATTTTATGATTACTTTAAACCCGAAACTATTTCTGTAACAGGAGGGGAACCACTTCTTTATCCACGTTTAGTTAAAATATTAGCTAGGAGTACAGCAAAATATAATGGAAAATTAGAATTAGTAACAAACGGCTTACTATTAACTCCTAAATTATTAAATGAACTAAATGATTTAAACCCAAACATATCTTATCAAATATCTTTAGATGGTAACGAAAAATTTCACGATTACTTAAGACAAAAAAAAGGTGCTTATAAGGGTGGGGCAATAAAGGCAATTGATCTATGCTCTGCTTCTAGAAAATTAGTTAAAGCCAGAATGACCGTGACACCTAAAAATTACAATCAAATACAAACTGTAATTAATCGCCTTGATAAATTTGAAAGAAAAAATATTAAATTAATAATGAGAGCAGCTTTAGATAAAGGACGCGCACATAAAAATAATCTAAGCTTTGGAAATGATTTTGTAAAAGAATTAGAAAAATTCAAAAAAAAATCAAAATTTATTGATATCTCTATAACAGAAAGGTGTGGATATTGTCTAGATTCTATTTCTGTGGATCCATCAGGAGAAATTTATCCTTGTTGTTATTTTGTATTTAATCCAGAATACAAAATGGGAAACATGTTTAACCCTCAAAAACTAGAAAGACACCCAGATTTTCTAAATTATACTGGAAAATGTTTTGCTGTAGAAAAATTTTCTAAATTTCCACCTAAAAGCAGGTGTAAATCATGTATAGACAAAAAACTTTTAAAACCAGCTAAAGAATAGACAATTTTATTTTAATTTTGTTAAAGTATGAAAAAAATAACTAAAAAAAACAATCATATAACTTATATTGATTTTTATTTTACACAAAACAAACCGAGTTACGATGACTATCAAAAAATGATTCAAACAACGAGAAAAGAATATTTATTTGAAATAATAAAATTAAAGCTTAAACGGGATTATTTGATATCAAAATTTTCTTCAACAGAAATGATAAAATTAGCACACTGCCACAAAGCCTTAATTAATAAAATATTAAAAAGAACAATAAAATTATATAAGCCTTTATTAAAAAACAAAAAAGTAGGAATATATTGGAATGGCAGTTTTGGAAGAAATAGTAACAGATTATCAAGTGATTATGATTTAAATTTTATTTATCCAAATAAATTACGTAAAATAATGCTTCCTATAGAAGAACAAATTTGTTCGGCACTAGCAAAAATTGTTAACAGGCCAAGAGATCTTGTCCATGGCGCTGTGCCCTGTCATCTACCTTTATTAAACAAACTAGATTCAAAAAAGGCTTTTACAGGGATGATTTTTCGTATGAATTGGAAAAACAAAGAATCCGCTTCTCAAGAAAATATAAGTACAGGACTTGAAAATTTAATGTATAGAATATATTGGGCAAACAAATCAGACCAAACATATACAAGTTATTTATCAAACAGTGTAGACTCCGATAGGTGTGAATTTTGGTCAACAACACATGAGCCAGTTTATGGTAAAAAAATAACACAAGGAATATTCGACAAAGTAACAGAAAAAGAAATCAACATAACTAAAAATAAAAAGTTTGTTTTGGAATTTAACAAATTAATAAATAATTTTCATAAATTATTAATTTCACAAAAAAAAGAATTATTAGAAGTAGACACGTCAAAAGTTAAAAATATAAAAAAATACTATAAAAAAAGGCCTCTTGAAAATATATTTAATGTTTTAGCATTAATACGAAGAAAATTACTGTCAAAAGAAATTGATATCGGATCCATGAAAATAGATAAATATGCTTCTAACAAAAACATCAAAAAACTTTTGGGTAAGCAACTTTTTCATAAATTTTTTGAAAAAACTTCTTATTACCTTTGGTCAATAATTAGACTAGAAACCATATTTGAAAAAGAAAACATAAGATTTGGTTCTCACTCAAAACAAAATGTTAATAATTTGTTTCAAAAATCATATTCCTCAACATGTCCTGATGTAAACAATTTTCAATTACATCACAACTCTTTACTTGATGAACTGCACAAAATTTTAGAAGAGGTATTAAATAAACTTAAAATTGAATATATGAATTATGATGTAAGAAAAGAATACATTAATATAACAAACTATAGTCCCTTTTCTCATATAAATGAAGTTTCTTTAAAATTCCAAAAACAACCATTCTTACTACCTTTTATAAAAGTAAACTCCAAAGAGGTGCCAGTTCATCCAGACACCTTTAAAGATCTACAATTAAATAAAAAAAACATCATAAAACAAATTTTAGTATACCCAACATCTTCATTTAGGACAGTATATTTTCCTAAAAAAAATATTTGTTATAAATTACCTCTTCTAAGAAAAATTACCCGCGGGCTTAGAGACCTTTCAAATAAAGAGCTTGATAGAAGCAACAGAGCACAAAAATTACTTTCTTCCCATAATTTTGAAGGATTTAATTTTTTATCGGAGAAATGTTATAAATCAAATAACCCCAATTTTAATTACATTATTAGAAAAATGCCAAAAACAAAATGTTTTCCTTGGTTTTATGTTATAAGTTCTCAAAAATTTGATGCAGATTTTGAAATGAAGTGTATGTCTAAAATAATTAAAAGTTGGATGTTCTTGGCTTCAAAAGAAATTTTTTTAGAATCCCCGCATACACAAAACTTTTTAGTTGATTCTGATACAAATATTTATTATCGAGATTTAAGTGATGTTCGAGTAGTTAAAACAAAAAAGGACAAAGATTCTGTCTTACTCCCGTCCTATTACAATAAAGATTATAATCCAGGCGATGTACTCTCGATAATTTTTGATAGAGCTGTTTGTAGACAAAATTTAGATCATTTATTTAAATATAGTAAAAAATTAGGTAATAAAGAAAAAAAGATAATAAAACAATTAATACAAACAGAAATAAATAAATATAATTTACCTTTTCCTAATTACTCCATGGATTTCATAAAAAATAAGCCAGAAAGAATTCCTCAAAAAATAAAATTAACATCTTGGAGAAAATAATTACATAATTCAAAAACACCTTTAGACAAAAAGGTGTTTTTGAATACTCTTAAATATATTCCACTATTTCTTATTCATCTCAATCATTGTCTTAATAACTGAATCTGGTGTTAAAGAAATACTATCAATTCCTTGTTTAGATAAAAACTTTGCAAAATCCGGAAAATCACTTGGGGCTTGTCCACATATTCCAATCTTTGTTTTAGTTTTCTTAGCTGCTTGGATAGCTTGAGTAATTAATTTTTTAACAGCTTCATTCTTTTCATTACCTACATGAGCTATTAAACTAGAGTCCCTATCTAGACCTAAAGTTAATTGAGTTAAATCATTAGAACCAATTGAGAACCCATCAAATAGTTTTGCAAATTCTTCAGCTAAAATAATATTAGCAGGAATTTCTACCATCATATATATCTCTAATTTATTCTTACCCCTCTTTAATCCTTGACTAGACATAATCTGAATAACCTTCTTAGCTTCATCTAATGTTCTAACAAACGGAATCATAATTTTAACATTATCTAATCCCATTTCTTGTCTAACTTTTTGCAATGCTTTGCATTCCAATTTAAAAATCTCAATAAATTTTGGGTCATAATATCTAGAAGCCCCACGCCAACCAATCATTGGGTTCTCTTCTTTTGGCTCAAAGTTTGTACCTCCAATTAAATTAACATACTCATTAGTCTTAAAATCAGACAATCTAACAATTACATCTTTAGGATAAAATGCAGCTGCAATCCTAGCAATTCCTTCAGCTAATTCTCCTACAAAAAAGTCTGTTTTTTTAGAATATTCCTTAGTTAATTTATCTATCTGAACTTTTAGTGCCTTAGACTTTAATTTATCATAATTCAATAAAGCTAATGGATGAACTTTGATATAGTTATTGATTATGAATTCTTCTCTAGCTAAACCAACCCCATCATTAGGTACAAAAGAAAATTCAAATGCACGCTCTGGCTCACCAACATTTAACATAATGCTGGTTTTTGGTTTTTTTAGAGATTTTAAATTAGTTTTCTTTACCCTATAATCTATTAATCCAGAATAAACTTTACCAACTTCTCCTTCTGCACAACTAACTGTGACATTTTCATAATTCTTAATCTTTTCATTAGCATCTCCCGTTCCAACAATGCAAGGAACCCCTAATTCACGAGATACAATTGCAGCATGTGCTGTCCTCCCACCAAGGTTAGTTACAATTGCTCCAGCAATTTTCATAACTGGTACCCAATCAGGATCTGTCATTTCTGTTACTAATACTTCTCCTGGCCTAAATTTATTAATATCCTTAACATCTCTAATTACATGGGCCTTACCTTGTCCAATTTTAGAACCAACAGCTTTTCCTACACACAACACTTTATCTTCAGAAGCTTTCTTTTTGTTAATAAGATATTCTTCTAAAACATTAACATCCTTTTGAGAATGAACTGTTTCTGGTCTAGCTTGAACAATAAACAGCTTGTTTGTTTTGCCATCCTTAGCCCATTCAATATCCATTGGTTTATCATAATGTTTTTCAATAATAACTGCCCATCTAGCTAATTGTGTTATTTCTTTATCGTTTATAGAAAATTTATCTTGATCAGCTGGTTTTACTTTCACGTTTTCAACATCATCCCCTTTATATATCATCTTAATATTCTTATTACCCAATGTCTTAGATAAAATTGCATTCTTATTCTTAGCCAAAGTTGGTTTAAAAACATAGAACTCATCTGGATTAACTTTACCCTGCACAATATTTTCTCCTAAACCATAGATTGAATTAATTAAAATTACATCTTCAAAACCAGATTCTGTATCAATTGAAAACATGACTCCTGAAGAAGCTAAATCACTGCGAACCATCTTTTGAACTGTTACAGATAAATATACATCAAAATGATTAAATTTTTTCTCTACTCTATATGAGATCGCTCGAGCTGTAAATAATGAAGCAAAACAATCCTTAACGGATGTAATCAATTCCTTTCTTCCAACTACATTTAAATATGTTTCTTGTTGCCCAGCAAAACTGGCATCTGGTAAATCTTCAGCTGTAGCTGAAGATCTTACAGCAACATCTTCTGCTTTACCAAATTTATGATAAGCATTTAGAATTTTTAATTCTAAATCTGCTGGCATTTTAGCATTAGAAATTAATGATCTAATTTTACTAGCTCTTTTAGTTAAATCTTGTACACTATTTTTCTTTAATCCTTTTAAACCACTTCTAATTCTACCTTCTAGATTATTAAATTCAATAAAATATTTATATGCTTCTGCTGTAATTGCAAAGCCATTAGGAATATTTACTCCTTTTTTGGATAGTTCAGAATACATCTCTCCTAAAGAAGCATTTTTACCACCCACTAAAGGAACATCTTTATTTGAAATATCTTTAAACCAAAGAATGTGTTTTTTTGTTTTTTTGAGCATGTATTTTATATATATTTAATTAAAAATTTAATTTTTTAGCATATTTACCTAGATACGGCATTTCCCACATAGAATTTCTTAAAGCATTTACAATACCTAATAGCATTAAAACAATTGTAATAACAGCTCCGATTGGTGCTATTATAAACCATCCAAAAACTGGTATTGATCCTAAGATAGCGATTATTATAGAAAAGACGAATAATACTAAACCTTGTTTAGCGTGATGCTGACAAAATTCACTCTCTTTCTTTAAAAACATTGGGATTAAGAACAAAATCCAAATATACCCAATAGCAGCAATAACTCCATCATCCTGTTCATCAACTACTTCTTTTTTAAATTCGTCGGTTACTTGTTTAACTGCTTGTTTGATTTCTTCTCCTTCTTCTTTTATTGTTTGTTTATTCATAGTTTTTTAATTAATTTTTAAATCACTTCGTACCTTATTTGTATGATACTTAATTATCTTATTAACTTTCCCAGCTACAACATTTACAGCATTAACAACTAAAGCAATAACAACAGCCCAAACTATCATAGCTATAGTTTCTAAAAAAATGTTAAATATTGTCCAAGCTTCTAAATATTGGAAGATTTTAATTAACCCAGACATAAACCCAACCAGTAACCCAAAAGACATTGGTACAAAAAAAGAATTTTTAATATCTTTAATTTTAACAAATCTAGCCGACAAGCCAATCAAAATTAAAAATTCAAAAATTAAAACTAAACCAGGCAAAATATCTTTAGCTAAAAATTCAAAAAACTCAAACATCCCTAAAAAAACAATAACAGCTTCGAGAATAACAAAAAACAGAAAAAGTCCTTTAAACTCATTCCAGAAAAAAGATATTTTCTTTGGTCTTTCTATCTGTTTCTGAGTTTCCAATTCTATATCCTCAGATCCTTCAATTTCAATCTCTTCTAAACCAGAAGGCAATTGATCTTCTGGATCCAAATTCTGATGAGGTAAAAGTTTTTCTTCTAATTCTTCTACTTCTTGTTCTAATTTTTTAAAATTAGTTATAGACATACATATATTATATCACACCCCACAGAAACCAAAAAGTGGCTGTAGATACAGCCACTTCTTAAAATATATTATTTAAATTACATTCCCATCATCCCAGGATTCATACCTGCTGGCATCTGAGGCATATTATCTTCTTTGCCTGGCAACTCTGCTATGACTGCTTCAGTAGTTAAAACTAGTGAAGCAATTGAAGCTGCATTTTGTAAAGCTGATCTAGTAACTTTTGTCGGGTCAATTATACCAACCTCTACTAAATCTTCATATTTATTCTTTTCTGCGTTATATCCAAAATTACCTTCACGTTTTTTAATTTCAGAAACAACAACTGAACCGTCTTTACCTGCGTTAATAGCTATTTGTTTAACTGGTTCTTCTAAAGCTCTCTTTAAAATATCTAAACCAATTTTTTCTTCATCATTAATCTCAATATTATCAAGTACATGTAAAGCTCTAATTAAAGCTACTCCTCCACCAACAACAATTCCTTCTTCAACAGCAGCTCTAGTAGCTGATAAAGCATCTTCAATCCTATGTTTAACTTCTTTCATTTCAGTTTCAGTAGCAGCACCAACTTTTAGTACAGCTACACCTCCACCTAATTTACCTAGACGTTCTTGAAGTTTTTCTTTATCAAAATCTGAAGTAATGTTTTCCAATTGGGCTTTAATTTGTTCAACTCTAGTTTTAATTTCATTTTCTTCACCTTTACCTTCAACTATTGTTGTATCTTCTTTAGTTGATACAATTTTTCTAGCTTGTCCTAAATCATTTAGATCAGCACCTTCTAATTTTAATCCAACTTCTTCTGAAATTACCCTAGCTCCAGTTAGTACAGCAATATCTGCCAACATCTCTTTTTTACGATCACCAAAACCAGGAGCCTTAACAGCTAATACATTAAATACTCCTTGAAGTTTATTTAAAACTAAAGTGGTTAAAGCTACTCCATCAACTTCATCAGCTATAATGACCAAATCCTTTTTACCAGCTTGAACCAGTTTTTCCAATAAAGGGCGAATATCTTCAACAGAAGAAACCTTTCCATCAGTTATTAAAATATATGGATTATCCATAACTGCTTCCATGCGTGCTGTGTCAGTAATCATGTATGGAGAAACATATCCTTGATCAAATTGCATTCCTTCAACAATTTCTTTTTTTAAACCAAATTCTTGCGATTCTTCAACAGTAATTACTCCGTCTTTACCTACTTCATCCATAACTTCAGCAATTAAACTACCAATTTTTTTATCATTAGCAGAAATTGAAGCTATATGAGTAATATCTTCTTTACCTTGAACAGGTTTAGAAATATTTCCTTGCAATTCTTTAACAACAGCATCAACACCTTTCTCAATCCCACGACGAATAGCCATCGGATCTGATCCTGCAGTTACATTTTTTAAACCTTGAGTTAAAATACTTTGCGCAAGCAAAGTAGCTGTAGTTGTTCCGTCTCCAGCAACATCGTTTGTTTTAGTAGCAACTTCTTTAACCATCTCTGCACCAATAGCTTCAAATTTATCTTCCAATTCAATTTCTTTAGCTACAGAAACTCCATCTTTAGTTACAGTTGGTGAACCAAAAGATTCTCCAATTACAACATTACGACCCTTAGGCCCTAAAGTTACTTTCACAGTATCAGCTAATTGATCAACCCCTTTTTTTAAAGCTAATCTAGCTTTTTCATCAAAAATTATTTGTTTAGCCATATATATGTATATTAATTGATAATAGCGATTACATCAGATTGAGATAAAACATAGTATGTTTCATCTTGAACCTTAATTTCTTCTGGAGCATATTGTTTAAACATAATATTATCTCCAACTTTAACGTCCATTTCTAGACGATTACCATTGTCCAAAACACGACCTGGTCCAACAGCAACAACTTGGCCTTTTTCAGCCTTTTCTTTAGCGTTTTCTGGTAAAACAATACCAGACTTCTCTTCTTTTTGAAGAGGTTTAACAATCAAATGATCTGTTAAAGGTTGTAAATTCATAATTTTAAGCTTAATTACATTTTTTTATATTAATATCTTAGCACTCTTATGTCAAGAGTGCTAATTACTCTTTAATTATTTATTGTACAACAAAAAAAGAGACTGTCAAGCCTGTGGAAAACATTTTTTGACATATTGTATATATGGGCCTATAATTAAGGTAATAGTAGAAGCGGTAATAACCGCAAAAATATTTAAAAAAAATCACTTTTTTTAAAACTACTTTACAGAGTATCTATATCGCCAAGAAGGAGGTGTGCGGCACTTATATGTTACTCAGGAAATCTGAAAAAAAAGCTCATTTACAAATCAATTTAATTGAATCGGAAAATTGAAACGGAGGATATCCTAATGAAAAAACTTCTGCTTATTACCGTCCTCTCCATTATTGTTTTGCTGGTTACTTTTGCATGTGCTCAGGCGGAAACCAAAAATAATAATGACAAAAAGGAATTAGCGCTTTTGAAAGATTCCCGTGTGGACAACAGTTCAACAACGTGTACCGCAGATGCATTGATGATTAAAAAAGAGATCAAAGACACTGTAAGATACCCGGTTAAAGCCAATCAAACCCTTAAGCAGGCTGGTACAGACAGTGAGATTATGAACAGTGTAGCTGCGATGGAGAATATTCGTGGTTCAACAGCAGGAAACAGTGGCGTAAGTTACATGATGACTGAAAAATCTGATGAGGATTGCACGGGTGATAATAAAGCAAGTCCTCAAACAAGTGGCGTAAATTATATTGATGCTTTCCAGGTGAATGGATTAACTTTGATGGTGCGCAATGACAGAGCTGGCCCATTGAATGTTAATAGTATTAATACAAACTCGACCAGAATCGTACATACAGCTATCGAAGCTTTATTATCTTCCAGCCTAAAAAAGGACCCGGAAAATATGCTAAATGAGGTTGAAAATAAAACCAAGTTTGGCACAGTAGAAACAACTTTTACGGAATCTACGATTACAGGATCTGAATTTCGGAATCATGTTGAATTACGTTTATAATTATTGATGGAAAATTGTCCTTTAAGGAGGGACACAGAAACATAAAAAGCCCCTACCTATATTCTTTCAAATTTGAATATTGTGACCAGGGGTGCTTTTTTTACTCAAAAAACCAACTATTAAAAACCAAATTAACACCCCACCACCCAATGTCCACAAAAAGTGATCAAAAAGAAAAAGAAACAAAAAGAAGAAAACAAAAATATATGACAATTTAGAATCAAACATCTTTTTAACAAACGGATACATTAAAAATATTAAAATTAATAAATTAAGTATTCCTAATTCAGCTAGTAATAATAAATAGATATTATGTACTGGTTGATAATCCCAAGCAGACTGACCAGAATATGTTTTCTGCAATTCCACTGTATAATTCCCTACTCCAGCTCCCAGTAATGGGTGTTTTTTAATTATTTGAAAAGCCTGGGAATAACCAGAAATTCTTTCTGTATTAGATTTAACTTCTAATCTTTCGGAACCTACAACACGAGTTTTTATTAATGGTAAATATATTACAGATAAACAGGTTAATAACACTAAACAAACAATTGGTAATATCTTTTTCTTTTTTAAGAAAAAGATATGATATAGGATAATAATCAAAAGAGCTACCCAAGCTGCCCTAGAAAAAGAAAAAAATAAAGCAGCAGAAGATATTAAGGATAAAATAATTAAAATATTCTTTTGATATATCTTCTTTAAACGAGGATATAAATAAAAAGAAAGAATAAGAGAAACAATAAGAAAACCAGCTAAAATATTTGGATGAGGAAAAGTTCCATAAGCACGTAACCATCTTTCTCCTCCAGTTTCAATTACACTTTGTCCTGCAACAGAAGCTGAATGAATTGCCAAACCCAACCATTTACTTGCAAAAGAACTTTGAGTTAAAAATTGATAAATTCCTAAACTTGCAGATAAACCCGTTGAGATGACAAAAGTCCAAATGAATTTAATCTTATCAAAATTAATTTTAGAAAACATCCATATCAATGATATACCTTGAAAAATACGTAATAGCCAATAAAAATTAATTAATTTGTTGTCTGCAATAATAAAATTTAAAACAACAAACAATATAGCCAGTAATATATATTTAATATATTTGATACATTTAAAACTTTTAAAATTTAAAATTAAGAATATTGATAATATTAATATATATACAATATCAAATGAATATATAGATAATCTTCCATATTCCCAAACATTTCCATTAATTTGTGGATCTGAAATAATCCACCTTGTTTGGAAAGGTAAAAGGAATATGAATAGGTATGTTAGATATTCTAAAGCTCTTTTCATTTAATTAAATAACAAAAATTAAAAATATGTAGCGATTAATCTTTTCAAACATTTGTTGAGGATCATTAGTTCTCTCTGTTTTCTTTTCTAACTTAGAGAACTCTTGCCAAAAATCATCTGCGTAGCTTTGGCTGGATGTATTAATATATCGCTTGAGGTTAAATAAACACTCAATTACAATATCCTCCAAAAAGAAAGGTAAAATTCTTCTAAATCTGGTTATATAAAACAGCCAATCAAGTAATATAAATGTTTTGGTTTTTTTAGCTCTAACTTCTAACATTGTCTCCATCTGATCTAAATCGTCTTGCTTGTAGTCTGTTAAGAAATAAAAGTTCTTTTGTAAATTATGAAAATGTTTTTCAGCTTTTTTAATTTTATCTTCATCCAATTTATGTAATATCAAATGTTTCAAACAAAGCTTTAAAGAATTTAATTTAATCAAATCATCATCGCCTTTTTTAAAATATTTCTTTCTTATGTCTCCATCAAGATAAAAGCCTTCTACTCTGTAAAACCCTAAACTCAAGAATATTCTTGGCATAATATGTAAATTGCAAATATGATCTTTGTGTTCCTTACAAGGCAAACTGTCCTTTATCTCTCCTAAGGCCCTCTTGTCTTTAATTAATCTATGAAACTTAATTAAATTATCACAAACAATATATACATCAATATCAGAAAACTCACTTTCATTTCCTAAAATAGCGCTGCCACCAAAAATAATTTTCTCGTTTGGAAAAAACTTCTTCAATTTACTATTCAACTCTTCAAAAAGTTTTTCATCCATATATTATATCCTTATTTCTAGTATTAAACTTTTCAGCATATTCTTTTCTTTTATCATAAGGGTGCATTTTTAAAATATTATCATTAACAATAACTCCATCACCTTTATTCATTTGTTGTTTTAATAGTTTTGGCATAATAGTAAGTTGGATTTTTTTGAAAAAAGTTTCAAAAAACTTAAATCCAAATAGTTTTTCTAAAATCTTTTGTATTAATGTATTTTTTATTTTTAATTTAAACTTCATCCTTTCTGGTGTATATATTTCCTTGTAGTTATATATCTCCTTTTTAACCCAATCATTTGATTGTAAAAATCTTTCTAAATAGTTTTCACTATCATAAATCGGTAATAACCCAGAAAACCATTGAGTTAAATATATATCATCTTTTAATTTAATATCCTCTAGATTCATTCCAGACTCAGAAAGATAAAAAGAAAAACAAAATTTATCTTCAACTATTCTGGGGGTAGGACGTAAGTTTAAAAGTTTAAAGAAGCCTGTCGCAAACCACCTTGCTGCCCAAATTTTGTTAGATGATGTAATAATTAAAAAATCAATATCATCTTCTTTTTTAGCATTTAAATATCCTAAAACATTACACAAAAAAACTGCTCGTATAAACGGCAGATAACTTAAGAGTCTAACAGCTCTTTTTGCTCTTCGTATTTTATTTAATGATTCTGAATATCTTTCTTGTCTGGTTTTGATAATATTACCACGATTTAAAAGAAAATATGTATTATCCTTTTCTTTAATCTTATCCATCTCTATTAATCCATCAACTCCTTTTAATATATCTTCTTTTGAATATTTAATATTAGATATTAGGTAAAAATAAATCTCCTCTAACTTTAGCGGATACTCAAACAAATCAAACCATATAATGGTCTTAAGTATGTTTTTCTGCATTTCATCCATGATTTTATTCTAACACTAGAAAATAAAAAAAGCTATTGAATTAAATCAACAACATTTTTCCGTATTTCATCAACTACTATCTTCTCTGCTTCCATTAAATTAGAACTATCTAAACAAAATTCTGCAAAATCTTTAGCTCCTTGAGGATTAAAAACTCTAGTTAATTCTTTTGAATTATAATTAGATTTTGTAAAAATATGCGCACAGATTTTTAAATTCTTTTCTTTAGAACTATCTGGTTTTTCAAACAATATGACTACAATTTCAGAATCTGGAATTGAAGTAATAATCTCCTCAACAGCACTGTGGACATCTTTAATATTTGCACCAGATTTTACAAAATCTTCATGTGAAATTAAAGACCAAACTAATTTAATTGAAGCATCTTGTTGTAGCCTAGCCAATACTCTCCCCCAGAGCTTTAATGTTGAAAGATTCTTTGATTGATAAAGGTTTTTAACAACTGTTTGACGATCAGCGCCAAGTGAAATTAATTCTGAAGTAACAGCTAAAACATCTGGAGTAACACTGGATGATTTAAAAGCCCTTGTCTTTGTCATTATTCCAGCTAATAATAAGGTTGATATATCACTATTAACATCTCCAAAATCCTTTTTTAAAAAATTATACATTACCTGTGATGTTGCTACAGATTTTAAATCAATTAAATTTATCTGACCATAATTCTCATTAGCTGTTGATTGATCGATATTAATAATAGGCACCTTATAATACAGCTCCCTATTATCCTCATATATATCACCTAAAGATTCTAAGTCTGGGCTATCTACTACAATGATTAAATCATAAACAAAATCACTTGAACCAGTAGTAATGTCTTTTTCTTCAAAAAAACCACTCTTAGGAGTAATATATATCTTTAATTCATTATCATTTACATCATAACTAAACTCTTCTACTCCAGCATTCTTTAAATGAAGGTTGATTATGAATCGACGTAAATTAACTAGTTTATCTTTAACTAAGTCTATTCCTTTTAAGAAAGACCTATTACTCTCCAATTCAAATCTATCACAAGCAATTGTAACTTCTTTATCTTTTTTCTTTAAAATATTAAAAATAGCTAAAGCACTAGTTAAGCTATCTACTGTATAATTCTTTTTAAAGACTATTAATACATTACTAGATTTATCAATCAATCTCTTGGCTTGTTCATTTAAGTCCTGGGACATACAAATTTATCATTCTAAATGTTTAATAATCAATTATACATTCTTAAGAGAATTGGGTCAACTGTAGGGAAATAAAAAAGGTCTTTACTGTTTGTAAAATACTACAAACAATAAAGACCCAATAAAGCCTGTTATACAAGATGGAACCTGTCACGAGGAGATAGTTTTCTGTCCACCATCTATTGCTACAAGAAAAATCTTACCAGAAGCCTCTTTAGGACTTATGTTTTTTATGCATAAGCATGTTCCCTAACAAGGCGAGTTTGTGCACAAACTCAATCCAATAAGCAAAGATCTACTCGCAAAAATTCAGCTAAAGACAAAGCGCTAATGTGCTCGACCCAACAGATTAAATGTTGACACGAGCGACTAGGACCAATCGTTGAAACATCGTTAGCCCTAATAAGCACTTTAATCTTAATAGCCCCAAAGAAAAAACTTATAAAAGAAACGATCCTTTCAATAAGATTCCTCATTAGTACCCTCCTGACTAAAGTGTTAAATAAATGTAACGTACAAAAATATTACTTCCTTTAGTATATACCAAAACACTTTTTCTTGTCAAACAATTGACTAAATCACGTATTTGTTATACCTTTAATACATATTGAAGAAGAGATTCGCTCTACGCAATCTATTTTTTTAACCCAAAATTCATGAATGTAACAGAATTATCAAGACAAGTTAGAATTCCAACAAAAAAACTGCGAGAAATATTACCGCAGGTTGGTTTTGATATTGGTGCTAAAGCCATAAAAATAGATGAAAAAACAGCAAATCAAATAATTAAAAAGTTAAATGATCCTACTGTGCGTGCTGAAGTACTTGGAGAAGAAACAAACGGTTTAACAAGAAGATCAGATGTAATTCAAGAAAAAGTTGCAGAACAACAACCTAAAGATAAAAAGGTAAAAATTAAAGAAACCATAATTGTAAAAGACTTAGCCGAAGACCTAGGAGTTCCAGTTACTAAATTAGTTTTAGAATTAATGAAGAATGGCGTAATGGCTTCTTTAAATCAATCAATAGATTATGAAACCGCAGCTATCATAGCTGGAGATTTTGGTTTTGAAGTAGAAAAAGATGAAGGAATAGATTCTCTTGATTGGGAAAAAGAAAAAAAAGAACGTGACGAGCATTTTGCAGATAAAAAAGAAAACTTATCTAGTCGCCCACCAGTAGTTGTTGTAATGGGCCACGTTGATCATGGTAAAACTAAATTACTTGATGCAATCAGAGAAACTAATGTAGTAGATTCTGAAGCTGGTGGAATTACTCAACATATTGGTGCATATCAAGTTGAAAAAAATAACCAAGCAATTACATTCATAGACACGCCAGGTCATGAAGCTTTTTCTGCTATGAGATCTCGTGGTGCACAAGTTGCAGATATTGCCATATTAATTGTTGCAGCTGATGATGGCGTACAACCACAAACAATTGAAGCTGTATCACATATACGATCAGCTGGATTGCCAATGATTGTAGCGATTAATAAGATAGATAAACCAGAAGCAAATATAGATAAAATTAAATCTGAATTAGCAGAAATTAATTTAACACCTGAAGATTGGGGCGGTAAAACCATTACTTCAGAAATTTCAGCTAAACAAAAAATAAATATAGATGGGATCCTAGATACATTACTTTTAGTTTATGAAATGGAAAAAGAAAATATTCAGGGTAACTCAAACCGCGGAGCTGTTGGAACAATTATTGAATCACATGTAGACAAAGGTAAAGGACCAGTAGCAACATGTTTAGTTCAAACAGGTACATTAGATATTGGTGATACAGTTAAAATTGGAACAGGTGTAAGTAAGATACGGGCTTTAAAAAACTGGCTTGGGGAAAATATCAAACAAGCCGGTCCTTCTACTCCATCACAAATTATTGGATTAAAATGCATTCCACAAGTTGGTGAAATTCTCTGTGAAATATTAGATAAAAAAGAAATCAAGAAATTAAATAAAATCGCTGGACAACAAAAACATAGACTTATTCAAGAAAAACCAAAAACAATTACTCAAAACGATCAGGAAGATAAGAATGAAAAAACAAAGAAAGTTAATATAATATTAAAAGCAGATGTTTTTGGTTCCATTGAAGCAATCCAAGAGTCATTAGATAAAATTAAACACCCAGAAGTACAAATTAATGTTATCAAAAAAGGTTTAGGTAATATTAATGAAGGAGATGTTGAACAAGCTATTGATTCAAAAGCAAACCTTATTGGTTTTAACGTTAAAGCATTACCAAAAGCTGAAACATTATCAATAGTTAAAAAAACAAAAATCCAAACTTTTAATATCATCTATGATCTTCTTGATTTTGTTAAAGAAAAAGTTAATGAACAAATATCTCCTGAATTAGTTACTACTCAGTTAGGAAGATTAAAAGCTACACATATATTTAAAACAGGGAAAAAACATCAAGTAATTGGTGGTAAGGTAATTGAAGGAAAAATCACTCCAAACGCTTTAGTAGATATTATTCATAATGATGAAATTGTTGGTAAAGGCAAACTAAGTGAATTACAGTGTTCAAAAGAAAAAGTTAATGAGGTTGTAGTCGATCAAGAGTGCGGCATGCAAATTGATGACTTTAATCAAATCCAAGAAGGAGATATATTAGAATTTTATTCAGAAGAAACTAAAGAAAAAACCCTTTAATATATGGAAAATAAAATAGAAAAACTTAATTCGCTATTACAGAAAGAAATTAGTGAAACAATTAACCAGCTCGTTGAACTACCAGAAAGTATTCTCGCAACTATTAGCCGCGTCGAATGTGCGGCTAATTTAAATTCCATAAAAGTATTCGTTTCTTGTTTGCCTATTGAAAAAGAAAAAGAAACAATAAAAACCTTACAACAAAACCATCAAGTAATAATTGAGGGTTTAAATTCTAAACTTAAATTTAGAAAAATGCCAAAACTTTTCTTTAAGGTTGATAAATCAGAAGAGTTTGCCAGTAATATAGAGAAAGAATTGATTAAGATACAAAAAGATGAATCCTAAAAATTTTGATCAAATACTTAAATACATACAGCAAGCAAATAATATATTATTAACCGTCCATAGAGGTCATGATGGCGACGCGTTAGGTTCTATCACAGCTATGATAGACTTGCTTGAAAAACATAATACAAGCTATTGTGCTTTTTTACATGAAAAACCTAAAAAAGACTTTAATTTTTTACCACGTTTAGACAAAACAACAACTGAAATACAAAAAAACCAAAAATTTGATCTTGTCCTCATATTAGACTGTGGATCACGTGATATGTCAGATCCAAAAAGTTATGAGGAACATATTAATGAAAATACAGATATAATAAACATAGACCATCATTTATCTAATGATGCTTTTGGAAATATTAACTATGTAAACACAAAAGCCTCTTCTACCGCAGAAATATTAATTGATTTCTTCCAACACATTAAGCACAATATAAATAAACAGACAGCTACCTCTCTTCTGTGTGGTATTGCGTGTGATACCGAAATGTTTAATAATGCAGCAACAAATGAACACGTTATTCAACAAAGTAGTGAGTTATTAAAGCTTGGTGGAGACATGAACCTTATTACAAAAAGGATATTCCAAAACACAAATATAAAGTATGCAAAATTTTTAGGATCACTCTTAAAAAAAGTACAACATAATAAAAATTTAAACCTTGTCAGTTTAGTAATCACTCAAGATGATGTTGAAAGATCTGGCCTGAAAGAGGATGAAATATATGGAGTAGCTAATTTCCTCAAAAATACTAACGAGGGAGAAATAGTACTTTTACTTCGGGAAGAAAAAGACGGAAAGATAAAAGGAAGTTTACGTAGTAAACATATAAATATTGAACCTTTTGCGCAATTACTTGGTGGTGGTGGCCACAATAAAGCGGCTGGATTTACAATAGAGGGTAATATATCGCAAAATAGCAAAGGACAATATAAAATAGATTGACTTTTATTCTAAAAAACATATACTAAATATATACAAACTTTAATTTAAATATATGAATTTAATACCAACTGTTATAGAAAAATCAAATTTTGGTGAACGTGCATATGATATATATTCCCGCCTATTAAAAGAAAGGATAATTTTTTTGGGTGCACCAATTAATGATCTTGTTGCGAATACAGTCATTGCTCAAATGCTTTTTTTAGAATCACAAGATTCAAAAAAAGGAATTAAACTATACGTAAATTCTCCTGGGGGATCAGTTACGGCAGGTATGGCAATTTATGACACAATGCAATATGTTAAGTGTGATGTATCAACAATTTGTATAGGTATAGCAGCGTCTATGGGGGCTGTACTTGTAGCTGCTGGTACTAAAGGCAAAAGATTTAGTTTACCTAATTCTGAAATTATGCTTCATCAAGTAATGGGTGGTGCTGAAGGACAAGCTGTTGATGTAAAAATACAAGCTGAACATATCCTTAAAGTTAAGGATAAAATAAACAAGATATTAGCAACTCATACAGGAAAGTCATTAAATAAAATTGAAAAGGATACAGACAGGAATTACTTTATGTCAGCAGAAGAAGCTAAAAAATATGGAATAATTGATAAGATTATCAAAAAATAAAAATACATAATATATCAAAAACCAACCTTTTGGGTTGTTTTTTGTTTAAAATACCATCCTTGCCAAATACAATCTTCTGTGTTACACTTAAATCACTTAAATAAATAACATTTTCTGAAAAGAGTTACCAAGGATTGCATGTTTAAGGAAATTATCAATTTTAGCTAAATTTTAATGAATCTTGAGTATAAAAATATAATTAATAACTCAAAACAAGCAAATTTGTATATTTTAACATACCCAAATATTTTGGTGTAATAGATATTTGTATTAGCTAAACTGAATATATATTTTCTTAGGCAAGCTCTCTTTTTAGGATATTGGAGAGTTTTTATGTTTATATACCTAATAGTCGGACTGGCTGTAGGTCTAGGGTCTGGCTACCTTTTACGCCGTGTCTTAGCCGGTCGATTGACTGAGAATGCAGAATACAAAGCCCAAAGAGTTATTGAAGAAGCTAAATCAAAATATCAACAAGTCTTAATTGAAGCAAGAGATAAATCAATAAGACTTATTGATGATGCAAAAAAAGAAGAAAAAGAAAGAAGAGGTGAGATTACTAATTTACAAAAAAGAATAAATAAAAGGGAATCTCTATTTGATCAAAAGCTTTTAGAATTTGAAGACAAAAAACAACAACTTCTAGATAAAGCTGATAAATTAGAACAAGCTAAAAGCGAAGTTCTAAAAATCAAAGAAGATCAATTCGCAAAGTTACAAAAAATTGCTGAATTAACAAAAGAGCAAGCTAAAGATGTTTTATTAGAAAACACAGAAAAAGAAGTTAAAGATGAACTTTTTTCACGTGTTAGAAAATTACAAAACCAAGCATCTGAAGACTTAGAGAAAGAAGCTAAGAATATTTTAAGTTCCGTAATCGAACGTTGTGCTTCAAGTCATTCTTCAGAAACAACAACATCTGCTATTGCTTTACCTTCCGACGAAATGAAAGGTAGAATTATTGGTCGTGAGGGTAGAAATATTAAAACATTAGAAAATTTACTTGGTGTTGAAATTATTGTTGATGATACACCAGAAACAATTATTGTTTCTTGCTTCTCTCCTGTAAGGAGAGCTGTAGGTAAATTAGTTTTAGAAAAACTAATTGCTGATGGAAGAATCCACCCAGGCAGAATCGAAGATACAATTGAAGAAGCTAAAAAAGAAATAGCTTTAGAGATTAAAAAGGCTGGTGAAGACGCAGCTTATGAAGCTGGTGTAGCAGGACTTGATCCTAAATTAATTCAAGTTCTTGGTAGATTAAAATTCAGAACTTCATATGGACAAAATGTATTACAACACTCAGTTGAAGTAGCTCATCTATCTGTATTACTAGCAGAAGAGCTAGGGGCGGATGTAAGTATTGCTAGAAAAGGTGGCTTACTGCATGATATTGGTAAAGCCGTAGATCATGAAGTTGAAGGTACTCATCCAGAAATTGGATACAATATTCTGAAGAAATTTGGATTACCTGAAGAAATAGCTAAAATATCTATTGAACACCACGAAGATCACCCTACAACTTTAGAAGGTGTAATATCAAAAGTTGCAGATGCAATTTCTGGTGCAAGACCTGGTGCAAGAAAAGATACTTATGAAAACTACATTCAACGATTAACTGAATTAGAAGATACAGCTAAAGCATTTGAAGGTGTTGAAAAAGTATACGCTATTCAAGCTGGTAGAGAAATTCGTGTGTTTGTTGAACCAGAAAAAATTGATGATTTCGCTTCACAAAAACTAGCAAGAGAAATTGCGAACAAAATTGAACAGGAATTAAAATATCCTGGTGAGATCAGAGTTAATGTAATTCGTGAAACAAGAATGATTGAATACGCAAGATAAATATATTTTAAGATAACCTAAAACCGGCCTAATTGGCCGGTTTTAATTTGTTTATATATATAAAAAACTTAATATACTTCAACTTTCACATACTGAACACCAAATTGTTTAGCAGCTTCTCTGGTTGTCATCCAAACATCAACCCTATAATGATATTTCTTATTCATTCTATCTTCAACACTAAATACTTTATCACCAAATAATTCTGGTATTTTAATTTTAGTACCAAAAGGTAAAGAGTTAGCAGCTACGATCCCGTCATGAACAAATGTTCCATTAGCTGTAATAAATGGTGTGCTGTCACACTGGTCAACAGTTGAAGAATAAGCAGTGATGGTTGCATATTTTACCATCTTAGGTTGTTTATCTTCATTCTCAGGTAAGGTATATGCTGGACGAGTATTCTCATCTGTACCACTCATCATAACAAAATGAGCAGGTCCTTGAGCATATGGCTCAATTTCCTGTTCTTTTGCAAAAGCAATGTGTGGCAAAAACCATTCAAAAAGAAGCGCAAAAATCGCTAAGATTAAGAACTTTTCAGCCATTTTTAATTGTTTCAGGCATGGTTGCATATATTGTTTTATTAGCTAATACTAGCTATTTAGGCAAACTTAAAATTCTCTTTTTATAGAGAATTCTTATACTTTGCTTTCTTATTTACTACCCTAATTATAGCTTAGATAAGCTAAAAAGTCAATTTAATTATCCACAGCTATTCAATAAACATTACATCACCAAAAGAGTAAAATCTATACCTCTTTTTAATAGCTTTCTTGTATATTTCCATAACCTTGTCTACCCCTATAATTGCAGAGATTAACATAAGTAAACTAGACTTAGGTAAATGAAAATTCGTAATTATGGCATCTACAAACCTAAAAGAATACCCAGGATAGATAAATAGATCTATCCAATCATTAAAAGGCCTTAATCCTTTACTGGTTGCTGCACTTTCTAAAACCCGTATACTTGTTGTACCAACAGCAATTATTCTTTTACCCTGTTCTTTTGCTTTATTTAATCTATCACAAGTTTGTTTATCTAATATCCCAAACTCTTTATGAATCTTATGGTCCTCAATCTTCTTTGTTTTAACTGGAGCAAAAGTTCCTAGCCCAACATGCAATGTAACAAACTCTATTTGAACATGTTTTTTATTCAGTTCTTTAAATACTTTATTAGTGAAATGTAATCCTGCTGTTGGTGCAGCAACTGAACCTTGATGTTCAGCATAAATAGTCTGATATTTTTTCCGAATATTTTTTGAGTCTTTAGTTTTAATATATGGCGGTAATGGAGTTTCTCCATATTGATCCAAAAAAACTTTAAATTTCTTTTCAGTCAAATTAAATTTGATTATCCAATTTTCATTATCTAGTTTCTCTAATATGTTCATCTTTAAAATATCTTTATCTAATTCTCTAGTCTTTCCTAACCTGCCTCCAACCAAACATTCCCACTTTCCTCTTCCTAAGTCTTTTAAGAGAAATATTTCTATCTTGCCTCCTGTTGGTTTCAATACCTTTAATCTAGCCGGAAAAACCTTAGAATTATTAAATACCAATACATCGTTGGTATCTACATACTTTGGTAAATTAAAGAAAAAATCGTGTTTAATTTTATCTTCAGTTTTATTGTATATTAAAAACTTTGACCTATCACGAGGAGTAATAGGTTTTTGAGCAATTAACTCTTTTGGTAAATTGTAATCAAATTTATTGAGATTCATAAAAATAAAAAAGTGGCTAAAGCCACTTTGATTGTATATAAAAATTATTTTTCTTGCAACTTTTCTATTTTCTTTTTAAGCTTTTTTATTCTCCGCCCATCAGATATATTTTTTAAACTCCAAGAAAGGATGAAGCCTACCAAAAAAGAAAAAAGATAACCAGTTAATAAAATCATTGCCATTTCTTCCATTGTTTTTCCTCCCAGTTATATATTAATTTTCTATTTATTCGTGTTCAGAATCATCCGGATTTATGCCCTGTTCCATCATTTTTTGTTTCTTCCAACGGACAAGAGCTAAAATCTTTTTTGTGACATCGTAGGACCCAGGTATTTGCTTAAATACAAATCTCGGATTTGGCCCTGCTGTCTGCACGTGCACATTACCAAAATGAAAGAAAGTTGGCAAGAACCCTTTAACTTCTGAATGTACATCCTGAATACGGTACAATCTGTGTGCAGATATATGTCTAGAAAAAAGACCTCTTTGTTCAATATTTACAATTCTCTCATTTGTTATTACCCAAACGTCTAAATAGTAATCAATCCAAGCTCTAAAGAAAAAAGTAAGTGCATATATGTAATATATACTAGTTAATAAATTAACAATAATTGTTTTAGTACCTCCATCTAATAGACTTGTATATTCAGTAGCTAACCATCTTAATACTAAAGGTAATAGGAAGATTATTAAATAAAGAAAAAATAACCTAAACATAATCCACCAATGTCTTCTTAACACCATTATTATCTTCTCATTTGGCTCTTGGCCTGGAAAAAGAGTTGTATAGGGCATAGGATTAAAATAAAGGGAGACTCCAATCTACACTTAAGATATATCTTAAGGAGAAAAAAGCTAAAACTAATAATGCTGCTAGATATATAAACATCATAATAAAATTAGTGGTTTCCCACATTCCAAAGCGCCACATGTGATATAAATTAAAAACTGTAAATACTAAAAATATTAGTACTACTATAAAATAAATTACTAACAAAACAGTTAAAGAAAGCATAAAAAGCTATATAATTCTATCTTGATTAGGTGGTTCTAAACCTAGATGTCGATAACCTAGATCTGTAACTACCCTACCCCGCGGAGTACGAGCCAAGAAACCAAGTTGCATTAAGTATGGTTCATAGATATCTTCAACAGTAGCCATCTCTTCGCCTGTAGACGCAGCTAATGTGTTTAAGCCAACCGGACCACCATTAAATTTTTCAACAATTGTTTTTAAAATCCTTCGATCAATATCATCCAAACCATGCTGATCAATTTGAAGCATTTCTAAAGCACCATTACATATATCTGAAGTAATTATACCATCTCCTTTAACCTCAGCAAAATCACGTACACGTTTCAATAATCTATTAGCGACTCTAGGAGTTTTTCTGCCTCTAGCAGCAATCTTTTCTGCAGCGTCATCTTCTACCTTACAATTTAAAATTCTTGATGATCTTTCAACGATTTTTTCCATTTCATTGTTTTGATAATAGTCAATCCTATAAATAGAACCAAATCTATCACGTAAAGGAGAAGACAATAGACTCAAACGAGTAGTTGCACCTATCATAGTAAACTTAGGTAAATCAATTCTTAAAGTTCTTGCTGAAGGACCTTTACCAATTACGATATCTAAAGCATAATCTTCCATAGCTGGGTATAAAACTTCTTCTACTAAGCGATTTAAACGATGAATTTCATCAATAAACAAAACATCGCCCTCTTCCATATTTGTTAAAATTGCAGCTAAATCACCAGCTCTTTCAATGGCAGGTCCAGAAGTAATCCTAACATTAGCATTCATTTCCCGACCAATAATATGTGCTAAAGTTGTTTTACCCAATCCAGGAGAACCATATAGTAAAGTGTGTTCTAAAGGTTCTTCCCTCTTCTTAGCAGCTTGAATAAATATATCTAAACTTTCTTTAATCTTATCTTGGCCAACAAATTCATTTAAATTCCTTGGACGCAAAGATAGATCAAGGTTTGAATCTTCATTTTGTTCTTCTTTTGATATTATGCGTTCTTCTTCATCCATAATATTTTAACCTTAACATTTTTGTATATATTTTGACAAATCAAAAAACCCGACCAATCGGGATCTTTTGGTGGGCGATACAAGAGTTGAACTTGTGACCTCTACGATGTCAACGTAGCGCTCTAACCAACTGAGCTAACCGCCCAACATATTTGCGCCTGGGTGGAATCGAACCACCTACATCCGTCTTATAAGGGCGGCGCTCTAACCGATGAGCTACAGGCGCATATTATACAAAAAGTATAGCTCAAATTAGCTTTTTTGTAAACCATTTAGCTTGCCAAAACGTATAAAATGGGGTATGTTAAACATATATGGAATTAAATAAAACTCAAAAAAAGAATATACAAAACTTTGTAAACCAGGCCAAACAGGCTGGATTTTTGAATTGGGTTAAAAAACTTATTAAAGAATTTCCAAAAGCTAAAATATATTTAGTTGGTGGTGCTGTACGCGATGCTCTATTACAAATTGAAACTAGAGATTATGATTTTGTAATTACAGGGGTTCCAATCAAAAAACTAGAGAAATTCTTAAATCCTTTGGGACATGTAGATTGGTTAAACTTAGTAGGTCGTGATTTTGGTATATTCAAATTCACCCCTAAAGGATTTAAAGGAAAAATTGAACCATTAGATATTGGATTACCACGTACAGAACACTCTGGCCAAAACCTAGGAATCTACACAGACTTTAAAGTTAAATCAGATCATAAATTACCAGTTGAAGAAGATTTAAAAAGACGTGATTTTACAATCAATGCAATGGCAATAGACTTAACTTCTGATGAGCTTGTGATTATTGATAAATTTAATGGATTAGAAGATTTAAAAAATAAAATTATCCGTACTGTTGGTAAACCTAAAGATAGATTTCAAGAAGATTATTCTCGTATGTTACGTGCAATACGATTTGCGTGCCAACTAGATTTTGAACTTGACGATGAGACTAAAAAGAATATTAAAAGGTTTATTAAAAATTTAAATAACAAAAAAGACAAATCTTTAATTATTCCAAGAGAAATCCTTGCTGAACAATTTATTAAAGCTCTATTGGCAAACCCTTTACGTGCTTTTGATCTATTTGATGAACTTAAGGTCTTTGATATATTGATCCCTGAAATCAAAGCAATGAAAGGATGCAAACAACCAATAAATTACCATTCCGAAGGTGATGTATGGCAACACACTAGATTATGTATGGAAATCTTAGATTCCAATCTATACAAAAATCAATTCAAAAAACCAATTACAATCAACGAAGAACAAAAACTATATAATTCTGAAGTTGTTTTGGCTACTCTATTACATGACATAGATAAACCAACCTGCTCTATTTGGATTGAGAAAAAAGGTAAAAAGAGACTCCAATTCTATAACCATGATGTAGAAGGTGGAAAAACAGCAGAAGATATATGTCAAAGATTAAAACTGTCTGCACCAAACAAAGTCGGGGTAGATTGCAAAAATGTTAACTGGCTGATTGCTAGACATATGCTTTTAATTGAAGGCAAAATAGACAAGATGAGGCAAACAAAAGTTGAAAAATATTTAATGTCTGATCGTTATCCTGGAGAAAATCTACTTAAACTATCATATGTTGATGCAATTTCTACTATTCCAGAAAAAAGAAAAATTCCAAAAAAGAAACCTGATTTAAAAAATTGGATTTCATTAAAAGGTTTTGATATTGCTTTAAAAAGAATTAAAGATATTCAAAAACTATCTAAGGATAAAAAACCTGTACCAAAAAGATTAATAGATGGAAACCAAGTTATTAAAACATTAAAAATAAAATCAGGTAAAAAGGTGGGCACAATCTTAGATAAAGTTAGGGAAGAACAGTTGAATAAGAAAATACAAACAAAAAAACAAGCTATTGAATATATTAAAAAGAGATTTAAATAAGATGAAGATAAAAATATCAGAAAACAATTCAAATGAACGTTTAGATAAATTTCTAACAGAAAAACTAAAAGACATATCTCGTTCACAGATTCAAAAACAGATTAAAAATAATCTGATTTTGGTTAATGATAAAGAAGTTACTCCTCATCATTTTCTAAAAGAAGATGATGTTATTGACATTCAAACAAACAAAGACAAAAAAGAAAAAGATAAAGGAACTACTTTAACTAAAAAAATTAAAATCATAGATGAAACTAATGAATATTTAATAGTTAATAAACCATCAGGTATATTGGTTCATCCAGACAATATTCATAACGAGACAACTCTATTAGATTGGGCTATCAAAAACTATCCAGAAATACAAAACATTAAATCAGAAGAAAATAGACCTGGAATTGTACATCGTTTAGACAGAGATGTCTCTGGATTATTAGTTATAGCTAAAACCCAAAAAATGTTTGAGCACCTAAAAAAACAATTTAAAACAAGGAAAGTAAAGAAGATATATCAAACATTGGTTCATGGAGAAGTAGAACCTCATGAAGGAGTTATAGATCGTTCAATTATACGTTCACAAAAAACAGGAATAATGATTGCTAAAAGTACAGCTGACTCAAAAGCAAAACCATCTATCACAGAATTTGAAGTATTAAAAAGATACAAAAACTATACTTTATTACAAATAAACTTAAAGACGGGCAGAACACATCAAATACGAGTTCATTTAAAAAGCATAGGACATTCAATTGTTGGTGATGCTTTGTACAAAACAAAAGACATACAAAATACATTTAAAAAGCTTCAACGTACTCAAAACATAAAAAACAGACTTGATTTAGACAGAATATTCCTATGCTCTATAGAACTCAGTTTTAAGGATTTAAATAAGGATCTAAAAGAATTTAAGATAAAATTACCACTAAAACTATCCTCTACCCTAAAAACACTACAAACCTTGACCTAGATTAAAATAAATGATAAGATAATATAGAATAATTTATATACATATGACAGAAAAAAAAGAACAAAAACTAGAATTAAAACCCGGCATGACCGTCAAAGTTCATGAACGAATTAAAGACGTTGATGCTAAAGGTAAAGAAAAAGAACGTACCCAAATTTTTGAGGGTATTATTATTGCTATAAAAAAACCAGGTACACAATCCGGTTCTTTTACAGTAAGAAAAATTGCTAAAGGCTATGGTGTTGAAAAAATATATCCTTTTAACTCTCCTTTAGTTAAAAAAATAGTTCCTACTAAACAAGCTGATGTTCGTAGGGCTAAACTATACTACTTAAGGGACCACAAAAAGAAATTAAAAGAAAAAAAGCTATAACTTTTTGAATAATACCTAATTTTGGTATAATAAAGGTGGTCGTTTGATCACATTTTATTCATTTAAGCGGATGTGGTGGAATTGGTATACACACACGGTTGAGGGCCGTGGCTCGCCCGAGTATGCGGGTTCAAGTCCCGCCATCCGCAGAAAAAATTATGCCTTTAAATCAATCGATTATCGAAAAACGTAACAAAATAATTAAAAGAAATAATTTTAAATTATTAAAAGTTTTTGATACTAATGAACATGAGGATTACAAAGACGTAGTTCTTGTACTTGATCCAAAAGATAACAAGAAAAAAGTTCTCAGGGTCGGCGAACATCGTACTAAAAACTTTTTTTACAGGGGCTATCATGGAAAATCTTTAATTATTCCTAAAATTTATAAAATAAACACAGAGAAAAATAATCCATACGAAATAGAAGAATTTATTCCAGGAAAGTTAATTCATCAAAAATTTAAAGTGACCTTAGCCGACAGCCTTATTCCTGACAAATATATTGATTTAATGATAAAATCATTTTGGGAGTTCCAAAAAGTAGCACAAAAACAAAGAATCCCAAGACACAAAGTATGGAACGAAAAAATTAAAAAACACTATAATTATGCAACAGTATTAATAGACAATCCAGACAGGGTAACTGAATTACTTAATAAACCAAAAATAAAAAAGTTTTTTCAAAACAATAAATATCTCTGCAAATGGAAATTTTCTATTGACAATTTAATTGTAACAGATGATAATAAATTAGGTTTTATTGATTTGGCTCGAGTAAGTAAAAGTTTTTGGGGTTATGATCTTGGTTGGATTTTCTGGCCAAGCTGGTTTCATTTAACAATAAATGAATACAAAAAAGCTAATAAACATTTTAAATATTTAGAAAAATTATTCAAGAAAATTAACAAACTGTCCCCTAAAAGTAATCGGGTGGATATAATCTATAGTGGATATCTTTTGATTTTAGAAAGAATTATTGGAACCTTTTTTGATCTATCAGCCCAGATATCCCACGCCCAAAAAATTAATTCACAAAACAAAAAGAGAAAAGCTTATATAAAATTTCTGAATGAGCTTTTAATATTAACTATTGATAAGATAGAAAAATACAAATAACTACTATGCCACTACCTTTTTCACATATAGTTTATGCAGACAAAATTTTGCAAGAACAGTTAAAAAACAATAAAATAGATACCAAAGAATATTTTATTGGTGCAACTTATCCAGATATTAGATATTTGGTTAGAGACGAAAGAAAAATCACTCATCCTAAATTTAAAAATTCACAAGAAATTTTAGATAAGACAAAAAGAGAAAAGCGTTCATTCGAGTTAGGATTATTAATTCATTGGTATATTGATAAAAAATGGGAAGAGTACTGGTTATTTATTTTTAACAAAAACAAAAAAGAATACCATAAAAACGTACGTTTAATTGAATTTTTGGGAGATCAAATCCTATATGACAAATTTGATAAAAACAAAATCATAACAACATACTTCAACAAACCAATCAACCAGGAAACGAACCAATATGATATAAAAGATATAGAAAGATGGCATCAGTTTATAAAAAAGGCTTTATCTAAAAAGATAAACTATGAATTAGTATATGAATGGTCCCAAATATTTGGTGTTAAAAAAAGTTTTATTGATGAAATAATTTATCAAATAGAAAAAATTGAAAACAAGCAAGAAATAATTAAAAAAATAGAAAATTTTGAAAAAGAATTATAAAGGGCACTTAGCTCAGCTGGTAGAGCATCTCGTTTACACCGAGGAGGTCGGGGGTTCGAGCCCCTCAGTGCCCACCATTAAAATAAAAAACAAAAATATGAAGTATGCTTTTTTTATAGTCCTATTAATCTTTGGCTTTATAATGGTTTGGAAAAGTAATAAATTTTTAGATTTCTTTGGTCGTATGGCTTTTGCAGATAAAGCTTTTGGTTTTTATGGTGGAACTAGAATGTTCTATAAACTTCTAGGAGTAACCCTAATGATTTTAAGTGCATTAATGGTTACAGGAGTATTAGAAAAAATAATTGTCGCTATTTTCTCTCCACTGAGTGGTGGTGGTAAATAAAAAACGGGCCTGTAGCTCAGTTGGCTAGAGCACCTGCTTTGCAAGCAGGGGGTCAGGGGTTCGAATCCCCTCAGGTCCACCAAAAAAGATTTTTCTTTTTTAAAAAGAAAAGTCTTTTTTGTTTTTTTAAATAATTTATTTTTAAAAAACTCTTTACATTAAGACTTTTTTATTTTATAATTAACCCATGAAGAAAAAAAGAAAACTATGTGGATAACTTTTCTTTAAAAAAATTAATTGGTTTACTTTAGAAAAGTTTTAAAGCAAGTTAATTAATTTTTCTCCCCATGCTCGTCGTCGCGTAATTTTTACGTAACAGGTAATGGTTTCGGAGAAAAGCAAAGGTCTAACATGCCAGCAAAGAAAAAGAAAGCAGCTCCAAAAAAGAGAAAAGTTGCTAAGAAGAAAAAAGTTGTAAAGAAAGCTGCTAAGAAAAAACCAGCTAAAAGAAAAGCAGCTCCAAAAAAGAGAAAAGTTGCTAAGAAAAAAGCTGTAAAGAAAGTTGCTAAGAAAAAAGCTGCTAAGAAAAAACCAGCTAAAAGAAAAGCAGCTCCAAAAAGAAAGAAAGTCGCTAAGAAGAGAAAAAAATAAACTCTTCTAAAAATTCCGAGTACTCGGGACTTTCTAGAGAAACAAAAAATCCGCCAAAATTAGCGGATTTTTTGTTATATCTTATATAATTTAAAAGTCTAATTCTTTTACCCTGTCCCAAGTATTTTCATCCAAAACTACCACACTGTAATCTGTAACTATATATAAATAATCATCTATAAACAATGCTCTTTTAGGATATACGTCTCCGATTGATTTTTTTAATTCTAACTCGTTGTTTTCATATGAGAATATATAACCACCTTTGCTACCTGGCATAAAGAATATTTTAAATTTATGATCCATTAAGAAAGCATGATGGTTGTTTAAAGCTTCTGAATAATATTCATCCATCATGTACTTATCTTCTTCAAAAGGTTCTTCTGGATCAGATACATTAAATAGGGAAAGTTTAACTTTAGAACCTTCTTTGCCAATCCCTAAAATTCTATCTTCATCAATTGGGTGGAGGTAAGAAGAATATCCTGGAATTTTTAATTCTCCTTTTATTTCAGGATTTTTTGGATTAGATAAATCTAAAACATAAAAAGGATCTGTTTGTCTAAATGTAACAACATAACCCTTATCTTGAATAAATCTAACTGAATAAATTCTTTCAGTTAATCCCATTCCTAAAGCTGAACCAATTTCCTCCATATCTTTATTCAAAACATATACATCACTCTCACTTTCATTACCACCCCAACCACCAAACATTGTACGACCAGAAATTGTAGTTGCAACCCTCAAGTTATTATCATATTCATCCATAGCAAACTGATTTAATAATACTCCAGGAACAGAACCTGCACTATCAACCTTCATATTATCTAAAGTAATTTTTGCAATACCAGTTCTTTCTAACTCCCTTTTATGTTTTTTAGAATAATCTGACATTCTATCTTCAAGTTCATTTTCGATTGTTAATCTACCATCGTCGTCTAATCCTCTATACCATCTTTCAAAAAGAACTGTTAGTTCTGATAATTTTGCTTGTGAAGATATATCATAAACTGATAATTTACCTAACTTTTCAATTAACCAATCTGGTGCAAAATCTTCATTTTCTTTAAAAAAGTTAAATATATATTTAACCATGTCTCCTGCATAATAGTAACTGACGTAAACAGCGTTTTCAGACATATATACTTGTGAAGCAGAATTAGAACCAGTAAAAGATACTCTCTTATTTACTTCTCCCGTAGTAGGATCTAATTTAACAACTGTATAGGTTGAATCTGTTGGGACAGGAGTAGTTGGATGATAAATATATTTACAACCAATTTCTACATCTCCTCTAGAGTCTTTTAATAAAGGTAAAGGACAAATTGTATCTGGGGTTACATAAGTACGTAAAACAAGATATATTGTTCCTTTATATAATCTGGAAGTAACTAAATATGTACTCTTGTCTGAATAATCTACATCCCATACTTCTTTTGGTTCATTTGGATCGGATATATTATATCCATATATTTTATTATTACTAAAAATAACTAAAACATCTTCATAAAGTAACATTTCCCCCTGTCTATCTATTTCACTACTCAATCTTAGTTCATCAACAGGATATGCCTTTATTGTCTTTATTCCGGCCCTAGGACGTTCGTTTTGCGGTAAAGTGTGTGAATTTATCAATTCTCTTGCTCCGCCCTCTAAGGTCCTTAAACGGTATTGTGCCTGCAGTGAAGCAAAAATTTCTTTACCGTTAGTTTTAACTATATCTGGTTCATCAATACCCTCTACTTGTACGTTAGTTTCAGAAACCCTAGATGGCTCACCTCCACCACCTCCCATTCCTACCTTATTAGCACTGGTATCCATTGCAAAACTTTCCTCCATCATAGGCATTACATCAACTCCCATACCTCTCTGTATTCCACTAGGCACACCTACATATCCATTCAATTCAGAGGCTTCTTGTAGATATTCTTTAAATTCTTCAGATGAAGAAAAATTATCAACTTTACTAATACTATCATTAGTGGTTGCTGGATTAAAAATAGGTTTTATTGGATCCAAATCAATAGATGGAATAATCATGACAACAAAAAAAGCCACTAAACACAGTAAGCCAATAATTGTTGTAATTGTTACAAAAATTTTAGGAAATTTCATAAGGTTTTGGTTAATTTATTACTACCTTATTATATCATTTAAGTTTATAAAAAAGAAAGCCCCTGATAACTTTGAGCTATCAGGGTTTTCCTTAAACTTATTTAAAACTATTGACAGCTTCGTCAAGAGTTTTAAAAACTTCCAATAGTTTAGATAATTTTGTTATTAATAATAACGATTGGAACGAGCTTCCACAATGAACACCAATAAATTTTATATCCCCTCCATTATTTCTCATTGTAGTAACCCCACCGATTATAACCCCAAAACCAGACGAATTAATGTTGGTCACTTTTGTAAAATCCATAACAACCTTCGTTTGTTTTTCTTCTACCAAATTATAAAAAATCTCAGGCAAGGCTGTCCAATCTGCGACACCCATCAATTCACCTTCGCATTTCAGCACAACTATTTCGTCTACTATTTTCTCTGTTGTCTTCACTGTACACCTCCTATATCTAAAATGAAAAATATCTAATTATTTAAAACAATTTATTTTGAAAATTATTCCTTTCCTCATCATTGAAAATCTTTATCACTCCGTGTTGTCCATCAAACCCAGGAGTAACATGTACCTTACCTTGCCTTGACCTAATAATTCCTTCTGCGATTTCTGGTAAAGTAACTTTTTCTAACTTTTCTTTAGGAACATTTAATAATATATCAAATTCTGTTCCCAAACTATCAAGTAGGTTTATATATTCCTTCTGAACTCTCTTAGAGCTCCTTGACTTTATATTTAACGCCTCTGCAACGATTTTGTCAAGCTCTATTAGTTTCTTAAAAGGAACCCTCTTTTTATCTATATACCCCTTAGGCCTATTAGGTTCTGCTAATTCTTCTACTCTGTTTAATGTCCCTATAGTTAAACCCTTCTTACAAATAGGGCAAATATTCTTTAATTTCTTCGATTCTTGTGGTTCACAAGAAAATTTACATTCTCTATGCCCATCTGCAAAATATAGTCCTTCTTCTGGATAAAATTCTACAGTGTATAGGAAAGATTTAGGATCATTTTCTTTAATTACATCACATATTTTATCATAATCTAATTCTTTTTCTGGAATTTCAAACACATTAGCTTCTCTAGCGATGTTTGGTAAAGAGTGAGCATCTGAACTTGAAAGTATTGCGATATTATCTAAATTTTTTATTCTCCAATGCATAGGAGGATCTGCAGACAATCCTGTTTCAACAGCATAAATTCTATCAGATAAGTCTCCCCAACATTCTTCTATAGAATCAAAGCCAGATTTAGATCCAAACATTGCAAACCAAGGAGTCCATATGTGTGCAGGAATTACCATACACCTTTCATCAGCTTCCCAACAAATTCTAGCTAAATCTCTAACATCTAATCCAATAATCGGACGGCCATCAGACTTTAAATTACACCCAGCTTTTTCTAAACTTGTATTTATCTTTTTAACTGCTTCTAAACTAGGAGCTAAAATACATATATGTAATCTTCTACATTTATCTCCTCTAGTATATATACAAGAAATTTCTGTAGCACAGATAAACTTAGTTTTTTTGTTTTTTAATGTATATATTCCTTTTCCTTTTTCAATCAACTGTTCTTTCATTTCTTTAAACCATTGAGGATGAGTAAAATCTCCAGTTGCCATTACGTCTACACCTTTCATCTGACAATATTTATCAATATTTTCCAAAGTTAACTGCGGCGAACAGGCTCTAGAAAACCTTGAGTGAATATGTAAATCAGCTATTATTTGCATAGAATTAAGTTTAACATTTTATTTTAAACAAAACAAAAATGGATTGGATAATTCAATTATCCAATCCACAATATTGTTCGTGTTCATTTATATCCCTTTCCTAATAATTGCTGACTTCTTTTTTTTAAATACAAATTTCCATTCATCGACTGACCCATAATTTTTTTCTCTTGAAAAAGCCCTAAACCTTATTCTCGAATCTGTCTCTTTACTATCTTTAAGTCGTTGTATGATTCGATATTCAACACGATATACATCATGTTTTTTTCCTCCCCGATCAAAAACTTCCGCTATTTTGTCTTCACTCACTACAGAACCTTGAGACAAAGATGAATTAATCATATCATTTGTATATCCACCAAATGGTTCTACAAACCATTGTGTATCTTTTTTCTGATTCATTTTATTTCACCTCCTTCATAATATAAATAAATTTAAAAACATCTATTCAAATCTAAATTAACATAAAATAATATTTAAATCAAACCAAAAACCCCAATAATGGGGTTTTTGAATTTATGGAGTCGTATAATAAATTTATGCTAGTGAAACTTGAACTGCGTTCATACCTTTGTCGGTTTCTTTAACCTCAAAAGTAACTGCAGTACCTTCACGTAGATCATTAAATTCAACTTCTACTAACTCGCTTGAATGAAAGAAAACATCTTTATCAAGCTCGTCAGAAGCAATAAAGCCGTATCCTTTATCCATAAGGCGTTTGATTGTACCTGTCATGAATTTTGAAAATTTAATTTTTAAAATCGTAAAATTAATATATCAAAAGGGAATTCGACTTCAATATTTCTCTTGTATGATAAATCTTTTTACTATTATCACCTTATCACAATTAAAAAATATTGTCAACTAAAATAGAGTGCATAATGCTGGCACTGACCTACTTTCGCCTAAAAGACTATCATCGGCGCTGACAGGCTTAACTGCCGAGTTCGAGATGGGATCGGGTGTGACCCTGCTGCTAGAAGTACCAACATTATACACTCTATTCGTATAATATTTATATATAACAAAATTTGTAAAATAAAGTAACCTTTTATACAAAATCACTAAAAGAATACTGGAACAAACGATTCTATTAGTATGGTATAAGCTAAATTTGTTGCCAAACTTACACTCTACCACCTATCAACCTGGTAGTCTTCCAGGGAATCATAAATCTTAATCTTAGGAACAGCTTCACGCTTATATGCTTTCAGCGTTTATCCAACCCGAACTTAGCTACCCAGCAATGCCACTGACATGACAACTGGTACACTAGAGCTTCGTCCTTCCCGGTCCTCTCGTACTAGGGAAAAGGTCCTTCAAGATTTGACGCTTACAGTGGATAGGAGACCGACAATTATGTTACTTTGCAAACCATATCTATGTTTTCCAATGCTCTATGGCGGTCCTGAGCGATCAGGACTCTGCATGTCGCCATGCAGTTCGGACTATATCTTCTCTAATATTTATTAGAGTTCAACGTATAGTCTCTGAGGATTCTAAACCAATAAATCTTGTTTTTTAGTTTTTCGATACTTTCCATTTTGATTCATCTTATATGATAAATCTACAATTTGTTTAATCCCATTTTTAGTCAAATGTTCATTATTATTCATAAGACCAACAATTGTTTTAAATAAATTAAATGTTCCTTGTTTTTCGGATAAAAGTTGATATTTCCCAAAAAAAGGAATTATCTTATTTATCAAATCTTCTCTATTTCGAACAACAAAAACATAAGTATCGTCACTTTTACGTTTTGCATGATTTTGTTTTAGGTATCCACACTTAAAATATTTCTGTATAACTTCAAGTGTTTCTATTCTCAAATAGCTTTGATTGACATGAAATTCCGGGATAATTTTAATCCCATGTTTCATTTTTGTGTCTTTATACAAAGCCACATGAAAAGTACCTTCACCTTCAACAAATCCTACAATATACCAAGGATTTATTTGTTTTAGTCTTTCCTGCTGATTGTCTGCACTCAACACATTTTCACTATGATATTTATTCATATGTACTAATTATATCATAGTAGTGTGAGATACTTCAACCCTCTAATATTTCTCCTATGAGGGTTAGTCAGAGTTTCCAGCATTTAGTTGAATTTATAGACAGCGCAGTCAAATAAACTTAATTAAAAGTTTATATTTATGGACGAAAAAATTTTTCAGAACGTGGTATGTATTTTCCACTGTCTCACGACGTTCTGAACCCAGCTCGCGTACCGCTTTAATCCGTGAACTCCGGAACCCTTGGGAGCTTGTTCACCCCCAGGATGCGAT
>CAYSXS010000008.1:41269-41426 GCA_964435065.1 uncultured Gammaproteobacteria bacterium
TGGACTCTTGGACCAGACTAGCCTGTTATCCCCGGAGTAGCTTTTATTCAATGATCTTCCACTCACCTATGTGATATGGTCGGTTCACTAACTTCTACTTTCGTAACTGCTCGACTTGTAGGTCTCGCAGTAAAGCTGGCTTATGGGTTTACCCTAT
>CAYSXS010000009.1:0-39465 GCA_964435065.1 uncultured Gammaproteobacteria bacterium
TTCAACTAGGGGTTTCAGGTTAATTGTATTAATTTAGAGATCTACTATGAAAAAGATATTATTTATCATCATATTCATATTACTATCCCAACCTGTTAGTGCTCTTCAATATGCACCAACAACGGTTCCGGGCATGGACATTGCAACAGGTGTTTCCAGCCATGTATTAGACAATTTAGAAGAAACAACTTTAGAAGAATTCATTCCCAAAGAATCACAAAAACAAATAGATAGGCTAGAAAATTGGGGTTTAGAATGGTCTAAGTTTATTAAATACATTGTCCTGACCGGCGTCTTGTTATTAATCCTAGCAATATATCTTGAGAGACATACAATTAAAGAAAAAATAAAAAGAAAAAAATAGAAGAAAAACAATAGGAGGAAGTTATCATGCCAAAACAAAAAAAGAATCTACCTCGTTTTGGATTTTTTATGTCCAATATGCAGATTGGTCACAAAACATTTTGGGTGAAAGTAAGTGGTCGTCCAAAAAAGAAAAACAAAAAGTAAAAATAATAGTGATTAGGTTTTTAAATGCCCCCATTAACATAATGAGGGGCATTGTTTTAAGACTTGACATATTTTTAAAGATAATATATACTAAAGACAAGATAAGAAAGAAAGTATGTACAGATTCGGTTGCACCGAATCTTTTTTAATAAATACACATAAACTAAATATAAATATATGCCAACAGAATTAGCATTAGCTATACAACAAATTTGTGATGAGAAAAATTTATCAAAAGATTCAGTTAAAGAAACAATTGAGTCTGCTTTGGCGTCTGCTTTTCGTAAAGACTTTGGAAACAAACAACAAAATCTACATGTAGATTTTAGTTTAGAAACAGGAGATTTTGAAGTCTATGATGTTAAAGAAGTTGTAGAAGATGAACTTCAAAAAAAGTATGAAGAAATACGAACTAAGATAGAAGAATTAAAAGCAGCTGGGGAAGAAATCCCAGAAGAATTAAAACAAACTACACCTAATCCAGGCGAAGAAACTGAAGAGGAAGAAGAAAAAAGATTTAATCCTAAAACAATGATTTCTTTAACTGAAGCAAAGGAAGAAGATAAGAAATCAAAGATAGGAGAAGAATTAATAACAAAATTAGAAGTTCCTTCTGAGTTTGGTCGTATGGCAGCTCAAACTGCTAAACAAGTTATTATCCAAAAAATCAGAGAATCAGAAAGAGAAGGAATCTTCAATTTATATAAAGATAAACAAGGAGAATTAATTAATGGTACGGTTCAACGTAAAGAAGGTAGTGTCATTTTAGTAGATATTGGTGATACAACAGCCATTATTCCTCCTCAAGATCAAATCCGTACTGAAAACTACAGAGCTGGTGCTAGAATGAAATTCTACTTAAAATCTGTTGAACAAACTCCCAGAGGTCCAGAAGTTGTAATATCTAGAGCACATCCAGAAATGGTTAGAAAACTCTTTAAACTTGAAGTTCCTGAAATTGGAACAGGCATCGTTCAAATTAAAGCTATTGCTCGTGAAGCAGGTTCACGTTCTAAAGTTGCTGTCTGGGCCAAAGATGATTCCATAGATCCTATAGGATCATGTGTTGGACAACGTGGTACACGTGTCCAAACCATTATTAATGAATTAGGTGGAGAGAAAATAGATATTATTGAATGGAGTGAAGATCTAGAATTTTTCATTATTAAATCTTTAGCCCCAGCTAAAATTGAAAAAGTAGAACTTAATGAAGAAGAAAAAGTTGCTAAAGCGTATGTTAAAGAGGATCAATACTCTCTAGCTATTGGTAAAGAAGGGCAAAATGTTCGTTTAGCGGCAAAACTTACTGGTTGGAAGATTGATATTGTACAAGCCGGTGGAATAAAAGAAGAGGGTGATCAGGGTGATGAGGTTGATGAGACTGAGGATGAAGTTAAAGATGAAGTAGTAGAAGATAAGGGAACCAAAGAAGAGAAAGTAGAAGAGACTAAAGAAGAAACCAAAGAAGAAGAAAAAGAAGAGAAGGTAGAGGAAGTAGAGGAAAACAAAGAAGAAACTAAGGAAGAAAAAGTAGAGGAAGTTGTTGAAGAAAAAGAAGAACCAAAAGAAGAGAAAAAAGAAAAGAAGGAAAAGAAAGAAAAAAAGGAAGATAAATAAAATATGTCAGAAGAAATATTAACTTTAGTAGATGAAAATGATAATGTCGTTGGAGAAGAAACAAGAGATAAATGTCATAAACAAGGTTTATGGCACAGAGCCTCAACAATATTTATTTTAAATTCTAAAGATGAAATTTTAATTCAAAAGAGATCTTCAAAAATGTCACACCCAAATCGTTGGTGTAGCTCTGCTTCTGGTCATGTGGCAGTTAATGAGAGCTATAGACAAGCAGCTGAAAGAGAATTAAAAGAAGAACTTGGAATTGAATGTGACTTCAAAGAAGTTGGGAAATTGGCTGAGAAAACTATTGGAAAGCCCGGTGAAATTGAGAATGAATATAACATGATATATATTTGTTATAACGAAGGCCCTTTCAATCTACAAAAAGAAGAGTTAACAGAAGTTAAATTTATTTCTATACCAGAATTAAGAAAAGAAATTGAACAAGATAGAAATAACTTTACACCAGGATTTTTATTAGAATTAAGTTATTTTTTAGAAAATAGAGAACAATAAAATTTGAAAAACAAGATAAAGACTGCTAAAATGAACTTAGCAGTTTTTATCTTGCCTATGTTAATTGGAACGCACATTTCAGCAGCTGGTGGTGTACAAAATGCACCATTGAATGCCCACAATATTGGTTGTGAGGTTTTTCAATTTTTTTCTCGTTCACCAAGGGGCGGTAAAGCTCCAGAAATAACAAAAGAGATTGTGCAACAATTTAAAGATAATTCAAAGAAGTATAACCAAAAAGAATCATACATCCATACCCCTTACTATATAAACCTCGCTTCATCTAGTAAAAGAATTTATCACGGTTCAGTTTCTGTTTTAAGAGAAGAGCTAGAAAGAGGCAGTAAATTAGGTGTAAAATATTTAATGACACACTTGGGTAGTGCTAAGGATCTAGGGGATGAAAAAGCAATCCAGCAAGTAGCTAAAGGTATTTCAGAAGTTTTAAAAGGATATACAGGAAAATGTCAGTTTTTAATTGAAATGTCAGCTGGTTCAGGTCAAATTATTGGGGATACTTTTGAAGAAATCAGAGATATCCTTAAAGACATTAAACAATCTAAAAAAATTGGAATATGTTATGACACAGCACATGCTTTTGAGTCAGGATATGATATTCGTGATAATAAATCTGTAAAAAAGACTTTAGATGAATTTGATAAAATCTTAGGACTTGATAAACTTAAATTAATTCATTTAAATGATTCAAAAACAGATTTAGGTTCACGTGTTGATAGACACGAACATATTGGAAAAGGTAAAATTGGTTTAAAAGGTTTTAAGGCCTTATTGTCTGATAAAAGATTAAAAAATATTAATTTAATATTAGAAACACCCGCTGATAACGAAAGACCAAAAGATATGGAAGAAATAAAAAAAATATTACGAAAATAATTAATAATTTAAGTATATGAAAATTGCAATTGTTTCTGATGTACACGATAATGCGCACAATCTAGTTTTAGTATTAGAAAAAATTAAAAATTATGAAAATATTGAAAAAATATTGTTTTTAGGAGATTTTGCTGGAGCAGCAATTGCTGGGCTATTGTGTTCATCTCCAATTCCAGTTTTTAGTATTTGGGGCAATAACGACGGAGATAAGTGTTTAATTACTAAGTTTGCAATGGAAGAAGGAAGTAGTTTAGAAGTTGGTTTTGAAACCTTTGATATATTGGAAATTGATGATAGAAAATTGTTTTTAACTCATTTTCCAATGTTAGCAAAACCAATGGCTAGCTCAAAACAATTTGATGCAGTCTTTTATGGACATAACCATTTAAAAAATAAAGAAAAAATCGGAGATTGTTTAGTTTTAAATCCAGGTGAGGTAGGAGCATATAAAACAGGTGTAGCTACTTTTGCAGTTTATGACACAAAAACAAATGACGCGGAAATTATAGAAATAGATAATTCTATAACCACCAATACAAAAGAATCACAGAAAAAATTTAAAGAAATTGAATATGAGTTTAATAAACAAAAAGGACATCAGTTATAGAATATCACTATGCAGATAAATATTTTAAATATAAATCTCTGGTTATTCTTTTGGCCCATCTCGATACATAACAAAAAGAGATTGAATAAATTTATTACCTTGGTTCATAAAACAAAACCAGATATTATTACTTTACAAGAAGTCTGGTTGAATAAATACGTTAATATAATCGAAGAAAGATTATCTGAATATTATTCAACACACTCTAAAAGAAGGTGGTTTAATCAGACCGGGCTATTAACCTTATCAAAACAAAAACCAACTAGAATAAAGCAGGAAAGGTGTGTAATTACAAAAAAACATAATATGTTGGAACGTTTAGTAAAAAAAGGCTATCAGATTTTAGAGTTTAGCACAGGAGATAAAAAATATTCTTTAATCAATGCTCATTTATATGATCCATTAGGAAAAATTGGTCGGAAGATAAACAGACAACAGTTTGATGTGTTAAAGAAAGAATCTATAGATAAGAATCTGGTGATTTTATCCGGAGACTTAAATATTGCTTTAAAGGATTTTAAAGAGGAAAATCAGTCATATTTTAAATGTTTTTATACCGAAGATTTTGATAAAAATAAATATCAAAAGAAGAGATTTAATAGATTCCTTAAATATTATGAAGAATATATATTGATAAAGAATAAAAAAATAGATGTAAAATTTAAAACAATTAAAGAACCACTTTTGTCTGACCACTTTGGTGTTCAGTCCACCATAAACCTATGAACTATACAAAAGAAAAACAATTCGCAATACAAATTGTGAAAAAAGCAGGAAAAGAAATATTAAAATATTTTGAAAAGATAGACACTATTAAAGTAAACAAAAAATCAAAACATGAAGTTGTTACTCCGGCTGACTTAGCTGCGAATGACCTTATTCTTTCTGCAATCAAAAAACAATTTCCAGAACATGGAATTTTGTCAGAAGAGACTGGTTGGTACCAAAAAGATTCAGAATATATTTGGACAGTTGATCCAATAGATGGGACAACAAATTTTTCGATTGGCAATCATTTTTTTAATACATCTATTGCCTTGGTTCACAAAGGTGAGATTGTTTTAGGAGTAACATGGGCTCCATTCTTTAAACAACTATTTGTTGCTGAAAAGAATAAAGGGGTTACATTAAATAACAAGAAAATTAAAGTATCAAATAACAAAAAATCAATAGAATCAATGGTAAATTTTGGTTATACATACCAAAACGATAAGGCAAACAATAAAATGGCTGATATACACGCTAAATTCATAAAAAACTACGAACATGCACATAACCTAGGAGCTGCTGCTTTAGAGCTGGCCTGGGTGGCCATGGGTCGTTTAGAAGCATATGTGTTACCACACACCAAGCCTTGGGATATTGCTGCGGGAATTTTAATGGTCAAAGAGGCGGGAGGTAAGGTAACCAGCTTTAGGAATAAAGAATATATATTTTCTGATAACGATAAAGGTAGTTTAGTTGTTTCTAATGGGAAGATTCATAATGGTTTAGTTAAAATTTTACAGAACTGGTAAATATGAAAATTCAAGTAAAAGTAATAACAAAGTCTAGTTGTAATAAGGTTGAAAAGATAGATGATGGGCATTATAAAGTGAAAGTTACCACAGCTCCGGAAAAAGGTAAGGCTAACAAGAAGGTAATAGATATATTATCTGAATATTTTAAGGTTCCTAAATCACAAATTGAGATTATTAGAGGTAAAACTATCCCAGATAAGTTTATAGAGATTGATATTTAGTTTTCCACAAGACAAAATAGAACCACTGTGGTATAATTGTTACGTATGGCACACGGTCCAAAAAAATTAAAGGCTTTTAAACTTAGAAAGCAAAAAAAGAGTTATCGAGAAATTGCTGAGCAACTTGAGATATCAAAAAGTACAGTATCATATTGGTTTAAAGATATAGATTGGTCTAATGATATAAAAAAACAGCTTGATGAGAGAAATCGGCGTATTTCCCTTAAACGACTTGAGAATCTTATCAAGTTGAGAAAAATTAAATATCAGAAATTATATATTGAAGCAGAAAATGAAGCAATTAAAGAATTTAGTAAGTTAAAAAAAGATTATTTATTTATTTCAGGAATTTATATATATTGGACAGAGGGAGACAGGAATTCTATTAGAGGTCCTTTAAAGGTAAGTAACACCGATCCCAGAATGCTTAGAATTTTTAAAAATTTTCTTATACAAATTTGTAGGGTTGACATAAACAAAATAAAAAGTCATACTGTTATATATCCTGACCTCGAAGAAAATAAATGTGTAAATTATTGGAGTAAAAATATTGGGATAAAGAAGAAAAATATATATAAATCAACGGTAATTCAAGGTAGACATAAAGTAAGGAGGTTGCCGTATGGTATAGGTAGTGTGTCAGTATCGAACAAATATTTAAAAAAGAAAGTATTAAAATGGATTGATTTATTAGCTGAATATCATATTGGGCGGGAGTAGTTCAGTGGTAGAACATCTCGTTGCCAACGAGAAGCTCGCGGGTTCGACCCCCGTCTCCCGCTCCAAAAGTTCTGAATAATATTCAGGATTTTTTGTTTTAAATATAAATTAGTATTAATTTTCTGGTTGTTCAGTGTTTCTGGGCAAATTATCCCACACTAAATTAAAAATTAGTTTTTGTAAATCAGCTAATTCTTTTGATTCGATTATGAGAGCCATTTTTTCCTTCCAAGAGGCAATCATTATTTTATTATTATATATATTAACTTCTGGGGAAAAGGTCATGTCTTTTGAAGGCAGAAAGCGAGAGTCTCGCTTTTCTTCCTGGTCGTGTTTAGACCTTTCAAAAGATAGTTTGTTTTGCGTAAATATGCCACGAATAAATATTTTCTTTTTTGCTCTTCTTTTGTAGTATTCTGGAAAAAAATTAGGCAATCCCTCATGCACTGTTTGAACGTTTGCATATGCCATAATAGGCTCTCTAGAAGTAAGAGTGTCTTCATATGCTTCTCTCATACCTTTTTCTCCTTCAAAGAATTTAACTTTTGGTTTTGTTGTGTAAATATTTTGTAAAGAAATCATTTGCGGTAAAAAGGCTTCTATTTTTTGTTTTTTTATTTCTGTCTCCTTATTTCTTTCCTCTTTTTCCCTATCTAAGTAATCTAATAACTTTTCTGGTTCTAGAGCATTAAAATATGTGCCTGAACTTTTTTTATATTTACTTAATAATCCCTTCTTCATTAAAGATTCGCACAAATCATATACGGTAGTGCGATTTATGTTTGTTTTCTTTGCGATATCTGATGCTTTAGTTTGCCCAATTTCAAGCAGAGCAAGGTATATCTCACTTTCTTTTTCTGAGAAATCTAAATATTTTAATAACTCTTTAATCATAAAGTTGTGGAAACTACATCAACATATTTGTTGCTTATATTAGCCATTATTTAGTTATATTTTGTATATTTATAATACCATTCCCACAGGGATTAGTCAAATTATGTATTATAAAGGTAGATAAAGACAAAAGAAGCTCATTAAAAAATAAAGGAAAAATTATGAAAAATTTAAAAGATATACCCGTGGTTTTTAACGGCCAGTTTCCAAAGAATTATATTAACAGCGTTAAATATTGGGGTAATATTAATAAAGAAGATCTGCATTCTATAATGCCTGATGGAACAGCTAAAATGTTAATGATGGATTTGGATTTTGGGAATAAATGCAGTTTGGCCTGTCCTCATTGTTTCCGTAGAGACAGTAGGTTTGACAGTGTTGATAATAAACAATTGAGTTATAAAGAAATTATATCTTATATAAAAGAGGCTAGAAAAATTGGACTGAGACAAATAAAAATTATTGGACGCGGTGAACCTTTTGAAAATGAAGATTTTCTAGGTTTTTTAAGAGAGGTTAATTCCATTGGTGTTGGCGTGTCTATACTAACCAAAGGGCACGTTATTGGTAGTGACGAGCTTGCAAAAAGATATAACACAAAATATGGAATTAATAGTAGTAAGGAGTTTGTAGATGAACTTAAAAAGATGGAAGTTAGTATTTGTTTAGGTTTTAACTCTTTTAACAAGGAGACTCAAGAAAAGTTTGTTGGCTCCAAAAAAAGTTTAATAAAGAACTATGTTGACTTGAGAAATCGAGCGTTAGTTTTTTTGGTAGAGGCAGGATTTAATGACTATGTTCAAGGAGAGGCAACAAGATTGAGCTTGGTGGCGGCACCTATAAAACCAGAGAATGTAAAAGAAATATTTGGTTTATATAAGTGGGCACGAATGAGAAATATATACATGCTTAGTTGTCCGACAACCATAAGCGGAAAAGGACTTGATCAGTCTGAAAAAGACAAAGAGGATCTAGGCTACTATGGTAATTTAAAAAAGGTATATATAAATATATATACTTGGGCAATAAAGAAAAACTTAATAAGTCTCGATAGTTTTTGTCAGGATGGGGTTTCTTTGTATCCAGGATGTCATCCGTGTAATCAGACCGCCGCTGGTTTTTACTTAAACCTGTCAGGTCAAGTAGTTCAATGTCCTGGTCGTGTAGATAAAGATACTATTTTTATCTCTGACATACGGGACAAAGGATTGTTAGAGACGTGGAAGAGTTGTGCTAATTATAAGAGGGCCAAAAGCGGTAAAAAATTTAACTATCACTGTGTGGCTCGTGATGTGTATAGTTTGCCAAAAGATTTTTATGTTGAAATTGAAAGAGAAATTTTAAAGGAGATTGCAAAATAAATAACATGAGCATCGGTTGATTCAAATCAATCGATGCTTTTTAGTTTGCAAAACAAAAAAACAACCCAAAGGTTGTAAAATCATTTATTTAAATATTTTTAATTTATCTTAAACTTAAAGTTACATTTTTATTTAAATATCCAGCTTGGAAGAAATCTTTAATAAAACGTTGGTCAGCATGTTCTGTATAAGCTGGTACATCTTTATGTTCTACTGGTTGTTGGTAAGATACTTTGTTGTCTACCCAGCTTAAAACTAAAGCTGCAATAACAACAACTAATATAGATATTGTTATCTCTACAAATAGCTTAAAAGTGCGAATTCCTGAATGTTTATCATCACGCAACCATTGATTGTCTGTGCAGACGTTTTTCCACGTCTGACTATAATTTGAAGTCATATTTTTTGTTTTTGTATATATTTTTGTATCAAAAAAGAAGTATGAACAAAATACTTCTTTATTACATTATAAGTATAGCACAATTTTTCGGTCTTGTCAAAGATTATTCTCCCATTTTTTAGCATCTAAACCTTTTTGAGCAGCATCCATTTGGCCTTCTTGTTTAGATGTTCCTTTTCCTTCTGCAATCAGTTCATCATCTAAATACACACCAATAATAAAGGTTTTTTCATGATCTGGGCCAGATTCTGACATTACTTGGTAAGAGGGTGTAAAACCTGTTTTTTCTTGAGCCATTTCTTGGAAAAGAGATTTTGCATCTATATATAGCTTATTCTCAAGAATGTTAGGCAATTTAGACAACATGTTGTTTGTAATAAACTCACTAGCCTTATCCCAACCTTGATCTAGATAAATAGCTCCAATAATTGCTTCCATTGCATTGGCTAGGATATAGTTACGAGCTTTTTCATTTTTATCTTTAGATTCACCTTTTGATAAGAAAAGATAATCTTCAACTTTTAGCTCATGTGATACTTGGGCTAACATTTTTGCATTAACTAAAGCTGCTCTCCAGTTTGTTAATTCACCTTCAGGGTTTGGATACTTTTTATATAAATATTCTGTTACGATTAACTCTAATACAGCATCACCTAAAAATTCTAAACGCTCGTTGTGTTCCATACCTGTAGACGAGTGTTCGTTGATATATGATCTGTGAATTAATGCTTGTTGTAAAAGCTCTTTGTTTTCAAAAGTAACTTTTAGTTTTTTTTCTAGTTTTAGAAAATCTGACATAGTTTTATTAGATTCTAAACTCTAAACAAATTCAAATAAATATTTTGAACTTATTTGGAAATTAGATAATTAATTGTTATTCTTTTTTTTCTTCTGATTCTTCTTGTTCCATTTTTCCATATATAGCTCCTAAAACACCATTAACGAATTTTCCAGAAGAATCACCACCAAATGTTTTAGCCATTTCAATAGCTTCGTTGATTACAACTTTTGGTGGTATCTTATTTTCAGTAAATTGTAATTCATATATTCCTAAACGTAATACATTTCTATCAACAACAGTCATTTTATCAAGAGGCCAGTCTGGTGCATATTTTGTAATGATATCATCAATCTTTGGTAAGTTTTTTGTAACACCTTTAACTAGGTTTTCAATAAAAGAAGTGTCTTGTAAACCAACTCCTTGTTCGTGGATACTATGTGCCAGAACATCTTGAAGTTTTTGTGAGCGATGATTAAAATCCCACTCATAAAGTGTTTGCATTGCTATGGTTCTTGAAAGGTGCCTATTGGACATGGTTTTTTATGTTATTTTTTCTTTTCTTGTTTTTTCTCTTTTTTCTCTTCTTTCATCTTTTTCTTTCTCTCTGCTTTTTTAACTCTAATCTTTAAAACTTTTTTCTCTTTATATGTACCACAAAAAGAACAAGCTGTATGTGGCCTTAGGGGTTTTTTACATTTTGGACAAGCAGACAATTGAACAGGTTTTAAACTAATAGCTGATTTTCTTTTTCTTGAACGTGATTTTGTGTGTCTCTTTTTCGGTTTCATAGTATTTTGTGTCTAATTTAGTAATTTATTACCTTTATCTTAGCCGATTTCCTCTATAAATGCAAGTCTTTAACTTTTGTTATTTTTTTGTTAAAATGTATGTATACATATATATGGCTCGATATCGTAAAAAAAGGTTTAAAAATATGGTTTCAAACATACCCTCCAATGTGAAGAGGGATGTGTTTGTTTTATTCATATTTTTCTTAGCAGGTGTTTCTGCTATAGCGATGTTTGGTGTTTTAGGTAAGGTAGGAATGGTTTTAGATGGACTTTGGCAATATATATTTGGTTGGGGCTGGTGGTTTTGGCCAGTTATCTTGGCTGTTTCAGGATATTTTTTAGCAGTTAAGGAAAAAAAGGAAATATCTGGACACAGATGGCTTGGCCTATTTTTATTCACCATCTCATATTCTGGAATCCTTGGTTTGTTTGTTAATTCAACAAGAAGTGGATTTGAAATTGCTAGTGAAGGAATTGGTGGTGGTCTTTTAGGATATTTTATAGCCTGGCCATTCTTACAGATAGGGGATTTGTGGTTAGCAGTTATTGTTCTTCTTTTGTTATTCTGTGTTTCTTTACTTTTATTTTTTGAAAAAACAATTATGGATATTTGGGAAGCTCTTCGTTTCCCATCTTTTTCTTGGTTAAAAGAAAAGATTAGTTCTAAAGAAGAAGATCATTTAGAAGAGGGATCAATTGATGATATTGGGTTTGAACAAAAAGATATTGATGACGAAGAGTATGAAGAATTTGGAAAAGACGAAAAAGGAGACAAGACACAAAAAGAAATGTTTCCTAAAGATAAAAAGAGATTACCTAAAATTGATTTACCTTTGGATCTTTTAAGTGACAAAAGAGAAGCTCCTACTTCAGGGAACATTAAGATTAATCAAGAGATTATTCAAAAGACATTAGAACACTTTGGTATTAATGTTGAGATGGGAGAAGTATCTGTTGGTCCGACGGTTACTCAGTATACATTTAAGCCAGCTTCTGGTGTTAAGGTTTCGCAAATTACAACATTAAATAATGATTTAGCTTTAGCTTTAGCTGCTCACCCTATTAGAATTGAAGCACCTATTCCTGGGAAGTCTTTAATTGGTGTAGAGGTGCCAAATCAAAAAAATGCTTTAGTATCTTTAAAAGAAACTTTGGTTTCACAATCATTTAAAGAAAGAAAATCAAATTTATCAATAGCTATTGGTAAAGATGTTGGTGGAAAACCATTGTTAGCCGATCTAGGAAAGATGCCCCATCTATTAATAGCTGGAGCAACTGGTTCAGGTAAGACTGTTGGAATTAATTCAATTATCATTTCTTTACTTTATCAAAATCAACCTGATGATTTAAAATTCATATTAGTAGATCCAAAAAGGGTTGAGTTGCCACAGTATAACAATATACCTCATTTACTTTGTCCTGTAATTACAGATGTAAAGAAAACAATTAATGCATTGCGTTGGGCTGTTAAAGAAATGGAAAGAAGGTTGCAGGTTTTATCTAATTCAAATAAAAGAAATATTGATGCATACAATGCAACTGGCCCTAAAGAAAAAATGCCTTACCTCGTTATTGTAGTAGATGAATTAGCTGATTTAATGGCTAGTGCGGGTCCAGAGATTGAAGCTGCTGTTGTGCGTTTAGCACAAATGGCTAGAGCTGTTGGTATTCATTTAGTATTAGCTACTCAGCGTCCATCTGTTAATGTTATTACCGGACTCATTAAAGCAAATATTCCTGCAAGGATAGCTTTTTCTGTAGTTTCTTTAATGGATTCAAGAACAATATTAGATACAAGCGGGGCTGAAAAGTTACTTGGTAATGGTGACATGTTATTCATCACAGCAGAGCTTTCTAAGCCAGTTAGATTACAAGGAGTATTTTTATCTGACGGAGAAATTGAAAGAGTTGTTGAATTCTTAAAACAAAAAGGCAAACCAGACTATGATGAAAGTATTACGGAAAAAGTAATACCAACAGGTGTATCTGCTGTTGGCCATGGAAGTTATGAGGATGATGACGAACTTTTACCAGAAGCTAAGGAATTAGTTATTAAAATGGGTAAAGCTTCAGCTTCATATTTACAAAGAAAATTTAGAATAGGTTATGCCAGGGCTGCCAGGATTCTTGATTTGCTGGAAGACCAAGGTATTGTAGGTCCAGCTCAAGGATCCAAACCAAGAGAAGTTATTGGTAGAATGGAAGAGTTAGAAGCAGATAGAATTTTAGAAGAAACAGACGATGAATTTGAAGAAGATATTGAAGACGATGAAGAATATGAAGATGAGGAAGAATAATTAAAAAAACAAGATGACAGCGTTTCGTACAAAAAAAATTAATGAACACCAAGATATTGGTAAAATTTTAAAGGAGGCTAGAGAGAAATCTAGTCTCTCTTTAAGTTCGATCTCAGATCAGTTGAAAATTAATAAACAATATTTAGGATATATTGAAGATAATGATTGGCAGAAATTACCAGGTGAATTCTATATCAAAATATTTGTTAAAAAATATGCAGAAGCTTTGGGTGTACGTTTTGCTAAATTAAATGAAACTTTAGAAAAGGAAATGAATATATATAACAAGTGGGATGATATGAAGAAATTTAATAAGAAGGTAGATAAATCTAATTTACTTGTTTTGCCAAATATATTAAAACGATCAGCTATCATTTTAGTAGTTTTAATTATTGTAATATATTTAATATTCCAAGTATCACAAGTTACTAATCCTCCTAGTTTAGAAATATTACAACCAGCTCAGGAAACCATAACAATTGATCAAAAATTTTATACAATTTATGGTCAAACAGACAACAATGCAAAGGTTAAAATTAACTCACAAGAGATCATTCCAGACAGCACAGGCTTTTTTAGCTTACAACTTGACTTGTCTCCGGATTTGAATATAATAAGGGTAGAAGCGAAGACAAGATATTCGCGAAATGCAGTAAAAATTAAAGAAATAATTGTACAGGAGTAAAAATATGCCTAAAGAAAACAAAGATGAACAACAAATAAAAGATGAATCAACCCAAGATGCTGTTAATCAAATACGAGAAAAGTTTGGTGAAGGCGCTATTATGAGGTTTGGTGATGCTAAAACAATGCAAATAGAGGTAATTCCTACTGGCTGCTTATCAATGGATATTGCTTTAGGTGCAGGCGGTGTGCCTCGTGGTAGGGTTATTGAAATATATGGTGCTGAAAGTTCAGGAAAAACCACTTTAGCTCAACATGTCGTAGCAGAAGTGCAAAAACAAGGTGGTGTAGCTGCGTTTGTTGATGCAGAACATGCATTGGACCCAGAGTATGCTAAAAAGCTTGGTGTTAATATAAATGAATTATTAGTTTCTCAACCAGATTCAGGTGAACAAGCATTAGAGATTGTAGAAACTTTAGTTAGATCAAATAGTGTAGATGTTGTAGTAATTGATTCAGTAGCAGCCTTAACACCTAAGGCTGAAATTGAAGGTGAAATGGGTGATAGACATATTGCTTTGCAAGCTCGTTTAATGAGTCAGGCCTTAAGGAAGTTAACGGCAATTATTTCTAAAACAAAAACTTCCGTAATATTTTTAAATCAAACAAGACAAAGAATTGGTGTGTTTTTTGGCAACCCAGAAACAACAACTGGTGGTATGGCTTTAAAGTTTTATTCTTCAGTAAGAGTCCAATTAAAGCGTGCAGCTCAAATTAAAATGGGTGATAATACTATTGGTAATAGAGTTAAAGCAAAGATTGTGAAAAATAAAATTGCTGCTCCATTTAAATCTGCTGAATTTGATATCATGTATAATGAAGGAATTTCTTTATCTGGAGATATATTAGATTTAGGAATGAAATATGGATTAATAAAAAAACAAGCCACCACATTTTTTTATGGAGACACTAAATTAGCTGCTGGCAGAGAATCTGCTAAAACTTTCTTAAGAGAAGATAAAAAGTTAATGAAACAAATTTCTAAAGAAATTTGGCAAAAAGTTAAAGAAGAAATTGTTTAAATTAAAAATATATATCAAAAAACAGCTCCTCTTATCTTGGGGCTGTTTTTGGTTTTTTTCAATCAACCAGGGACGAAGTTGAGTTATCAAACAGTAGTTGCTTTCACAACTTGGAGAGAGTTTTTGTTTGATATTTTAGTCCCTTCTCTTCCCTGGGTGACTGAAAACAATATTGATAAATTAATCCTCTCTCTAAGCCTACTACTAGAGTAATAAACTTAGAAGAAGATGGGAGTTTAGGTACAACTCCCTTCTTCGGGTATTTGGTAGATGTTTATTCTGCTCTCGCAGTAAAACAATGTTAACAGAACATGCCATAACCTTCGGGGACCTTCGTTCACTGGGGGACAACAATTGTTCCACATTTACACTCTCCACCAAAACAGAATTTTTGTTTTGATGTAAAATGACCTTTTGGACAACGGAGTTTTCCCATTTCTACGGCTGGTACGTCGGCTCCGTCGGTTTCGACTATCCCACGGCCAATACTTTTTCCACCACCGAGAGTTACGAAGCCTTGTTTTAAATTATTAATAAAGGCTTTTATAACTTTTTCCAAACCAGGAATTTTCTGGAAAGATATTTCCAGATTGAACTCGCCACACCATAATTTTTCCTGCCAGGTGCCTTTTATTTTTCGTGAATAATGGGTTTGAGTAAAAATACCATTATTAACGCCTGACGAATTATGGCATTGAACATTTTTTAGCAGGAAACGGACAGGTGTATAGTCCGTATTTAATAATTGTTTAGTGTCAACGCCAGCTTCTTTTAAAAAATTCCACCATGCGCCATAAATTTTTCTTGTCAATTCAAAATCATTGAAAAGAAAATTTATAAAATTCATATAATCTTCATCTGTGATCATACGAATCGCACGGGCAGTGCACTTCATCGAGATTTTTTGATAAGTATTCATTACATCACCTCCTGCAATAACTGTGCAAATGTGGTTCGCACAGATCCATTGTATCCACCTAAACGTTTAATAACGATACAGAGTGTTTTTTGTGTTACGGCGTTTCCGGTGCATACTGGGTTTCCAGCATCATCAAAATGGAAAAATAATTTTTGTGCGTCACGATGTTTTCTCCATTCTTCGCTTCCACCTAGAATTTTATATTCAGCATGTCCGTAATTACGAGGCATGTCGAATTTTCTTCCTACTAAATTTGGCAGGACGGTTTGGTAAAAATATAAATTTTCCATTTTTTTACCTCTCTTGATTTGGTTTTGTAAAGAACTGTTTTTTATTTTTCTAACCTCTTTCAAATCACAATGTTAAAAAAAATAATGATTTGAAAAAGATAGTGGAAACTTGGGTAAAAATTAAGTTTCCACTAAAAAATTTGGGTTACCACTGCCCGTCCAGTATTAGTGGAACTCCGGGGGTCAAGCCCAGATATGACAGTTGGGGTGGATTTAAGAACCTCGGTTCGGTTCTGCATAGAGGTTAACCGATGATAGTTGAGCCACTTTCAACAACTATCAGTTAAATTTTGTACCTCTTTTGATAGTTACTACTATAAATAAATTTAATAAAAATCATAGTAGTTGTATGGTGAGATAATTAATTCTTGGCTAGGCGCCACTCTCAATGGTCCTTTGTTATTTTTCCTAGCATAAACAAATCAAGAAAAATGTTCTTTAGGTAAACTCAAAGTATCCATACATATTTTTGAGCTGAACATAGTCCTCTTTGGTGTTTTGTTTGCGCACCACCGCGTAGTTGTAGGAAACCAACCCTCACTATCGAGTCTCTTACGATTTCGCATGTGAGATACGCCCAAAGCTTTCAACCTCTAGAGTCCGGTACTTTGGGATGATGGGTATCAGTTTTAACCCTCTTGCAACAGCGGACTTTACTGTTCAAGAACAGGCCTGGAACTTACGGTTCCTTCATGATGCCAAAAGCTTGATATATTCTCCCGGCTTGAAGAATATATAAATTGAGTGTTTAAATAAGAGGGACTAATTGGGTCATGCCTCCAAAAAGTTTCATTATATAAACATTGTGGCTGTTTTTTATTGGAAGTGCCACTCTCAAGATTAACTTCCTTGATCGTTTTATCACACCGATCGTGAACTGAAAGCCTTGGCCAACAGTTCTGCGCTTCATAATCCAGAAGTGGTCCCAGGGCTTAGGACTGCTATGCAGTACCCTGAGTTGATATCATTTTATCGATAAAAGGTGGACCTCTTATCATGACTACCTCCGTATTTGGTTATTGGTTTACAAGGAGTTTTTTTATTTTTATTTTATCTCCTCTTTCAAACCACAAAATTAATTATGAATTGGAAGAGAAGTGGAAAAGGGTAAGTTTTCCAAGTCTCGGGTGTTTCTTTTTAAATGTTTTACAAGGGTAAGGAAAGTGTTCACTTGCCCAGGTTATAGTGTCAATTCTTTATATTCTTTTTGACAAAAGAATTTTTATCGAAGATTTAAGAAAGAGTGGTTTATCTAGGCTATACCTCTAGATAAACATTTTTTCTATATCTTGCATTTTTTTTATTAGCGGTATTGCTTCGACTATATAACCGCCGCGCTGTAACGGTGCGCCCGACCCTCAAGTTTTAAGCTTGTTACGTGCGGGTCACACGCTTTTCATGCCTACCTGTTTGACAATCAAGAACATCGTAAGTGTACGTCAGGAACAGGTTTCCCACCGAGATACGATTTTGACTATGTCTGCTCGGACAGACATTTTTACGGGGGTGCTCTTGTCAAGGCAACCTCCTTTTTGTTTTAGAATTTATCAATTCCGACACCACCCGTGGACTGAGCAAACTTTACCAGTCCAGGATTACTAACTTCCATGGCAAACCCATGGATTCTGGTGTCTTTTATTTCCGACTTTTTCAAGTCATTGATTGAGGTATCCTCGTCGGTCAGGACAACGATTTCCGGACGATACAATGCATCGCCTTTTTTAATTGCTTCCTCAATCATTTTGTATGCCGAGCGGACAGCAGCAGCTATGTCCGTACCACCGCCAGAATAATTACCACCCATAAACTTTTTGATTAGTTTACGAGCTTCTTCTGGGTTAGTGGCACGATTTGCTTTAGTAAGGTCAGTGTCAAAGACACTTAACCAAACTTCAGCATCACCAGAGATTACAGCTTTGAGGCGATTCATTACAACCCCAGAAGCTTTCCAGTGTTTCTTCCCATCCATTGATCCAGAACCATCTAGCAGAATAAAAATTGCCTGCTTTTTCTCATTATGAGTGATGCGTTCACGGATAGGAAGTTGTCCAGTAACAGCCTTGTAAAGAAAATAATTAGGATTTTGCTGTCTCAGTGCCCAGGCTGTTTTGGACACTTTTGACAGTTCGCCAAGATGACGAATTGGGCGCTGATGGATTTCGTCCCCAGCTGGATCGGGGTCTGCTGTGCGTTTTTTGCGCACTTGCAGTTTTGTAAATTGATCCAACTTTCGAGAGATATCCAGCATCACCCTTTTATCTGACCCTTCTACTAAATCCTCAGCCACTTTTAAACGGTTGAGTTTTTGATGTCCGGATCGTTCTCCGTCTTCCTCAGATTCAACCTCATGGTTGCTTCCGTCTGGGTCGAGCATGTCTTGCTCTTCCTCAGACAAAGAATCAACCATATCAAGAGTGTCGTGCATTTCCTCAGCGACACCCTCTGGCCTGTCTGAATCTTGGAATATAGGCAGGGGCTCACCGCCTTCGCCACCACCAGACCCACCCGATTTTTTGGACAGCATCTTTAGGAGGCTCATCGCTTGTTCAAGCGGCGAGTTGCCAGGGAAGCGATTAAGATCCACCGACTGCAGAAAATCACAGACATTTTGGTGGTACTTCATCGCTGACCTAGTCCTACCTTCTGTTGCTTGAAAACGGTTTTGTGTGTAAACCGTTTCCCCGCCTTTTTTGTAGGACCAGTTCCCGTTGCTGTTGGCGGCGGGGAAATTTTCCTCCACGCCTCTTTTTACCGTGTTCTGGTAAGTAGAGGGTGGATTAATACTTCCACCAGCCGCCAGATTACATAAGTCGGCTACTAGGTCTTTGGAGTAACCTCCTAAGCCAACTTTTTCTGCCATTTCCTTCATTTCCTCCGCAGAAGGAGGTATGTATGTTGCGGGTGGTGATGTTCTAAAAGTATAGTGCATTTAGCACCTCCTTCGTTAAAGGTTATACGCGGGTTGCATTGAGAGCTGCTGACTGAATTTCAGTGATTTTTTCAGCTACAGACTCTCTCAATGATTTACGTCTGTCTGTCAATCCATCCGGGACCGTCAAGTTACTGACTAAGTCCTGAATTTCTGACATTTTTTTTGCAACTTGTAACAACTTTATGGGGCTGTTGTTATTTTGTCCCCATTCTTCAATCAGTCGTTGCATTAATTCCTCAGCACCAACTAATTTTTTTTCTGCCTCAGCTCTTTTAAAAGCTTCTTCAAGTTCGGCTTTAATATTTTCAGCTAAACCATCCAAGCCGTCAATAAATTTCAGATCAATAAGATCTTCTTTCTCAACTACATTCGAGCTACGCAGAGAAGCGGCAGATTTTACTACACTCAATGCGTAGACTGCAGAGCGTGGCGAAATTGGATCAGAATTTTCACTAGCCTTTGCCATTAGTTCGGCTAAGACTGCAGTTGTTCCATTCAAGTCCGCACCTGTTAAAAACGGTGCAACTTTTTCAAAAAGTTGCAGGTAATCAGCAGATTTATAACTGTCCCATTTTACGTTTAATTGTAAGGGGAATCTTTCTACTAATGCAGCCGCTGCTGGTCCAAGTTCTGAAACTTCTTCAGGGTCTTTGTTGGTGATCGCAATGATCACCTTGGTTTTCATTGAAAATTTTTGAGAGCCCTTACGAAGTTTGCGGGCTGTGAGTGTGTCTTTCAGTGCCAGCAAAACACTTGCTGGTGCGTCAAACATTTCCTCAAACACGGCATATGGTTTTGCCAGAAAACTTTGATCAGGAAAATATTTTAATACCTTCTCATTTTCCAAAGCTGCAAAATCAAGACCGCCCCAAAGGGTGGCCTCGTCCATTCCTTCTCCAAAGGACTGGACGAAAATATCATCTTCATTGAAGAGATATTCCAATGCTTCGGTGATCATCTCTGATTTACCGTGACCACCTGGTCCCCACAATAATACGTTCTTTTGTGATTCAATCGCTAAAGCTATTACTCTAGCAATTTCTTCACATCGAACAAATTTTTCTTGCAATTTAGCAAGAATTGTCTCATACAGATTTTCTTTTTTCTTGGTATCCATTATAAATTCTCCTAAAGTTAGAGTTTGAGCGCCGATCCACTATCTATTATTGATAGCTTCACGCCATGCACTCCTCCCGTTCTTGTTGGCAGGGAATCGCCCAGGAATCATATGTGCCTACTCGCATATGTCCTGAAAATTATTCAGTTAATTATACAAAGTAGGTTGCAACTACCAAGGACATTTAGCCGTCTCGGTACTTGAGATTATTTCCTCACTTCCCCAGATTAAAGCGTGGTTGTTCCAAAATCCACGGCTTTTTTCTGGATCAGCTTTAGGATCCCAAGGTTCGTGTTCCGATAAATCTCCTATAAAGGCAGAAACCAAGACATAACCGTCAAAATCTCTGGCTTTTATAAGTAAAACGACGAGTCTAGAGCATGGTTCAGGTTGACGTCCTTTTACAAACCGACTCAACCCACTACGCTTTGGACGTTGTGCAAAAATAATCTCATCCGAAGATGAAGTTTCTACACACGTTTTTTCACCAATTACTTCACCAAAGTCCACCACTTCTTTTACAAAGTGTTGGTCGTTTGGATCTATTTTGGCTAACGCAACGGGAAGTAAATCACGGATGCCATTGTGCAGATGAGAATTATATCTATCTGCAACAGGCAATCCATTTTGCAAAAATCCAAGATTATCCATTTTATCTCCCTATTTTTTGTCATGGTTGAGGTAGGCTCATTTTGTACAGAACATTACTTAACTGTCCTGCCTGATTTGTTTTAAACAAATCAGATAGTTTGTTCCAATTTTTTACAAAAGGTTCCCATTTAGGAAATATTTTAGAAACTTTTTTTAGTTTCTTTTCCCAAGATGGGAAGTGTTTTAATAGCCTATAACATCGGCTAAAATCTTCAACATCACATGGAATGGCCCTGGTCCAGTTGTCATCTTTTTCTGTTATTGAACCCATCATTACTCCCCATATAACCTTTGACGACATCCCAGTGTCCTGGGAAATAATCCATTTTTCCGGAGTCATTTTTTTTGATGTTACTTTAAAAATTTTTTTAATAAAATTTTTCATCTTTATTATCTCCTAGTTTATTCAATTTTAATGAACTTTTCTTACTCTCTCCTCTTTGAAGATATAGTAAGAATAATACTCGTTTAAATAATTTAAACGAGCACTGATTCTTAATACATAAGTTTTTAAGATTAATTTCTATTTTATCAAATATTAATATCTATTAATATCGACTATACTGTTCCCAAAAAAATTAGGAACAGATTTACCCGATACTACCCTGATTCTGGAGAATCAGAGAGTGCAATAAACTTGTTTTCCTTCCCGTTTATTAAGACGGTGTTGGTATTACTGCTTATTACAGAATTTAATTCATTATTGATGAATTAAAATATCCAGAAGCTAGTGGACTAAGAAAGCGATCTCTCTTCTCATTTGTGCCGCCATCCTAGGTCACATAGCAATGTATATATAGTGTGATATATATTTATTCTCTAAAGTGTTAGAGAAAGTAGTAAGAGTGAGTATTGAACAGGGAACGTGAATCAATTAATTATTTAAATATTATTCAGCTTTGTTGTTACTCGTGGTATTCATATATATGTATATATAAAGAATCTCTCCTCTCACTACTCTCCCTAACAGGGGAGAGTGGGTTTGTTTTAAATCTCTCTAAAAACAAAACAAACCCTTTCCATAATTGGAGAGGGTTTGTTTTATACTTCATATTAAAAATATGAAGCTATATAATAAGTATAATTATAAGTACTATTATAATAGGTATTACAGCTCCTATCTAGCTGACTCTCTCCAGAGTACCTAACTAATGTTAGGTCTAAGCCTTTTAGCAGGTCTTCACTCCTGTAAGGCTTTGTATATGTATTTAATTTTTAATGTTCCTCTTTTTTCTTTTTTTTATCTTACAAAAGAAGTATAACACGGAACGAAACATTTGTCAATACTTATCGTCTAATAATCTAATATATTTCGTCAATTAGCTAATGTTAGGTTCCTTTTTGTTTTATTTTAGCCAATAATATATACAATACTGACGAAAGCTATTGACAAATCCTGTAGATTTGATATAATTAAGGTGTGAGTAGTATAAATTATGCACAGCTATTTACAACTATTTTATACATAAATATTAAGTTATACACATGCCTGAAGAAAACAATCTTTTAACTCAAATAGGTTTATCTGTTAAAGAAGCGGAAATTTATCAAATATTGCTTAAATTAGGCCAAATTCCAGCTAAAGAGGTTTTGCCTAATACTAGCTTAAAAAGAACTACAGTTTATAGTATATTGGAAGAATTAGAGAAAAAAGGCCTAGTAGAGCGCAAAGAAGAGTCAAATTCTATTAGCTTATTTCGTGCAAAACACCCATATGCTTTAAAAGAATATTTAGATAATAAGGTTAGTGATATAAAAACAGCTGGAAACAAGCTAGATGCAGTTTTACCTGATTTTGTTAATATCTTTAATGAGAAACAAAATAAACCAGGAATTAGATATTTGGAAGGAGTTGAGGGCTTTAAAAAATTATATTTAGATATTTTAGAAACTAAAAGCAATTTAAAAATTTTTACTTCTAGTCACGATAAAACTAGTTCAGATATGGAAAAAATAATTAATCAAAATATTTTAAAACAAAAAAAGCTTGGGATTACTACACAAGCTATTTTGGTTAAAGACCATGATATGTCTGAAAAAACAGTTGAAAATCTAGTAAGGCAGGGGGTTGAAGCAAGAATATCAAATGATAATAGGTTTGCCATACCGTCTCAAATAATTATTTATGCAAATAAAGTTGCGATCACCTCTTTAAAAAATGAAATTGTAACTACTTTAATTGAAAATGAAAATATTTCAATTAGTTTTAAAAATATTTTTGATTATGTTTGGGACTCTCTTAAAAAATTATAAAGTATTTCAGATAATTCTGCGAATAAATCTTCGTTAGCATAGTCTTGATTAAAAGATTTAATGTTATGTGAACCAAGTTCTGTAGTTGCGTTTAATAGGTTACCTAGTTTATCACCAGAGCGTTTGATTTTTTCATCTTCATATTTATTTCTACCTAAATCTAAAGAGATTTTTGGCGGTTTATAATGAGTGTCTCTATCTATGCGAATCGAAAATTCGCTTTTTTGTTTTCTTAATTTTTGTCCAGTATGCTCAACTTGTTGTTTAAAAAAATCTTTTAATTCTTTGTTTTCATTATTTATACCATTACCTTCAAAAGCTAAGGTAAACGAAATTCTTGCCTCGCCACGTGATCCACCATTAGGTCTTATAAAAGTGCGTAAGCGATATTCTAAACCTGTTTTTTTATTTCTCACAAAGTATTGACAATTGTTTTCTGTAACATTGTCTGGATTTTTTGATTTATCATCAATTTCTAACTTAAAATCATATAATTCTTTATTTTTTAAATCTCCCATTATTTCTAAAAAAGTATTAACAGAGATTAAAGATAAATTTGCATCTTTTATTTCAAAATTTTCAGAGTCGCTTTTTAATAAATAATGGCTAGCCAAAAATAAATCAGATGTTCTGCGACGAACAGCTTCTTCGAAATGGTTTGGAAAATATTTTAGTTTTTCATTATTTTCATTTTCAAAAAAATCTTTTATATCTGAGTTTATTCCAGATATTTTTTCTAAAGTTTGTGCATATTTGCTAAATATTTCTTGTGCGTTTTCTTTTTCGATTTTATCTGCTATTTCTAAAATTTTATCTCCATTTTGTTCCCCGTATTCACAAGCAATAAAAGATTTCAACCCTTCTAGGCCAAATTTTTTAGAGAATTCAATAACTCTATCATATTTTTCTTCAACACTATACGCATATTCTGCTAGCCAAGCCTGTTCTTTTAGACTTAAATTATGGATTCCTATTTCAGCTTCTTTAGACAGGTCTTTAGAAAACTGTTTAAGTAAATTATAATTTTTAATTGTAGTCGGTATTCTGTCTGCATATTCTTCTGCACTTTCATCTTGCCTAATTTTGTTAATTTCTGTTTCTTTGTATGGAATAATATTAATTTCGCTTTTATTTACAAAAATATTTGAAGTACTAGTGTGTATTCTCCCATGTTTTTCTAGAAAATCTTTTTTCTTTTGTTCTATTATTTCCAAATCTATGGGGTGGAAAAAATGTGTTATTTTTTCATAGCCTTTTATATTGTCAACTATTCCATATAAATCATCTTCCAATTTGATTAGTTTTTTATTTTCAAATTCAGCACCTAAATTATATTTTGCATTTTCAAGATAAACTTGTCCTTTTTTGCCTATAATACTTTCTCGCCTAAAAATAGGTGAGAAAACACTTTTAAAATCTTCTTCTTTTAGTAAACCACTTTCTGCTAGTATTCTATATTCTTTTTCTATTAATGCTTCTCTAGGGCTAGTCCATGCTATTTTTTGATTACCTTTTTGTCCAATTGATCTTCTTTTTATTTCACTATTTTTTACTAGCCACTCGGCACTTATTTTTTGATATTCTTCATCTTCGGAATTAATATCTTTTTTAACAAATAATTCATCTGATTCATTACGATAACCATTGCCATATTTAGAATGGTAAACCCTTAGAGCAATTTCTACTGCTTCTGCTTCTTTTTCATCATATCCTAATTTTTCTTCAAAATATTTATCCAAAGATGCCCATCGCACATTTAAATCTGAAATTGATAAATGGAAGTTACTTTGTTTAATTTTTTCTATATCAAAAGCTTCTTCTTTTTCAGCTATATAGAAAAGTGATTTTGGTTCAACTTCTTCGCTATTTTCCACTGAGTTTATTTTTTCATAATCATCTATTGAATAAAACTTTTTATCTTTAGAAAAATTCAATAACACCTTGCTCCAATCAAAAGAAAAACGATCCTCTCCTTTTCCTTGTGTTAGAGACATTCCGTTATCCCGTAATTCTTTTTTGTTTAATGCTTTTATTTTTTCTGTGTCGCAAATTGTTTTTCCATCCTCACTTTCAAAAATTATCTTTTCTGTATTTAAAAATTCAAAAAAATCTTTATTTTTCTTGTTTTCCCATTGTTCTTTTTTTTCTTTAAGGTCTTCTTCTGGTGATTTTGTATTTGGTTGTGTTTCAAAATTATTTATCATATTATTGCCTCATCTAAATATTTATCACATTTACATTTTTTATTTTTAGGAATATTATTTATCATTTCAAAAATTAATTCTTTAACTTTTTCATTGTTTTCTGTGAAAACCTTAATAACTTCTTTTGTTGTTACTGGTTTGATATTTTTATTATCAACTAATCCAACATCATAATCGGTAACTAAACCAATACTAGTATAACATATTCCTAATTCACGAGCTAAAATAACTTCTGGGTACATAGTCATTCCAATTATATGCCAACCTTGATCAGAAAAGAATTTTGATTCAGCTCTAGTAGAGAAGCGTGGACCTTCAATTACAACACCTGTACCAGTAGGATGAAAATTAATATCTAGTTTTTTACAAGTTTTAGCTGCTGTCTTCCTTAATTCGTCACAATATGGATCAGCCATTGAAAAATGAGCTACATGATCAGATTTTTTAATTCCTTCTGTTTCTGTTCCATGATAGAAAGTATCATCTCTATTTTTAGTCCAATTAACAAATTGGTCACAGATTACAAAATCACCAGGTTTAATAAAAGGATTTAAACTACCAACTGCAGCAGGAGAGATTATTCTTTTAATTCCCATTTTTTTCATTGCCCATAAGTTGGCTTTGTATGGAATTTTATGTGGTGGTAATTTATGTCCTTGCCCATGGCGTGGAATAAAAGCAATTCTTCTTTTATTGATCATGCCTATACTAATTTTATCTGATGGTTTATCAAAAGGGGTTTCGATTTCAAATTCTTTAGGATTTTCAATTAAATCATAAAAACCAGAGCCACCAAATACTCCAATCTCTGCACGTGGAATTGTAATTTTATTCTGAGTCATAAGAGACTAAATAGTTAAAAATATATTTCTCTAATTTTTTAGAACCATCTAAAAATGGAAGATCTATTATTGCACTTATACCTATTATATCACCATTCATTTCTTCAATTAATTCACAAGTTGCTAACATTGTTCCACCTGTAGCAATTAAATCATCAACTACTATTACTTTTTCTCCTGGTTTAATGGTATCTTCGTGTATTTCAATTGTATTAGATGCATATTCTAGAACATACTCTCTTGATTTTGTTTTGTATGGTAGTTTTCCTTTTTTACGTACAACAGAAACACCACAATCTAGTTTTATAGCCATAGCTCCAGCAAACAAGAAGCCACGCGCATCAATACCTACTATTTTATCTATTTTTTGATTTAGATATGGTTCACACAGTTTATCTATTAGATATTTAAAAATATCTTTATCTTCCAAAAGAGTAGTGATATCTTTAAAATTAACGCCTTTTATTGGCCAGTCTGGTACTTCACGAATATGTTTTTTTAGATCTATTTCCATGAATTTATCTTATCAATTTAGAGTTTTTTTGTAAACAAAAACAGACCTAAAAGGTCTATTCTTTTTTATAATAAATTAATTAAACTCTTTCAACATATTCACCTGTATCTGTGTTTATCTTTACTACATCATCATCTTTAATAAACAAAGGGGCGTTAACAACAGAGCCAGTTTCTAAAGTAATTTGTTTGGTTGCTCCACTAACTGAATCACCTTTAATCCCTGGAGGAGCAGAAGTTACTTTTAGATCAACTTTTGGTGGAAGTTTAATACCAATTACTTTATTATCAAACTTTAACAAATCAACAGATAGACCTTCTTTTAAGAAATTGATTTGATCTCCTAAATCATTAATTGATAAACTAACTTGTTCAAAAGATTCGTCTTCCATAAATTCACAATTATCATTGTCTTTATATAGAAAACTGGCTTTCATTCTTTCAATTTCTGCTTCTTCAAATTTATCACTAGATTTAAAATTTCTTTCTAAAACAGAACCTGTTTTTAGGTTTTTAATTTTAGACTGCAAAACAGCCCCTGAACGGGCCTGTTTTGTATGATTTGCTTTAACTATTTGATAAGGATCGTTTTCGTAAGTGAAAACTGTACCTAATTTTAAATCACTAATGCTTAACATATTTGATTATTTTTTAACAAAAGGCATTAAACTCATAATACGTGCACGTTTGATTGCACGAGCAACACGTCTTTGGTGCTTAGCACAAAGACCTGTACGTCTACGAGGTACTATTCTGGCATAATGAGAGAAGAAACGTTGTAATGTTTGCACATCTTGCCAATCTACTTCTTCATTGTTTGCACAATAATAGCAATGTTTTTGTTCAATTTGAGGATTGTTTGTATTTGGTTTCATAATTTTTTAAAATGGGACAACTTCACTGTCTGGTTGAGGGATGTCTGCAGATTTAACAGGTGATTCTTCTTCAACTTGGATAACAGGAATTTCTTCAGCTGGCGCACTTGCTGGGCTTGCTGATGAAGGATTGTTATTTAATGTAGCTCCACTTGGTGCAGAAGTTCCTGCAGCCTTAGGACCCATTTGAAGGTTTTCAGCTACGATTTCTGTACGATATCTTTTAACACCATCTTGACCTACCCAGTTTCTAGTTTGTAATCTTCCTTCAATCATTAGTAATTGACCTTTTTTTAGATATTGTCCTGCTATGTCTGCTAATTTTCTCCAAACAACTATATTATGGAATTCAACTTGTTCTTGTTTTTGACCACTTTTGTCTGTCCAGTTTCTGTTAGTTGCCATACTAAATGAAGCAACGTTTTGTCCGTTAGGAGTACTTTTTACTTCTGGATCTTGAGTTAAGCGACCAATTAAGTGTACTTTGTTTAAATTCATATGGTTATATATTTAATTAATTGAATCAGTATCAATAATCTCATCCAACTTTTTATTTAAATCTTCCATATCGATTTTTTTGTTTTCAGGTTTTTCTTCTTTTACTTCAGGAACTGTTGGTTGTTCTACTGGAGTTTCTTCAGTACCTTCTTCTTTGGTTGGAATTGGTTTTGTTCTTGGTTTTTTAACTTTTTTAACAGGAACAAATTTTAAAATTTGGAAACGTAAGATTTCTGGAGTAAGTAAAAATTCTTTATTTAAATCACTGATCTTTTTTGTATCCATTTCAAAATGGAAACTAAGATAAACTCCGTTACGTACTTTTTTAATAACATAAGCTAACCTTCTTTTTAAAGGTTCTTCTGAATCAATGATTTTTCCTTCGAATTTACTAACTAACCCCTCTATAATTTTTACAGTTTCGTTATTTTGTTCTTCTGTGTTTGTTCCGTTCAAAAGAACAGATAAGTCATATTTTTCTTGCATAGTTTTATTTATTCTTTACTCAGTATCGGCTAGAGGCCAATAAATGGGTCAGATATATGTAATATATTCTGATGAGTAATATGAATTTATTAAAAAACAAGCTTGTTAGCTTTCAGAAACAGTTTAACATACATATATATACTTGGCAAGGCTTTTAAGTGGCAATTCTGAAATATATCACATCTCCATCCTTTACCTCATAATCCTTGCCTTCTAGCCTAATTAAACCCTTTTCCTTGGCTCCTAGTTCCCCGTTATTTGATATATATGCATCATAATCACATACTTCTGCTCTAATAAAGCCCTTTTCAAAGTCTGTATGTATTCTTCCTGCTGCTTGAGGTGCTTTGGTGTCCTGTTCAATTGTCCAAGCTCTACTTTCTTGTTTGCCTGAAGTAAAGAATGTTATTAATTTAAGTAGTTTGTAGCTGGTAGTAATTAGACTATCTAATCCTGTTTTTTCTATACCAATCTCGTTTAAATATTCTTTAGCTTCTTGGGGAGATAGTTCTGACAGTTCAGCTTCTAATTTAGCATTGATAAATATTCTTGTATTATCTCCCTTAGGGATACTTTTTAATTTTTCTTCATTGATATTGAATATATATATGATAGGTTTTAAAGTTAAAAGATTTAAGTCTTTAAATAGATCTAAATCTTCTTCATTTAAATTAGCGTCACTTGCTAATTTGCCTTCATCTAAAACTTCTTTTAATGATTTTAATATATTTAATAGTTTTAAGGTTTCTTTGTCTCCGGTTTTAGCTTCTTTATTTAATTTTTCTAATCTTTTTTCAACTGTTTGCAAATCAGCCATTACTAGTTCTAAATGAATAATACTTTTATCTCTGTCTGGATCAATGTTTCCTTCAACATGAGTAATGTTTGTGTCTTCAAAATCTCTTAGTACTTCAATAATTGCATCAACCTCTCTGATGTGTGATAAAAATTGGTTACCTAAACCCTCGCCCTTGTGGGCGTTCTTTACTAGACCAGCAATGTCTACAAATTCAATCACAGTTGGAGTTGTTTTTTCTGATTTAGAAATTTTTGTTAATTTTTCTAAGCGGTTATCTGGTACTTCAACAACACCAATATTAGGATCAATAGTACAAAAAGGATAATTTGCAGCATCAACTGGATTTTTAGTTAGAGCTTGGAATAAAGTTGACTTACCAACATTAGGTAATCCAACAATCCCTATTTTAAATGACATATATTTAATCTTAAAGGAAAATAGTAATTAAATCAATTTTTATGTAAAACAAAATCCCCAATTCGGGGATTTTGTTTTACATTTTGAAAAAATTTTAAATTTTCAAATCATCAATTGATGATGTGTCAATTTCTTCTTTTTTTTCTTCGTCTTCACGATGTGGAGGTCTTTCTGAGCTTTCGTCTTCACGACGTGGGTGTCGTTCTGAACCTTCGTCTTCACGACGTGGAGGTCTTTCTGAACCTTCTGGTTCAATGATCTTTAAGTTAACACGAGCGTTATTTCTAGCACCTACTAGTCTCAAAAGAGTTCTAATAGCACGTGCATTTTGGCCTTTACGACCAATAACATAACCCATATCAGCTGGGTTGATGTTTAAAGAAAGTAAAACACCCATTTCATCAACACTTTTTTCAACTTTGACATCGTTTGGGTTGTCAACAAGAGACTTAACCACAAATTCAACAAAATCTATGTATTGTTTTTCAGACATATTCTTTTTCTGTTTAATTGTCAAAACGTTTTAAAAATTATACTAGCTTGTATACGACCTTTCTGACATGAAACCTATATGTAGGTTTAAAAAGAGTTTTAGCTAGTGCAATAATTTTATCATTATTTAAGAAAATTGTCAATTTAGATTAATGCCCGGGGCGGGACTCGAACCCGCACTCCCGAAAGAACAGCATTTTAAGTGCTGCGAGTCTACCAGTTTCTCCACCCGGGCATTTTATATTATTAACTCAAATATTACTATTCCTGTAGCTATACCTACATTTAAAGATTCTTTTTTTCCGTGCATAGGTATTTCTAATACTTTATCTGCTAAATCTAATATTTTCTTAGGTAAACCTTTAACTTCACTACCTAAGATTAAAACAGTTTTCTTATCTTTCATATTTTTAAATTTAAAATATGGAATACTGTTTTTAGATTGTTCTAAAGCTAGAATAGTATATTTTTGTTTTTTTAAATTTTTAATGAGCCTAACAGTTTGTTTAACGTATTCGAATGGAACTGTTTTTTCTGCTCCTAATGCAACTTTATCAATTTTAGGATGGGGTGGTTGTGGAGTTATTCCACATAGATAAATTTTATCAATTCCAGCAGCATCTGCTGTTCTGAAAATTGCACCCACATTAAATCTTGAACGTATATTGTATAGGATTAGTTCCATAAAAATATATTTTTATTCTACACATTTTATCTTTTTATGTCAACATAAAAACTTCTAAAATAGAAGTTCTTATGGAGCGGGTAAGGGGAGTCGAACCCCTATCATCAGATTGGAAATCTGAGATAATAGCCATTATACGATACCCGCTTAATTTATTTATATACCACATCAATCCAACCCATAATCCTGCGATGCAATTTAACCCCATATTTACTTTCACCACAGGCCCTGATTGTGATTTCTGCAGTTCCATATGGTAATTTTCTTTTTCTATAATTTGTCTTGTTAGTCCGTCTGTCTGTTTGGGTTTTTGTAAACTGTGAGATAGGTATATCGGTTATTTTTGACCAATATTTTTTAGCTGCTGTCTCTGAAATATCTGGATAAATATGTAGAGTAATTGAAAAATTATTTATAGGGATTTCACAGATATCACGAAACCATCTCATTGATAATTTAATAATATGCGGATTTGAATTGATAATCTGAGTGCTTTCGTAAGCCTTAGTTCCTTCACCTATATATAAACCTATACCTATCATCCATAAATCTCTCTTGTTTAATCTACCTAATTCACTAGCTGATTGCTGTTTAATTAATGAAATTGATCTTAATCTTTTCTCACTTCTTTTCTCGGCGGATTTTGCTGGTCCTTCTTTAATTCTTTTTCTGACCTCAGCATTGGGTTTATATGGTACTTCTTTTAACCAATGACAAAGAGTGCTTTTCGGCACACCAAGACGTTGTATAATAATATTATAGGACCAACCCTTTAAACGTAAATTTATTGCTCTTTGTTTTATATTCATACATATTCATTCTACCACACTATAACAATCGGTTCAATAAATAGCTAATTTTTTAAATACCAACCACAGGTGTCTTTAATACATCCGCATGCATGGTGATCTTTGTCTGGTGCATTTTCTAAAACTTCACAGGTTGACATAACTCCTTCTTGGGAAGTACAGATTTCTTTTGAACATCCCTGAGCATCGCAGTCTGTATCTTGAGAACATAGCCCTTTACTAAATCTGGAATTACCAGAATAGAATTCACTAGATACTTTAGACATATCTCTAATTTGAATATCAATATCATTATTTAAATTAAACCTAGGAGTTTCAATAATTTCTTCTTCTGATATTTTAGAAAATAAATAGATTCCTATAACAACCAGGATTAAAATTAATATTGGAATTAAGATTTGTTTTTTGTTCATTTTTTCAATATCTAATTTATCAAAAATATTATATATTGTAAAGATGTTTGAGTTCAAAAACAGATGCAAAAAACACCTGCTTTGTTAAAATATGTTTTAAATTTTATTCAGCTGTTGGTGCTGGCGCAGGATTACCTTTTTTTAAAGCGTCTTTTAGTGTTTTCCCAGCTTTGAATTTAGGAACAACAACTTCTGGAATTTCAATTCTTTCTGAAGGATTGCGCGGGTTAACCCCCATGCGAGCATGTCTTGTTTTGGCAGAAAATGTACCAAATCCTGTTAGAGTTACATCTTCTTTTGATTTAAGCCTCTCTATTACAACACTTTCAAAAGCTTGAATAAATTTTTCTGCTGTACTTTTATCAATATCTGCTTTATCTGCAACAGCATTGATTAGGTCTGGTTTATTCATATGTTTAATATATATTAATTATTAAAATAATTGTAGCATAAAAGGAAAAAGCAAACAAGGAAATCTGACTATTGTCAAAACATGTTTTTTTTGCTAATTTAAGTATATGGCCTGGTGGCCAAGCGGCTAAGGCAGCAGTTTGCAAAACTGTTATTCACGGGTTCGAGTCCCGTCCAGGCCTGAATAAAGAACACTTTTCTTCTAAGTTTAGTGTTTTTTATTTATCCACTTGACAGATATGTATTATGGGTATATACTCATAATATATAAAGGTCGTAAACACAATAGAAAGAAAAATATATGCCAGGATTAGACAAAACAGGCCCTCAAGGCAAAGGTTCTTTAACTGGACGAGGCTTAGGCCGTTGTTCAACTGATAAGAAAATAACAGATCCACGTCCCAGAAGTGGGCGAGGAATGGGTAGGGGAATAGATTATCAAAGAACTGTTGAGGATAATAAAAAAGAAAATAGCCCCAAATAAGGGGTTGTTTTTTGTTTATTAAAAATGTAGAATAAAATATATGCCAAGACCTCCATTATGTCGTAAAATTAAATTTGATCCCAAAGTAAAATATTTTAAACCTCAAGGTGTACCTATAAGTAAACTTGAGATAACTGAATTAACAACCGAAGAAGTTGAAGCTTTACGGTTAAAAAACATGATGGGCTTTGATCAAGTTAAGGCAGCTGAAAAAATGGATACATCACAAAGCACATTTCAAAGAATTTTAAGTTCAGCATATATGAAGATTAGTCAGGCGGTTGTAGAAGGAAAAGCAATTAAGATAATTAAATGAAAAAAATAACAGCACTAGTTTTAACCTCAGGTGGTTTAGATTCTATCTTAGCTGCCAGGGTTTTAAAAGAATTAGGAATGGATGTAACAGCTCTTACTTTTAAGGGATATTTTTTTGATGAGAATAAAGCAATAAAAATGACAGAAAAAATAGGGGTAGAATTAAGGGTGGTTGATTTTTCTGAAGAACATTTAGATTTAATTAAGAAACCAAAATATGGTTATGGTTCAGCAATGAATCCGTGTATTGATTGTCATTTAATGATGATTAGAAAAGCAGGTGAGATAATGAAAAAAGAAAAATATGATATTGTTGCAACAGGAGAAGTTTTGGGTCAACGTCCAATGTCACAAAACAAGGATGCATTAAAATTAATTGAAAAACAATCAGAGATAGAGGGATATCTATTACGTCCTTTATCTGCAAAACTTTTAGATCCAACAATCCCAGAACAACAAGGCTTAATTGATAGAGAAAAACTATTAGACTTCTCAGGCAGGTCTCGACAAAGACAAATGAAGTTAGCTGAGAAATATATGATTAAAGATTATCCTACACCAGCTGGTGGCTGCTTGTTAACAGAATCAATCTTTGGTAAAAGATTAAAAGAAATATTTGATTTAAAACCAGATTGTGATGGTAATGATGTTGAGTTGTTAAAATATGGAAGACATTTTCTAGAAGGTAAGATTAAAGTTATTGTAGGACGTGATCAAGATGAGAATGAAAAATTAGAAGATATTGCTCAATCAGGAGATATATTAATTGAGATGAAGAAATATATGGGACCGATAACGTTGGTTAGGAGTTATAATAAAGGAATACCTGAAGAGGTTTTACAAAAAGCAAAAGAACGAACCCAACATCATTCAACCAAAGCAAGAGATAAAAAGGATGTTGAGTTTGTGGTTAGGGAAAAATAAAAAGCAGGGTTTTATGTGCCTGCTCAATATCAAACACCGTTAGGGTGTTTTTTATTTTTGTAACATGGAGATGATTATGCCCCCTATTTCATGTTTTGATGCCACAGAGAGGTTTCCAATATAGTCATTTCTTCCATGGGAGAATTTAATGTGCCCATTACTTGGGTTGATTGCAATAACTTGCTTTTTGCAACCATTGTTTAGCCCTACCTCTATTGGATTTATTGATATATATCCTGGCGGTAGAGCTCTTTTTTCGTTTCTAGTTCTTTTTATTTTCATCCCATTTCCCATTTCGATTTCCTTCAATTTGGTTTCAATTCAGCTTAACTAAGGATATATCAATATACACTGGAATCAAGTTTTAGTCAAGAGTATTAAAAATATGATATAATAGTAGTAGATAAATTTAACTTCAAATATATGACTATTGATCAAATTTTTTCATTAGCTACAAAAAAAGGCGCATCAGATGTTCACCTGATTGTTGGGTTGCCACCAATCTTAAGAATTGGAGGAAACCTTAAACAAATAAAGGATTCAAAAAAATTAACAAGCAGTGAAGTTGAGACCTTGGTATATAAGATATTAACCGAACAACAAAAAGAACGCTTTGAAAGAGAAAGAGAATTGGATCTGTCTTATCAAGGTAAAACGGATTCACGTTTTCGTGTTAATTGTTTTTTTGAAAGAGGAAACGTTGGTTTAGTCGCTAGGATTATTCCATTCAAAATTCCAACGATGGAAAGTTTGGGTATGCAGGAGATTGTTTATGATTTAGTTAGTGAAAAACAGGGTTTAGTGTTATTTACTGGACCAACAGGTTGTGGTAAATCAACTTCTTTAGCAGCTATAATTGAATCAATTAATCAGGAACGCTCAGAAAGTATTGTTACATTAGAAGATCCTATAGAATTTGTTTATACTCCTAAAAAATCCATTATTGTCCAACGTCAGATGGGTAGAGATATGTTAAGTTTTTCTGAAGGTTTAAAACATGCTTTAAGACAAGACCCTAATGTTTTGTTGGTTGGTGAAATGAGAGATTTGGAAACAATTTCTGCGGCCTTAACTTTAGCAGAAACAGGACACTTAGTTTTTGCCACTTTACATACTCACAGCGCTAACCAAACAATAGATCGTATTGTTGATATATTCCCTCCATACCAACAAGAACAAATTAGATTACAATTATCTTTATCTTTAAATGCAGTTATTGCACAGCATTTAATCCCTGGAGCTAAAGGCGGACGTACAGCTGTCAGAGAGATTATGATAAACAATCATGCAATTTCTAATTTAATTAGAGAAAACAAGATTCCACAAATACGATCAGTTATACAAACTTCAAGTGACGAAGGAATGTTAACTCGTGATCAAGATTTAAAGAGGTTGTATAAAGAAGAGTTAATTAGCAAAGAGGTTTATCAAACTTATCTTGAAGATGGAGAAGAATAAGATATATTATGCGTATAACAAATAGCCAAATCCCATTATTTAAAATTTTAACACCATCAGAGAGAAAAAAGTTTTTTGATTGGTCAAATGTTAAGGAATATAACGAAGGTGATTTTTTATTTAAAGCAGACGATAAGCGTGATAAATTTTTTGTGATTGTGAGTGGGGAAGTAGAGTTATCTAGTCAGAAAGAAAATGTCTTTAATATTTTCAGCTCAGGAGAATTTTTAGGAGAAGCTGCATTAATTGAACCAGGAACGTATCATTCATTAAATTCTAGAGCCAAGACAAAAGTTAGTGCCATAGTTTTAGACTATAAAGATTTTAAAAAACTAGAAAAAGAAAGTCCTGAATTAGGAATAAAAGTTTTAGAATATATTTGTTTAGTAATGATTGAACGTTTATACCATGCAGATAATAAGTTGATAACACTTTATCGTACAGGCAAGATAATTGGGTCAAATGAATCTATTGAACAAAGTGCTAAAGAAATTTTAGATGCAGCTTTAGATGTAATAGCAGCTAAGAAAGGAATTTTCGCTTTATTAGATGTTAATAATAAGGTAAAAGTTAAATCTTCGTTTGGTTATTCGACAAAAGATAAAGTTAATAAAGTAAGTTTTGATTTAGAAAGCGATAAATTATTTGAAAAAGTATATACTGAAAAAGAAACATTTGTTTTAACAAAAAAAGATATAGATAATAATAAAAAGAAAACAAGTAAAATTTGGCCAGCAGATTCTGCAATAATTACACCAATTATTGTGTCTAACAAAGTTAAAGCTTTTATTGCTTTATTTAATAAACAAAATGAAGATTTTAATTTAAATAATAAGATATTGTTAGAAGCAATAGCTAACCAAGTGGCTGCTTCATTATTATTAAAAGAAGCCCTATTAAACGAAAAAGAAAAAGAAAGACTAAAGAGAGTATATTATTAAAATATATATTTAAACAAACTAAAAACCCCGAGAAATCGGAGTTTTTAGTTTGCGCCGTGCAGGATTTGAACCTGCGACCATCAGCTTAAGAGGCTGTTGCTCTACCAGGCTGAGCTAACGGCGCATTTGCGCCCTGAGAGATTCGAACTCCCGACCTACTGGTCCGAAGCCAGCCGCTCTAATCCACTGAGCTAAGGGCGCTCGATTTGTATTTAAGTTATATAGTTTTCTGGTCGGGGTGAGAGGACTTGAACCTCCGCTCTCCTGCTCCCAAAGCAGGCGCCTTAGCCAACTGGGCCACACCCCGTTTTTAGATTTGCCGCGGGTGAGAATCGGACTCACGACACCAGGATTTTCAGTCCTGTGCTCTACCACTGAGCTACCGCGGCATTTTTATATCTTTTTCATATATCCAAGCCAGTAATTTCTTTTGTAATTTCTGTTATTTATTTTTACGTAGCTTGTTTTTTTGATCAATTGTTCTATCTCGAAATACTTAGAATAGAGTTGTATAAAACTATCTTTGCTAAAAACTTTTTCTGTTAAATTAATCTCTCTCATTATATATGTATCAGGATCTTTTCCTGGACTGTGTTTTAACAGATATTTAGCATTCTTATCACCCTCTTTACAAAGGGCTTTAATAAAAAAGTTTCCATTCTTTTTTAAAACTCTATTTACTTCTTTAATGTAAATATTTCTTTCTTGATCGTCTAGTGAGTTAGAAGATATATTATCTAATACTAGATCAAAATATTCGTTCTCAAACAAAAATTTTGATCCAATATTACCAACCATATATTTCACATCAAGTTTTAATTTATTTGCCCTATCTTTAGCAGTCTTAATTGCATTCTTAGAAATATCTATACCAGCCACGTCATTCCCTAATTCTGCTAAATAATTACTATTTTTTCCAATGCCACACCCAAGATCAAGGATTGATAGATTTGTAAGAATAATACCTTGTTTTTTTAAAAACCTGAAATAACGTAATACGTTTTTTTGGGGTTTATCATTTTCCAATATTACAAGTTTTGCATTCGAATATTCTTTTTCCCACGTATTTTTTTGTGGCATAAAATAGTTAAAATTTTATTTGGTGCGCATACCTGGACTTGAACCAGGGACCTCCGCCTTATCAGGGCGGCGCTCTAAACCAACTGAGCTATATGCGCTTAAAAACAAAAAACAGTTAATAATTAACAACTAACAGTTTTAAATTTATTCAGATTCATTATATTACTTTTTAGAATAAAAAACAACTGAAGTTAATTGATAATTGTTAACCGTCTATTGATATAAATTGTCGAGCAAAAAGTAGCAGAAGAGGTTTTCCATCAGAGAAAACCTTAATTTCACAGAGTGAAATATAAGATTCGACCTAACTGTTCTTAACAAAGAGTTAAGAAAGCTATTCCTTAGAAAGGAGATAATCCATCCACAGCTTCCGCTACGGATGCCTTGTTCATGTTCTTCCTATGTTTCCATAAGCACGGACTATATCTTCACCCTGAATTTAATCAGGGGCCAACGTATTATAATAGTTTATTTCCTGATTATCAGGTACCTACTATAATCCTAAAAAATTTAGGAAAGTCTCTACAGGGTTAAGAAAGTTTGTATTGCATGCAGGAAAGAATATAAGGATTTATCAATTTTATTAATTGCTTTTCAGAGTTTTTTTTAATATACAATCTAAAATTATTTTTATCCTTATGAATTGAGATGTCTCTTAATCCAAATTTTTCCTTTAAAAAAGTTTTTAACTTTAAATTATCATCATAGGTGTAACTTTGAGAATTTAGTGTAAAACCAGCTTTTTTTGATCCTCTAGCACCATCATCCATAAACCATACAGCTAAGCTGAGTGGAGTTAAAGATGGTAATATTTCACTAGGAATAAGCTTTTTTTGTTTAGGATAAAATATTTTATAAAATTCAGTAAATTCTGGATGACTAATTGTTTTGAACTCCCAAGCTTTTCTATTTTTACAATAACTAGGCTTGCTTAATGTAAAATTTTTAAAAATATTATGTTTCCATGTGACAAGTTGTTTTTGTTTTTTACAGTGGCATATTTGTAATCTGTAACTTTTACCCCAATAATTTGGGGTTAAACATCCATCACCTAAAATTGTTCCTAATAAAACTTCTTTTTGTAAAGATGATAATTTTAAACTAGCGCGTAATTCTCTAATTTCGCGCGAGTTAGTATTGTTTTTCTTAACTTCCTTCGGTATTACCTTCATACCCTTATTATACCATAAAATAAGGAGTAAGGCTTCACCGATATTAGTTGGATTTTTCTATACAATTACTTGTATAGGTCGCAAAATTAGACGACTTTACCCTTGTTACCAGTCCTACCTTCGAACCTCGAACGAGGAACTTCGAATATTACCGGCTCCCTTGGCATGACGGGCGGTGAGTACAAGATCCGAGAACGTATTCATCGTACCGTTCTGATATACGATTACTAGTGATTCCAACTTCATGAGGTCGAGTTGCAGACCTCAATCCGAACTGGGAGAAGTTTTATGGGTTTTGCTCCACCTTACGGTTTGGCGTCCCTTTGTACTTCCCATTGTATCATGTGTGTTGCCCAAGACGTAAGAGCCATGCTGATTTGACGTCGTCCCCGCCTTCCTCCGCGTTAACCGCGGCAGTTTCTAGTGACACTTGTAACACTAGATGAGGGTTGCGCATGTTACCCCAGTTAAGGGTGCACTTCACAGCACATGCTGACGGCAACCATGCAGCACCTGTCATTCCTGAAGGACTCTCTGTTTCTAGAGAGACATACGGAAGATGTCAAGTCTTGGTGAGGTTTCCCGCGTATCATCGAATTAAACCACATGCTCCACCACTTGTGCGGATCCCCGTCTATTCCTTTGAG
>CAYSXS010000010.1:0-38193 GCA_964435065.1 uncultured Gammaproteobacteria bacterium
CGGTTCAACTAGGGGTTTCAGGTTAATTGTATTAATTTAGAGATCTACTATGAAACAAACACAAGCTTTAGATATATTAAAGACAGGTAAGAATGTTTTTTTAACTGGCTCGGCTGGTAGTGGAAAAACATATGTTTTGAATTCATATATTGAGTATTTAAGGAAAAATAAAATTGGTGTAGGTATAACAGCTGCAACTGGTATTGCGGCTACTCATTTAGGAGGTACTACCATTCATTCGTGGTCAGGGATTGGGATTAAAGATAAATTGGATAATAATGATATTAAATCATTATTAAAAAAACCATATCTAAAAAAACATTTCTATAACAACGATGTTTTAATTATTGATGAGGTTTCAATGTTGCACGCCCAGCAATTAGATTTAGTTAATACCTTGTGCCAAGCTTTTAGACAAAGTATTCAACCATTTGGTGGTCTTCAAGTTATTTTGTCTGGTGATTTTTTTCAGTTACCACCAATTGGGAGAAATGGCCAAGAAGCACAGTGGGTAACAGAATCTGAGATTTGGCAAAATATGGATCTTAATGTTTGTTATTTAACTGAACAATATCGTCAAGAAGATGTAATCTTCTTAAATATTTTAAATGAAATTAGAGATGGAAAGGTAAGTGATAATAGTAAACGATTGCTTCTGGAACGTTTAAATAAAGAGATTGATCATAAATTAGAACCAACTAAGTTGTATACTCATAATGTTGATGTAGAGGCTATCAACTTACAAGAATTAAGTAAGATAAGATCTCAACCATATAGCTATTTAATGAAATCAAGAGGAAACAAGAAGGTATCAGAGATATTAAAGAAGAGTTGTCTTGCTCCAGAGAATTTGATTATTAAAAAAGGTGCTAAAGTAATGTTTGTGAAGAATAATTTTGAAGAAGGGGTTGTTAATGGAACGGTTGGTAGGGTAGTTGATTTTGATGAAAATAACTTTCCAATTATTGCTACCAGTACAGGCTTAGAAGTTACAGCTTATCCTACAGAATGGATGATTGAAGAAGATGGAAGAACTGTTTCTCAAATAAAACAACTACCTTTACGTTTAGCTTGGGCGATTACTGTACATAAAAGTCAGGGATTGAGTTTAGATTTAGCTGAAGTTGATTTATCTAAATCTTTTACAGCTGGTATGGGCTATGTTGCTCTGTCCCGTGTACGTTCATTAGAAGGTTTAGCTTTAAAGGGTTTAAACGAATTAGCATTACAGGTTGATCAAAACATTCTTGATTCTGATAAACAATTTAGATCTATGTCAGAAGAAACCATAAAAGCTTTAAAAAGTTTTTCTAAAGAAGACAAAACAAGAGCACAAAAGATATTTGTTAAAGATATTTTTGACAAACCTATAAAAGTTAAAAAGAAAGGAATCTCTAAAAAAGCAAATACTAAAAAGATGGTTCAAAAAGGAATGTCAATTAATGAAATAGCTGAGGAACAGGATTTTACTAAGAGTACTATTATTAAACACATCGAAGAAATATTGGATAAAAAAGATAAGCTTGATATCAAACATTTATTGCCAAAGAAAAAAGATTGTGAAAAAATTAGATCAGCATTTAATGAATGCGGATGGGACTTGTTAAAACCGGCTTTTGAATATTTGGATGAGAAGTTTGATTATAACACTCTAAAATTAGTTAGAGCATATTATATAAACTTATGAATAAATATTGGTTCAGATCAAAAAGATATGGATATGGCATGGAACCAAGCAGTTGGGAAGGCTGGGCGGCAACTTTAGTTTTTACTGGCTTAATATTATTAAATGTATACCTTAATGGATTATTTTCTACTCCAGACGAACAGTTTGCTAGTGGAGATGTAATATCTGTAAAAAGTATAGTAAGGTTTTTTATAATCCTAGTTGTCTTAATTGCTTTATTTATTAAATTCTCTGCAAGCAAGTGTAAAGGTAAAATGAAATGGAATTGGGGTAAAAAAGATCAAGAAAAGGATGAAGAACTTGAAGAGCTTGAAAAAAATTATAATAAGGAGTACTATACTAAAATAGATAAGAAACAATAGTATCTTTTAAAACTCAAAAAAGGAGTTATTTAAATGAAAAAATATATAATAGATTTTTTCGTTTTAGTATTTATAGTAGCTTATATTTTTATATTAATCATGGCGGGTTTTCATTTTTCGTTTTCATGTTTTTTGAATCCATTATGGTTATTTTTTGGAATTTTATTTAGGGTTATTTTTTTTATAACTACTATACTACTAATTGTATCTCTATTTACAGAGGTCTGTTTGGCCAGGCCGTTTGTATTTTTAATACTTTTTTTAATGATTGTATAATGCTAGAAGCCAAATTCTAGCATTTTTTCATTTGTAATATAACTTAAAATTTAGTAAAATATATATTAGTATGGACGCAATTACATTTATTAAATCATCATTTAAGGTTTTACGTGCGAATAGAAATCGTACGTTTTTGACTATACTTGGAATTGTTATTGGTATTGCTGCGGTGATTGTAATTATGTCAGTTGGTTCTGGGGCACAAAGTTTGATTTTAGATCAAATTAGTTCTTTAGGTACAGATTTAGTAAGTGTTACTCCTGGATATACGGACGAAAATGGGCCTCCAGCTACCATATATGGTATTCAAGTAACGACATTGAAGGAAAAGGACACAACGGCCCTATCTAAGATCTCAGAGGTTGAATATATAGGGTCATATGTAGAAGGTATTGCTAATGTACAATATGAGAATCAAAATTTTGATGTAAAAGTAATGGGTGTTACTTCTTCTTATCCAGATATTGAAAGTATAAAATTTGATAAAGGGGGATTTTTTACCAGCGCTGAAGAAGATGGTATTTCTAGAGTGGCTGTAATTGGTTGGCAATTGGCTCAAGACTTTTTTGGTCAAGATGATTCAATTGGTAAAAAGATTAAAGTTAAAAAAGAAATTTTCCGTGTAATAGGAGTAATAGAGAAAAGAGGATCAGTTGGTTTTGAGAATCAAGACAATATTGTTGTTATTCCTTTAGGTGCAGCTCAAAAAGTTATCTTTGGTATAAATCATTTACATTACATAGCAATGAAAGTTGATAATGAAGATAATGTCCCATATGTTTCTGAACAAGCTAAAGAGATTATGCGTGATCAACATGATATTGATAATCCAGATAAAGACGATTTTACGATATATACTACAGCCAACTTTATTGATACTTTAAGTAATATTACTGATGCTTTAAAATTCTTTTTAAGTGCCATTGCAGCAATCTCGTTATTAGTTGGTGGAGTAGGAATTATGAATATTATGCTTGTGGCTGTTAATGAAAGAACAAGAGAGATTGGTTTAAGAAAAGCTTTAGGAGCAACAGAAAAAAATATTCAGATGCAATTTTTGTTTGAATCAATTTTAGTTACTTTACTGGGAGGAGTTATTGGAATAATATTAGGAGCTTTGGTTTCTGGAGGTATTGCTGGTGTGGCTGCATTTTTGGGATATAAATGGGGATTTGTAATAACAATCCCATCAATTTTAATGGGAGTAATTGTTTCTGGATTAGTAGGAACAATATTTGGCTGGTTCCCAGCACGTAAGGCATCTAGGTTAGAACCTGTTGATGCTTTAAGATACGAATAATGTATGCAAATATTAATGCCTTTAAAAATTGCTTATAAAGCAATCAAAATTCATAAAGTCAGAGCAGGTCTGACTGTTTTAGGTTTGTTAATAGGTGTTATGGCCATTATATTAGTTATGAATATGGGACAGGGTTTTGAAAACTATTTAAACAGTCAAATGGAAATGTTTGGTACAGACTATTTAGATATTGAACCACGTGTACCTAAGAGTGCCCGTGTCTCCCAAGCTAATTCTGGGTCAATAACAACATTAACAATTAAAGATGGAGAAGATGTTGGACAACATCCTAACATTCGTGATTACTATATAATGCAGATGGGTCAAGCTGTTGCTACTTATGAAGATAATGATAAAGCAGCTATGCTATTTGGTTTATCAGCTGCTGGTTTTGATTTGTACAAACCAAAAGTTGAATATGGTAGACCCTTTACTGATGAAGAAGACAAGTCGCTTGCTAGAGTTGCGGTTCTTGGCCAAGATATTAAACAAGACTTATTTGAAGATGAAGATCCAATAGGTAAACGTATGCGTATTGGTAAACATAACTTTAGGGTGATTGGGATAATGGAAGAACAAGGTCAGATGGGTCCAATGAATATGGATGATATGATTTTTGTTCCAGTTAGAACTGTACAAAAATTAATTATGGGCTCTAATCATATTCAAGCTATTATGGCCTATCTTAAAGATCCTAGTCAGGCAGATGCTACGGCAGCGGATGTGGAGGGAATAATAGGGGATAATCATGAAATTACTGATCCAGATAAATATGATTTTGAAGTTATGACTACAGATGAGATTATGGGGATTATGGATCAAATAACAGGAGCTGTTAATTTGTTATTAATGGCTATTGCTGGTATATCCCTTTTAGTTGGTGGAGTAGGTATTATGAATATTATGTATGTATCTGTATCGGAGAGGACTTATGAGATTGGTTTAAGAAAAGCTCTAGGAGCAACTAATTCAAATATATTATGGCAATTTTTATGGGAAGCTGTATTTTTGACTTTTGTTGGTGGTCTGATAGGGGTTATACTGGGGACTTTAATGACTTTTGTAAGTATGATCGCAGCGTCATATGCAGGGTTTGATTTTGGTAATATTATTCAACCTACAGGGATAATATTAGGTGTAGTGTTTTCTGTTATTGTTGGTTTAATATTTGGTATCTATCCAGCCAGAAAAGCAGCAAACATGGAGCCTGTTGATGCTTTGAGACATGAGTAGTTTTTTAGTAAGGTTATCCGGGTCGCTCTCTAGGGTTATTGCGAGTGAAGGATCTGTTTTTATAAATAAATTGTATTTTTTATTTAATATGATATAATTAAATTATAAAATAATAATAAAAATTTATGCCTAAATCAAAATCTCTTGTTAAAATTTCAAATAATAAAATCGAGTCACTTAAATTTTTGTTGTGGACAAAGTTTTTTTCAAAAGTACCTTTTAAGCTGGCAAAAAAATCCAAAGCTGGTGTGGTAACTAACAAGACTGGCACTCCTGAATATTTTATTTTTGATACGCACGCTTTACTTGATGTTTTTTCAGAGATTGATAGTAATTTATGTGAGAAATTAAGCAATGAGGATTATTATTCAAAAAAAATAAATCCAGCAGGTTGGCTGATTGATGAGATCGAAAGTAAAATACCAACAAGTCTCACTTTTACTCGGTCTTTAGCTGAAGTTATAAAAGAAGCAGACAAAAAAGGATGGATACCTTTGGAAAGAGTGAGAAAAGAAGTTGGTTTAACTTAATTATATGTGGCAAATAAAATTTAGCCAGCAAGCTATTAAGGATTTTAAGAAATTTTCACAAAATATTCAGCAATTGATTAATAATAAATTAAAGTTTTATTCTGTGCAAACAGAAGTTTTAAAGTGGGCAAGACCTTTAGTTAATTTACCTCCAGCTACACATCGTTTTCGTGTAAGTAAATATCGCATTTATTTCTATTTAGAAAATCAAACAATTTTTATTCAAAAAATTAGATTACGCGGACAGGATTATAAGAGATGATTAAAAACCAAAAAGACTTCTAATTCTAGAAGTCTTTTTGGTTAGTACTTGTTCTTCAGCTTAGGAACTCCTTAGCTGAACGGAGCTTTCGCTCACAAGTACTAACATAAACATAACAAAGTTTTAAAACACTGTAAAGGTGGATAAATCAAATAGATTTTTATAAAAATAAATAAAATAGCTAATGTTAACTATTTTTTAGTTATAACATTAGGTGGGGCGTTTCATTTTCTTAAAAAATATTTAATTCTGTTATTTCACCAACCCCGCATGCCGTCTATTAGTAACCTTAGTATCTTCAACTATTTTTCCATCTCTTAGTTTAATAATCCTCTCAGCATACTCAGCTGTATATTGTTCATGAGTAACTAAGATAATTGTTTTTCCTTTATTATTTAAATCATCTAATATTTGCATGATCTGTTCACCAGATTTAGAGTCTAGGTTTCCTGTTGGCTCATCAGCGAATATTATTTCAGGATCATTAACTAACGCTCTAGCAATCGCAACTCTTTGTTTTTCACCACCTGATAATTGATTAGATAAGTTATTAATTCTATGCTCAAGCCCTACTGCATGAACTGCTTTGGTGGCTTTTTTAATTTTATCTTCTTTAGCTATTTTCTCAGAATAGATAAGTGGGAGCATTACATTTTCTAATACAGATGTTCTTGGCAAAAGATTGAATTGTTGAAAAACAAAACCAATTTCTGCATTACGTAGATGAGCTAGTTTATCGTCATCAAATTTAGTAATATTTTCCCCTTTAAAAATATATTCACCTGAAGTTGTTTTATCTAAAAAACCTAGGATATTCATTAATGTAGATTTACCAGATCCCGAAGGGCCCATGATTGCAATGAATTCACCTTTTTTCATTTCAAAATCTAAACCATGAAGAACTTTAGTAATTACTTCATCTGTTTGAAATTGTTTATGTAATCCCTTTATTTTAATCATGATATTTTTAGTTTTTTATAAATGTTATTACTTCATCTCCTTCATTTAGTCCTGTTACAATTTCAATACCCTCATCTCCTCTTACACCGGTTGTTACAATCTTTTCTTCTAAATCTCCATCAACTAATATTTCAACATATTTATCTCCGTTATCAGATTTAACAGATCTGGCTGGAACCATTAAAACATTATCTTTCATGTCTGTATATATTACTACATTAGCTGTCATCCCTGGTTTAATATCGTAACTTGTATTATCTACAGCATTATCTAGTTGTACTTTAACTTTGTAATATACAACATCTTGAATTACTGTTTCTGCTGGGTCAACAAAAGTCACTTTACCAGGAAAGATTTGATCCTCGCCAAAAGCATCTAAAGTAATTTCTACATCTTGGCTTGTTTGGATTTTTGGGATATCTGATTCTGGGATATCTACTTCAATCTGTAAATTTGATTCACCAATCATTTCAAGTACAGCTGGTGCCATTGATGTTTGTTCACCTGGGTTATAGTTTTTCTTAACAATAACTCCATCAATTGGTGCAGTAATAACTGTTTCTGCAGAATTAGCTAAAGCAAGTTTAAGGCTAGCTCTGGCTTGATCAACTACGGCTTTGGCAGAATCAATCTCAAAAGAGCGCGGTGGAGATTTCTTTAACTCTAATTGTGAATTAGCTACAGCTAAAGCCTTTTCTGCATTTGTAATAGCATCTTGATATATTGTTATTTGATCTTGGTAATATACAATTTTGTTTGTCCAATTTGTTTTAGCTGTTTGGATGTTTGTTTTAGCTGTTTTAATTCCAGATTGGTCAGCAGCAATATTGGTTTTTAAAGCATCAAGTTCTGCTTCAGTTAACTTACTTGATATTATTGTATATGATAAAACATCAGCAGTATCACTTAAAGCTGAATTAACTAGATTTAAAGTATTTTGTAAATCATCAATTGAGTCTTGAATTTCTTTATCATTAGATAAGCTATTAAGTGAATCTATAATAGTTTTAGTATTATCAATAGATAGATTAGCATCACTTTCACTTCTTTGTGCAAGCACTAAAGCAAATGAATTTTGAACAGATAAAGTATCTTCAGCATCTTTATCTGTTAAAGTATTATCAACTTCACTCATTGCACTTTTTGCTGTTGTAATTTCATTATTTAAATATGTTAAAGCCGTGTCTCTCAAGTTTAAAAGCTCAATATCTTTTCTATCTATTAAGTTTTCTAAGTTATTTTGAGAAGCAATTAAATCTTGTTGTCTTTGTGCCGCTGTGTCTTCTGCAACCTTAATATCTTCTGGAGAATTTCCAGCTATTAATTGATCATAACTTGCTTGTGCTTGGTTTACTCTGGCAACAGCATCATCAACCTGGCTTTGTAAAGCCATACCTTCTAATCTAGCTAATATTTGACCTGTCTTAACTTCATCACCAACTTTAACTAGAATTTGATAAATTCTACCAGTTGTTCTGAAGTTTAGATCAATTTTTTCTGCAGATTCAATTTTACCTGTAGCATCTACACTTTGTTTTAAAGTAGTTCGTTCGACTGTTGTTGTAATATATTCAGCTTTTTTGCTATTACCAGCTGCTAAAGCAATGCTAATAATGATCAATACTGCTATTACAATTATTACAATAATCCATATTTTTTTCTTTTTAGTCATATGTTTATATGTGTAAAATATTTAATTAACTTGATTAATTATATACTTTTTCTAATAAATTGGCAAATTCAAAAAGCGCAGATAAATCTGCACTTTCTATATATTCTTGTGTTATAACCATTTTTTGTGTTTAAAATAGAATATCATGGTCAGCATCCCAACAAACATAATACCGGCTATATACCAGAAATCATATTGGGAGCCAATAAAAGGCATAGAATTCATTGTATTCATTCCAAATATTGCAGCAAGTAAAGTAAGGGGAAAGACTATTACTGAAAATACTGTTAGTGTTTTAATAATCTGGTTTAATCTGTTTGAGTTTAAAGACTCATGTGTTTCATGTAAAGCATCTATTGTATCTTTGTAATTTTCTAAGAATTCCCATATATCTTTAGTGTGGTTAACAAGATTGCTGTAATATGCTTCAATTTTTTGGGTTGTTAAAGACTGTTCAGATTCTCTGATTAATTTTTGGATGATACTTTTATGTGCTTGCATTATTTTTCTAAAATCAACAATATTTCTTTTTATTCTTAATATTTCACGAATAGTATCTATTGTGTTTCTTTCATGTTTAAAGATATATGACTCTATTGAATCAATATCTTGATTAATATGGTTTAACATTGGGAAACAGTAGTGTAACAGATCATGCAGGACTAGATATGGTATGGTAGACATGTTTTTGTTTTTTTGTTTTTGTTTTTTTTCTTTGTTAAATAATTCATTAATAGTTGGCAACCCATCTGTATGGACAGTAATTAAAAAGTATTTGCTAATAAAGAAATTGATTTCTGAAGAATTAATTTCACCTGTTTCTGAATTGTAAACAGGGAATTGTAGGATCATAAAAATATATGTAGGATAGTCTACAACTTTTGGTCTTTGGTTTGGAGGTAAGCAATCTTTTAGATCTGTTTCATCAAACTTAAAATTATCTCTTAACCAATTGATTTGTTTTTTGCCTGGTTTATCAACATTAATCCATCTAAACCCAGAATCATATTTAATTTCTTTTATATGTCTATCTTTCATATTTTTGTTTTTGTTGTGGATATCTAAATTATACCATTTCTTTGCTTGGTTTACCAAAATTGTGATATAATTAGAGTGAATAAAATTATGCCGGTTGATAAAGTTAATAATCCAGCAGAAGGTCAAACATTTACTCCTGAGAAAAAAACAGGGGATTTTGTATCTCAGGAAAATTTAGAATCTGGAGTAGTAGAAACTGAACAACAAGTTGTGACACCTGCTGAGGAAAGAGGTGTTTCAGAAACAGCTGTGCCTACAAGTGATGATGGCGGGGTAGGAGCACCGGGCATAGATAGTTCTAAAAGCTCTTTGCACCAAAATATTGAAAATATTTTGGAAGAAGATTTAGAAGCAATATATTTTGAAATGGACCCAGCGACTCAAGATACATTTAAAAAAGCAGGGGAAGAAACCACTAAGGAAATTATTAGTTTAATAGAAAACGCCAAAGTAAGCTTTAAAAAAGTTTTTAATTTAATTACTAATTGGCTAAAGGTTATCCCAGGGATAAATAAGTTTTTTTTGGAGCAGGAAGCTAAAATAAAAACAGATAAAATATTGAAGATATAAATAAGATGGATTCATATTTTCCAAATAATGAATTTACTAATCAAGGTACTAGTCTATTAAGTAGTCCTATTTTTATTGTGGCTATTTTTTTGGTTTTAGTTATTGGAATAATTATTGCAGCATTTTTTATCTATCGTTCTTTTGTGCGTCGTAAGTTTAAATTGCCCGTAGAGTATCAACCAGTTGTGCTATTAGTTACAGTACCCAAAGAAGCTTCTAAAAAGGGCGATGCAAGTAATATAGAAGGAATTGATCAAATTCGGGAGCAAATTTCTTGGGCTGAAAATTTATGGGCACAGATTGGTGGTTTAAAACCAGATAAAGGTTTTAAGGTCTGGCTATATGGTAGACACGATCATTTTTCATTAGAAATTGTGGCACGTGAGGGTCTGATATTTTTCTATGTTGTTGTCCCAAGAAAATTTGTAGTTTTCTTTGAACAACAAATGCAAGCACAGTATCCTCATGTAAATATTGAACAAACTCAAGACTATAACTTATTTGAACCAAAATCTTTTGTTAGTGGGTCCAGTTTGAGTTTAAATAAAAATTCTGTTTTATCTTTAAAAACATACAAAACATCAGAAACAGATCCTTTGAATTCTATTACAAATGTTTTAAGCAAATTAGATAAACAAGATGGAGCTGTTATTCAGGTTTTAATTAGACCGGCTAATAAAGCATGGAGAAAGAAAGGTGTTGAAATCGCCTCTACAGCTCAAACAGGAAAGCCTATTAAAGATTTATTAGGGGGCAAATCTTCTTCTAATCCTTGGGGAACTATGGCTGGTGCAGGGAAAGGGGTTGTTGATTTTTTTGGAACCAAAAAACCAGAAGATGAGATGGCTCAGGACAATTATCGTTTATCTCCTAAAGAAGATGAAATGGTAAAAAATATACAAGACAAAATATCTAAGGCAGGATTAGAAACACAAATTAGGATAGTAACTTCATCACTTCAAGAACAGACTTCTACTACATATCTAAGTAATATTTTAAATTCTTTTGCACAATACAATATATATGAATATGGAAATAGCTTTAAAGTTAGTAATAAGAAGACAGATTTTGTTGTTTCTAACTATATCCACCGTTCTTTTGTTGAAAAAGATAAAAGTGTTTTAAATACAGAAGAATTGGCTTCAATTTTTCATTTACCTTTACCAAGTTGTGAAACACCTAATATTAATTGGTTAGGTGCTCGTAAAGCAGCTGCACCTGTAAATTTACCTCAAGAAGGAGTCATTTTGGGAACTAATGAATACAGGGGAAAAGAATCTTTGGTTAGATTGGCTTCAGAAGACAGAATGCGACATTCATATATCATTGGTATGACTGGTACAGGTAAATCTACATTAATGGTAAATATGATTGTACAAGACATCCAAGATGGACATGGTTGCTGCTATATTGACCCTCATGGAGAAAATATTGAAGATATTATGCAAGCTATCCCGCCTGAACGTTTAGATGATGTAATATATTTCAATCCAGCAGATTCAGAATTCCCAATGGGCTTGAACATGCTTGAAGCAGACACCCAGGATCAAATGGATTTTGCTGCACAGGAGATGATAAATATTTTTTATTCATTACTACCAGATGCATCAATGGGTGGTCCAATGTTTGAACACTATATGCGTAATGCCTTATTGTTATTAATGGCAGACATAGATAACCCGGGTACATTAGTTGAATTACCAAGAGTATTTACAGACGAAGAGTTTAGAAAAGAAAAATTAAAATCTGTTAAAGATATTATGGTTAAAGATTTTTGGGAAAGAGAATTTACTGCTTCACAAAAAGGACAGATGGGAGCAGATATGCTTGGTTATGTAATTTCAAAAGTTGGTAGATTTATTGAAAATACCTTGTTGAGAAATATTATTGGTCAACAACATTCGTGTTTTAACTTTAGAGAAGTAATGGATAACAATAAGATATTGTTGGTGAATTTATCTAAAGGGAAGATAGGTGATACCTCTAGTAATTTATTAGGATTAATTACTGTTTCTAAAATTCAAATGGGAGCTATGGCTAGGGCTGATTTAAATCCGGAAGATAGAAAAGATTTCTTTTTATATATTGATGAGTTCCAGAATTTTATTACAGAATCAATTTCAGTAATATTATCTGAAGCTAGGAAGTATAGGTTAAGTTTAAATTTAGCTCATCAATATATCGGTCAGTTAATAAAGAACAACGATACATCAATTAAAGATGCTATCTTTGGTAATGTTGGTTCAATCATTTCATATAGGATTGGTACAGAAGACGCAGAGTTTTTAGCTAAACAGTTTGCTCCTGTTTTTAATGAGTTTGATTTAATGAATATTGAAAAGTTTAATGCATATGTTCGTTTAATGATAAACCAACAAGCAGCAAGGCCTTTTAATGTTGCAGCCATGCCACCAGTTAAGGGTGATATAGAAAACATGAATAAGGTTGCAGAGGCTTCTAGAAAAAAATATGGTAAATCAAAAGATGATGTTGAAAAAGATATTTTGGAAAGATCAAAGATAGGGGAGATGGGGAAAGAAACAGAATAGAGATATATAAATAGAAAAGCCAGAGAAATATGTTCTCTGGCTTTTATTTTTAGGGCAGTTTTTTTATAAAAAAAGGTGATTTACACATGATTATTCCCAACGAAAAGCGCTCTGGCCATGTTTTTGTATTTTTTATTCTATCGAGCGATTTGTAAAGAGCGACATGTTTTGTGTAATTATCATTTAGGAACCAATTTTCTTTGTGGAGAATATATTTTTTTCTCCTACCATGTAATGGAATTTTAATTTCTTTTTTTAAAAAAATAATTATTTTTATTTTCATTTTTAACCTCTTCTTTGAATAAATTCCATTTATTTTTTTGATGAACAACTTTATCTTAAGTCAATTTGTAAAATTTGTAAAATAATTGTAATATATAGGTGTTATGTTAGAGAATTTATTTGGCTCTAGAGCTAGAACAAACCTACTTAAACTTTTCTTATTAAACCAGGAAGAATTTTTTGTTCGTGAAATTGCAAGAGAAACAGGTGAGAAATTAAACTCTGTTAGACGTGAGTTAGATAATCTAGAAAAGCTTGGTTTAATTCAAGTTGTTGAGAAAAAAATACCTCTTGAAGAAGAGGGGAAGAAGAAAAAAATTGAAAAAAGGAAATTTTATAAAGTGAATCAAAATTTTGTCCTATACGAAGATTTAAGAAGTTTGTTTTTAAAATCGAAACTTTTAATTGAAAGAACTTTGGCTCAGAAATTAACAGAACTTGGTAAAGTTAAACTATTGGTTTTGAGCGGATTCTTTGTTGATGATACTGACGCACTTACAGATATTTTAATTGTTGGACAAATTAACAAGACAAAGATAAAAACTTTGATTAATAAGATATCTAATCAAGTAGATAACGAAGTTAGGTATACTTGCATGACAACTCAAGAATTTAATTATCGTAATGGTATTACAGATAAATTCTTATTTGAAGTTTTAGAAGGTAAAAAGATTGTTGTAGTTGATAAAATGGACAAAAACTAAATATGGAAGAAAGATTACAAAAAATATTATCAAGATATGGAATAGCTTCTCGGCGTAAAGCAGAGGAGCTTATTTTAAATAAGGAAGTTAAGGTGAATGGGAAAATATCTAAATTAGGAGATAAAGCAGATGTAGAGAAAGATAAGATATCGGTTAATAATAAAGAACTAGAATCTAAACAAGATTTTGTTTACTATATTTTAAACAAACCTAAAGGATATATTTGTTCTGTAAAAGATAGGCATTCTAGACAATTAATAACAGATTTAGTTCCTAGGAACCCAAAAGTATGGTCAGTTGGTAGATTAGATAAAGATACTACTGGTATTATTATTCTAACCAATGATGGAGATTTAACTAATAAGTTAACACATCCAAGCTTTAAGCACGAGAAGGAATATGTTGTTAAGGTTAATAAAGACATTACATCAGATTTTTTAGAAAAAATGCAAAAAGGGATAAAGTTAGAAGAAGGAATAGCTAAAGCAGATAAAATTAAAAAAATATCAGGTAATAGATTTAGCTTGATTTTACACCAAGGCTGGAAAAGACAGATTAGAAGAATGTGTAAAGAATTAGATTATTCTGTATTAGATTTAAAACGTATAAGAGTTGGGAAAATTAAATTAGGGGATTTAAAAATAGGGAAGTATATTAAAAAAGATAAGATAAAGGTTTAAAAAATGAAACACCACCCAATGTTGATGGGTGGCTTGAATAGCAACTATTAAACTCTGGTTGCAATAATGTTCTTTTTGTATATTATGGTGTTGTTTGGGTTATCGGCACCATTTTTAATATAAATTCCTTTTGGGTAATTTATATAAATAATTTCATTTGCTTTTATGGTTTTGCCATTAGATTGTTTGTACACAACAGTAATAAGGTCCTTTGTTTTTATGCCGCCAATAACTATTTTTGGAAGACAAAAATTTGTACCCTTCAAAGAAATTATTTTACCACCATTGAGTTGGTTTTTTGTCTTTCCAGTTAAACATCTAAAACCTTTGGAAACTATTTGCATGTTTTAATTCCTCCACCAATAACTGTATGTTAAAAAATCTAATGAATTAAATTATTAATATAATATAACCAAATATGTACATATTTGTCAATACCTCAAACCATAAACACATATTTCTAGCTTTAATTAATAAAAAGGGCGAAGTTTTGATTTCTAAGAAAATTAAAGCAGAATATCAACAGTCTGAAAAGTTGTTATATAATATAGAGAAGATATTACTGGAATCAAAGAAAAAATTATCAGATCTATCTGGTGTTATATGCATAACAGGCCCAGGAGGTTTTACATCTCTTAGAATAGGTATAACTACAGCTAATACAATAGCTTGGGCATTAAATATTCCAATAGTTGGGATAGGGAATAAAGAAGATAAGGATAATTTGACATTAATGCAAAAAGGTGTTAAATTAATTAAAACTAAAAGTAAATTCAAACAGGTTCTCCCACAGTATGGAAGAGAACCTAATATATCAATTTAAAAAAAGATGGAGGATTAAAAATGTGCAAAACAAATTCTAGCAAAGGTTGGTGGAAGGTTATGATGGATGAAACTGGTGGAATACATGATTTTGATGAAAAGATATTTTGGGGGAATTCAGTAAAAAAAAATTTTGTTGCTCTTATTCAAACAGGAGTCCGTTATGTTAGTAATGGTAGCGAAGATATTTTTTATGGTACTTTAAGCAATGAGAATCGTTGGGAAGCTAAGAAGGAAGAAGGAAAAACAGAATGGGAAATTTCTTTTGGTTCTTCTTCAATAACGTTTCTTAATATTAAAAAAATAAAAGATCTTGTTGAAGAATTTTTGGGCAAAATTATGATCAATATAGAAATTCTTTAATCAAAATATTTTATTTAAATGGGGTGTTCAATGAACATGCCATTTTTTATTTTATTTGACACAAAAATATACTTAGTTTAGAATTAATATACAAATATGGCATTATCAAATGTTGAAAAAAATAGATTTAAAGTATTCGCTATTTTAATCCTAGCGGTTTTTTGTGTTTTAATTGTTTTGAATATGCCAGTTGGCACACCTTTACAAAAGTTCTGGAATAAAGCAACTTTTCATTTAGGTTTGGATTTACAGGGTGGTACACATTTGGTATATACAGCTGATACATCAGAAATAGATCCACAAGACAGAGAATCTGCTGTTGAGGGCGTTAGGGATGTAATTGAACGCAGAGTTAATGCTTTTGGTGTTTCTGAACCTATTGTTCAAACCAACTTTGTTGGTAATGAACATCGTATCATTATTGAATTAGCAGGTGTTAAAGATGTTAATCAAGCCATAGATATGATTGGTGAAACACCAATCCTGGAATTTAAAGAACAAGATCCTTCATATAGTCCAGAATTAACAGAAGAAGAACAAATAGGTTTAGATGCTCAAAACGAAGAAATCAAAGAGAAAGCAGAAGAAGTTTTAGGTCAAGCAATATTGGGCGAAATAGAGTTTTCTGATTTAGCAACACAATTTTCAGAAGATCAAGGTTCTGCGATTCAAGGTGGTGATCTAGGTTGGGCTAAGAGAGGAATGTTTGTTCCAGAATTTGAAGAACAGATTTTTGATATCCTACAAGTAGGAGAAGTTTCTCAAAGTTTAATCCAAACACAGTTTGGTTATCATATTATTAAAAAGATTGAAGAAAGAGGTGATTTAGCTGACAGGGAAATTCATTCAGCACATATATTATTAAAAACAATAAGCCCAGAAGAAATTAAAGAAATCGGTGATCAATGGTTAAATACAGAATTATCTGGTAAAGATTTGGCTAGATCTCAAGTTCAGTTTGATCCTCAAACAGGGGAACCAGAAGTTAGTTTAGAATTTAATGATGATGGTAAAGAGTTATTTGCAGAAATTACTACTCGTAATGTAGGCCAGCCAGTAGCAATATTTTTAGATGGTTACCCAATTTCTGTGCCTACTGTTAATGAACCAATTAGAGAAGGCAGAGCTGTTATTTCTGGTAGATTTAATATTCAAGAAGCTAAAGAGTTAGTTCAAAGATTAAATGCAGGTGCTTTACCTGTACCTATTGAAATTATCTCTCAACAAACAGTAGGAGCTTCATTAGGACAAGAATCAGTTGATAAAAGTTTAATGGCTGGGATTATTGGTTTAATAGCTGTAGCTATATTCATGCTTTTGTTCTATAGACTCCCAGGCTTGTTAGCAGTTTTGGCTTTAGCTATTTATACAGCTATTGTTTTAACCATATTTAAATTAGTCCCAGTTACTTTAACTTTAGCTGGTGTAGCTGGTTTCATATTATCTATAGGTATGGCGGTTGATGCCAATGTTTTGATTTTTGAACGTTTAAAAGAAGAACTAAGACATGGTAGAGATTTATCTGGTGCGGTTGAGGAAGGTTTTAAACGTGCGTGGACAAGTATTCGTGATTCAAATATTTCTACAATCTTAACTTGTTTAATATTGATATGGTTTGGAACTTCAGTTATTAAAGGTTTTGCTGTTACTTTATTATTAGGTGTTTTAATCTCAATGTTCTCAGCTATTGTAATTACTAGAAGTTTCTTAAGATTGTCTAATAAAACTAAAAGTAAATGGATGTTTGGAGTAAAATAGTATGGTAAAAATTATCCAAAATAGAAATAGATTTTTTATCTTCTCAGGCATATTGATTATTGCCAGTATCTTGAGTTTGTCAGTTTGGGGGTTTGATTTAGGGATTGACTTTAAGGGGGGCTCACTTCTTGAAGTTCAAACACAAGGTGAACATCAAATGACAGCTCCAGATGCTTCTGCTGTTATTAAATCTGCTTTACCTGAAATTGGAGAAGTTCGTGTTCAACCAACTGAAGATGGTTTTATGATTCGTATGAAAGATTTGTCTGAACAAGAACATCAAGAAGTTTTAAATATTTTAAATTCAGAGATTAATAATTTTAAAATTGAAACAGGAGAAGTAGCAGAGGAAGAAGGTAATAAAATAATATTGGAAGATGCTGAGGGTTTGGAGGTAGAAAGTATTGAACTTGTTTCTGAAGGAGAAACAGTTCGAGTAATTGAAAAACGGTTTGAATCAATTGGTCCTGTTATTGGACAAGAATTAAAAAGTAAAGCTATATGGGCAATTGGTTTAGCTTTGATCATTATCATCGCGTTTATTGCATTCGCGTTTAGACAGGTTTCTAAACCTGTTGCTTCTTGGAAATATGGGATTGGTGCCATTATTGCTTTAGCTCATGATATCATAATAGTTGTAGGTATATTCGCAGCTTTAAATCATTTCTTTTTAGGGTTTGAGGTAGACATACTTTTTGTTACCGCCCTATTAACCATCCTTGGTTATTCTGTTAATGATACTATTGTTGTATATGATCGTACTCGTGAGAATTTGATATATAGCCCACAGAGTACATTTGAGGAGACTGTTAATAAATCAGTTAATGATACAATCACTAGATCCATTAATACTAGTTTAACAACTCTATTAGTTTTACTTTCCCTATACTTCTTAGGTGGCGCAACTATTCAGAATTTTGTATTAGCATTAATAGTTGGTACTTTAATTGGTGCGTATTCCTCAATTTTCATTGCCTCTCCTTTATTAGTTGTGTGGCAAAAAATGAGTAAAAAATAGATGTATATTAAAGTTGATAAATCAAAAAAAATATTACAACTGATTGATAAAGAATCAGTTGTTTTTGATTTTCCTTGTGCAACAGGAAAAGTTGAAGGCAAGAAAGAAAGAGAAGGAGATTTGAAAACTCCTGAAGGAGAATACAAAGTAGTAGTTAAAAATATTAAAAGTAAATATTTTCTTTCACTTGGTTTAAATTATCCAAACATACAGGATGCAGAGAATGGTTTTGAAAAAGGAATAATATCTGAACAAGTTAAAGATCAGATTGTGTTGGTAAATAAAGAAGACGGAGTCATCCCTTGGGATACTAAAATGGGAGGTGAGATATATATACACGGTAATTTAAATAATGGTAAAAACTATACCTTAGGTTGTGTTAAAATCTCTGATGAAAATATGCAAAAATTGTATGATGCAGTAGACGTTGGTATAAAAGTAGTTATTAATTCATAAACTTGACATTTTAATATTATTGTGTTAGGTTGAGGTTAATTAAAAACATTGTCAATTCACTTTTAAGGAGGTCAAAGATGAAGAAGTTATATATATTTATTATAACCTTGTTATTTGTTATGATACCTATTTTAGCATTTACGCAGGAAGTTCATCAGGAAATAGTTCGTGAGGGTAATGATGTGGTTGTCTATGTAATTGAAACAACAAAGACAGAGCTAATAAAATTAACAGATGTACCGCCCCAGGTTCCAAATGATTTGGCTTTATCTATAGCGGAAAAAGGACATGGAGAATATTTTGTGCTATCAAAAAACTCGCACTATTCATATGCTTTTTCTTTTCCATTAAAGATACAAGAAAAAAAAGAATACATAGATACAGTTTTTGTATATGATAAAAAATGGGATTTTGAATTGCAGCCACAAATTAACACCCGAATTCTAGATGAAATAGTAATTCCATGGTTAATTATCCCAGTTATATTAATTTTTATCTACTGTATGTTAATTCAGAGGGTAAAAGAGAAAAAATATATAAAATTAGTTTTTTTCTTCCTCTCTTTCTTCTTAGTGTTGTCTATCATTAGGTTATTTGGACCATTTTTTAATGTTTATGTTAATGGAATTGTAGGCTTTTTTCTTGGCATATCTTCTTGCATGATAGTTGCTCATTACTCAGTAAAAAACACAGGAAGCAATTCTTTTCAGGCTTGGTGTCTAGCAGTCGCTGTTTTCATAGGATTTCTCACATGCTTTATTTCTGGAGTTTTTGTTGGTAGTGGATATACTAATATTGTGGATAAATATTTTATCTTTCTGATAGTCGTTTGTTTTTTAAGTTTTTTAATCAGTTTATTATATGATTTTTGTTCTAAACAAATTGTTAAGATTTATGTGAAAAAATTTAAAAAAAGATAATTTTAATTTCAAAAAAGGTAAAATTATATGAAGCCCTCAAATACATAATTTGAGGGCTTTTAATTATCTTGATTTTTTGATAAAAAAATGGTTTAATTGGGATATATAAAATAAACCTCAAATATATGCAAGAAGAAAATTTTCAACAAGAAGAAATTAAAAAATCAAAAAGTAGCTGGTCAAAGATTATATTAATCTCAGTTATTATCCTATTAGTCTTAACTAATATCGCTACTGCTGGTTTTTGGTACTATTTTAACTACGTTAATGATGTAGATGATAATAAGGTAGTTATAAATGACACTGAAGATAAACAAGATTTAGACATAGACGAAGATGAAGAGGAACAGGAAATAGATTTGAAATCTGGAGAAATATTGATTGATTGGAATGAATGGTTAGTAAAAGAACAATCATGGAGTATTTTCGATTTTAAAGAGATAAATGACATAGTCCAAACAGATAGGGATTTAAAGAGTGAAAAAATTACTGCTGATAGTTTTGTTAAAGGTTTCAATGTATACAAAGCTGGTTTAATAATAGAAGGTCCATATACAGACAAAGAATTATTAATTATAACAGCTTCTTCTTTTGGTATGCCTGGTGATGATAGTATCTATCGTGTTATTAAGGATGAAAATAATTTGATAGTGTTAGACAAGTATTCGGACCGACGTTATGGGGCGTATGAACAGTTGTTTGTTTTAAATGAAGACATAACTATTGCAAATATTGAAACACCAGAAATAATCAAAATTCCTGATTCAAAATTTGTATTAAAGAAAGCAGAACGCGAGCCATTTAAGTTTTTAGAAAGTTATTCAGATGCAAAGAAAATGTTTAAATATAATGATGTGGATTATCTATATAAAAGTGCGAAAAATAATTGTTTTATAGTCAGAGCTCCAGACGGAACAGTTCGTGAATACTATTTTGAATTAGATTTTTTAGGTAAAAAAGGAGAAGGAGAATATCATGGCACTACACCTAATTTATTAGACATTGAATGGTCTGATGGAACACAAAACGAAAATGAATATATTTTTAAACCTACAGGTGGTTGTGGAGCTGCTTCTTACTGCTATAACTACCCTGACTACATAAAAGATAAATCAGAACTTGAGAGTGTTGCGGGATCACCTAGAGGGGATATTTTCTATATAGCACTAGATCAAAGTTTAAAAATACGTGAGTCTTCTAAAATTAGTATTTTAGAGGACATGCATGAGACGTATTACCCCGGATATAATTCGGAAACAAATCAGCCAAACGAAAAAGAATCGTTTGAGAAATTTTTAGCTACCAGACCAATAATTTATTGGCAAGATCCTTTTGGTGATTTTATGGAATTTAGAAATGCCATGTATATTTCGATGGCAGAATGTGGTAAACCAGTTATTTATCTCTACCCAGAAACTGAAATGGATATTTCAGTATATGTTAATCCAACAGGTGGGTTTTCTGTAACAGAGCCTGAATATAATGGAGGATGGAAAGTTAAAGCTAAACCAAACGGGGAGATATATAATTATTCAGATCAAAAGATTTATCCTTATCTATTCTGGGAAGGTTTTGGAATGGACTATAAAATACCAGAAAAAGGTTTTGTTGTTGCTAAAGATAATGTGGAAAGTTTCTTAACGGAAAAATTAGCACAGCTTGGTTTAATAGAAAAAGAATATGATGAATTTCTTGAATATTGGTTACCAAGAATGCAAGAAGATAATTACTATTTCATAACTTTTGTACCACAAAAACAATTTGATGGTTTAGCTCCATTAAATATTATTCCTAATCCAGATACAGTTATTAGAGTATTTATGGATTATCAAGGATTAGATGAATATATAGAGGTTGAACCGCAAGATATTATTACTCCTGTTAGAGATGGTTTTACAGTTGTTGAATGGGGTGGTGCTATACATAGATAATTGATTCTATGAAGAAAAATATATTTAAATTACTTATTGTATTAGTAGCCTTGTTTGTTATCCAAATAGGGCTGCTTTTTGTTATTCCAAAATCAATAGATGAAGACCAGGGTGTGAACGAAGTAGAAGAAATTCTAGCGCAACATAATGCATATTTTTCAACAGAAAGTTTTTATAAAGAAGCATATTTTCAAGGTTTAAATCAAGTTAAAGAACCAGAAGAAAAGATATATGGAGGGATTATTCCACATCACTTGATAGTTAAAGATAAGATAGCAGCCTTTTTCCAAGGAATTGAAAAATATGATTATGATACGATTGTTTTAGTAGGCCCAAACCATTTTGAAAGAGGTTCAGAGAACATCCTTTTATCAAGAGCTAAATGGCTAACTCCTTATGGAGAACTAATACCAGATAAAGATTTGATTGGTAATTTAGTACAAAGTGGATATATAATAGAAGAGAATCCATTTATTGCTGAACATTCAATTTCTGGTTTGGTTGGATTTATTAAAAAAAGTTTTCCTAAGGCAAAAATTGTACCAATTATTCTTAAAAACAAAACTACAGAAAAAGAAGTTAAAGATTTATCTAATTTAATTAATCAGAATGTTAATAAAGAAAAAACTCTTGTTTTAGCAAGTGTTGACTTCTCACATTTTCAACCCGCGATTGTTGCAGATTTCCATGATAAAAAAAGTAATTCAGTTATTCAATCTTTTGATTTTTCTCGTGTGTATGATTTAGAAATTGATTCCCCGGCATCGATTTATACTCTATTAGAATATTTAAGATTAAATAAAATCCAAGCAAGTGAATTGATATTTTCAACAAATTCAAATAGGTTAGTAGGAAAATTAGATGATCCGGGAACTAGCCACAATTTAATATATTTCTCTAAAGGAGGACCAAAAAATGAAAAATTAATTAATTTTATGTTCTTTGGAGATATGATGCTTGATAGAAATGTAGAAGCTGTTATTGAGCAAAAGGGTTTAGAATATATATTTTCTGATTTAGCAGGAGAAGAAGATAGGTTTTTTCAAGGGGTAGATTTCATTGGAGCAAACCTCGAAGGTACAGTAACCAATGAAGGAAAATATTATGCACCAGTTAAAGAGTATAATGATTTTGCTTTTAAACCGGAAATTGTAAAAGAGTTGAAGAAATATAATTTTAATTTTTTTAATCTAGCTAATAACCATATTACAGATCAAGGACAACAAGGTACAGACGAAACAAGAGTTAATTTAGAAGAAATGGGATTTGGATATGTTGGTTGTGGAGATATGTGTTTGAGTGAATACAGTAGTAAAATAATCAAGGTTGCAGATAGAAACATAGGAATGATAGGAGTTAGTAGTATATACACTCAAGTTGATCTTAATAAGCTAGATAAAATGGTTAAAGACTTAGAAGACCAAACTGATTATATTATAGTCAACATGCATTGGGGAACAGAGTTCACCCATTACTATAACCAAAGACAACAAAACATTGCTTATAGTTTAATAGATTCTGGAGTTGATATTGTTCTTGGGCATCATCCACATGTTGTACAGGGAGTAGAGGTATATAAAAACAAACCAATTTTCTATTCTTTAGGTAACTTCATATTTGATCAATACTATTCAGATGCATCTCAAGAAGGTATTGCTGTTGGTTTAAGTGTTAATTTTGAGCTTGATCAGGTTGATGTTAAGATTTTTCCTTTTAATTCTAATGAGAACAGAATATATTTAATGAAACAGAAGGGTATTGAAGAATTTAAACAAAGACTTCTCAAATATTCAGATGAAACTTTTAAAGAGCTTATTTATAACATGTTTTAAATTAAGTAAATTAGCTATTTGACACTATTTAATAAATCTGATATACTAAAGTCATATTAATTAAACTTCAAATGAATTTAGCTAATATTAGCTAAATTTGTTTAAAAATATATGTCTGAAATTTTAGATAAAGTGATTTCTTCTCAGCAAGAATCAGAAAAAAGCAATATTTCAATGTCTGAAACAGTTAATACACTGTTATCTTTAATTCGTGCTCGTGAAGCTGAAATTCTACGTTTACGCTTTGGTTTGTTTGATGAAAAGAAGCATACTTTAGAAGAAATTGGTAAACGCATGAGTTTAACTCGTGAAAGGGTTAGACAGTTAGAAAAGATTGCTAAAGAAAACATTCGTTCCCATAAAAATTTTGATGGGATTATTGCTCCAGCTAGAAAAGCTGTAACTTCTGTTTTGCACGAACATGGTGGTTTAGCCAGTAAAGATAAAATCTCAAATGTTTTAATTTTAGATGAAGAAATTAAAAACTACCAAAAAGCTTTAGAATTTATTGTAGATAACTTTATTGATGAAGTTAAACTTATTAAACATGATCTTTTTGATACAGGTTGGTATATCCACGAAGACTATTTAGATCTAGCTTCTGACGTAATTAATGAAATTAAAAGATTAATCTCAGAAAGAGATAAATTAATTCATGAAGATGAATTAGTAAAAGAATTTGAGAAATCTGAATACTATACTAATAAAACAGAAAAGTTTGCAGGATTTTTAGATAAGAATGAAAATGATTTACAAAAAATCCTTAATGCATATTTAGGTTTATCTTCAGACTTAGGAAATACACCATTTAATCAATGGGGTATGAATGAATGGAGAAGTATTAATCCAAAAAGAATTAATGATAAAATTTACTTAGTTTTGGATTGGTATGGAAAACCTATGCATTTTAGAGAAATTGCAGAAAGGATTAATGAAGCTAAATTTGATCATAAAGTAGCTCATCCAGCTACAATTCATAATGATTTAATTGCAGATCCTAGATTTGTATTAATTGGACGTGGTGTATATGCCTTAAGTGAATGGGGATATAAGTCAGGTGTAGTTGCGGATATTATTGAAGATATCTTAAAGAAAGCTAGTACAGCTTTAACAAAAGAAGATATTATTGAAAAAGTATTAAAACAACGTGATGTTAAATCTAATACTGTTATATTATCCTTAAATAAGGATGAAAGATTTATTAAAAATGAGGATAATAAGTATTCATTGAAATAACTAATTTAAATATATTTGTATAATAAAGCGGGGCAATTAAGCCCTTCTTTTTGTTTACAATATATATGTGATATAATTAAGTTAAATAAATACTATGGATATATTTAGTTTCATTAGTTTGAGACCTCTATTAGAATTAGGAGAACACAACATCTTCTATATCTTTTGGTTTTTCTTTAAATATGGAGGATGGGTTTTAATTTTGTGGATTACTTGGAATGAATTAATCAAAGAAGTTTGGTTAAATTGGAGACAAGATAAATATGCTGCTACAGTTAAATGGGTACATTTAGCTATTGATGTGCCTAGAGACAATGAACAGTCCCCTAAAGCAGTTGAACAAATCTTTAATCAGATTTGGGGATATAAGTCAGGAGCAAATTTATGGGAAAAATGGTGGAAGGGTATGTTTTTACAATCAATCAGTTTAGAGATAGTTTCTATTGAAGGGTATGTTCAATATATCATCAGGGCACCAAAGATTTTTAAAGATTTAGTTGAATCAGCTGTTTATGCTCAGTATCCAGAAGCAGATATCACAGAGATTGAAGATTATGCAGAAGAATTTACTCCAGATAATTTTAGAGAAAAAGGATACAAGATGTGGGGGACACAATTTGAATTAGTTAATAGTGAATATTATCCAATCCGTACATACCCGTTATTTGAACACGCCATTTCACAAAAAATAGTAGATCCTTTGTCTGCCATGATTGAAATGATGAGCAATTTAAGAAAAGGTGAAATGCTTTGGTATCAGATCATTATTCGTGCAACAGATGACACATGGAAAGAAGATTCAGATAAATTAGCTAAAAGCTTGATTGGTATTGAAGAAAAAAAGAGTCTATCTTTTTTTGATCAAATGATGGAAAAAGTATATATCACTTTTGGCTTTATGTTTCCGGGCTTTAAACCTGCAAACGGAAAAGATTCAGAATTTCCTTCCAATGTTCTACACATGTCAAAGGGTGATTTGGAAACAGTCCACGCCATTGAAGTTAAATCATCTAAAACAGGTTTTAAAACAAAGATGCGCATGATATATATGGGCAAGACTGGTGTTTTTTCAAAACCTAGAGGCGTATCTCCTTTTGTAGGAGCTTTAAGGCAATATGCTGCTAATAACTTAAATGGTTTTAAACCTGCAAAAAAGATGACCACTAAATCTGACTATTTAAGAGCAGAACAAAGAACATACAAGAAACAAAGAAAAATATTGAAGCAATATAAATCAAGAAGTATATATGCAGGTACAAAATCTGATGGTTATCTATTAAACGTAGAAGAACTAGCTTCTCTTTATCATTTCCCATCAATAGAAGTTTCTACTACTTCTGTTAGAACAGCAGATAGTAAAAAAGCCCCAGCGCCAATGTCTATACCAATCCCAGAAGAATTAGAAGATAATATAGAGCCAGAAAAAGAAACAAAAGATGAAAATACAAAAAGAGAAAGTATAAAAGTTGGTCCTCCAACTAATTTACCAATGTAATATATGTCTCAACAAGAAATTAATGACAATTTAGTAACATATTTTGCTCAAACAAACTATCGTAACAAGATGCAGAAGTTTGGTATTAGACAGATTGACCGCCGCCGCCATTTTTACATTTTAGGTAAAACTGGTTCTGGTAAAACAACTTTAATGGCCAATATGGCTTTGCAAGATATTGAGAATGGCAATGGTTTAGCTGTAGTTGATCCTCATGGAGATGTTTTAGATTCATTACTTGATTTTATCCCAGCTAATCGTGTTAATGATGTAATATATATTAATCCAGTAGATTCTGAATATCCCATAGCTTTTAATGTATTAGAAAATGTTCAAGACGAACAAAAACATTTAGTTGCTTCTGGTTTGATGAGTGTGTTTAAAAAGATATGGGCAAACTTGTGGTCAGCTAGAATGGAACACATAATGCGTAACTGTATTTTAGCTCTATTAGAAGTTCCTGGTAATACATTATTAGGAATAATGAGATTATTGGTAGATAAGAATTTTCGTAAGAAAATTATTGATAATGTATCAGATCCGGTTGTTAAAAGTTTCTGGGTAGATGAATATGCTAATTGGAATGATAGATTTAGGGTAGAGGCTATTCAACCGATTCAGAACAAGGTTGGGCAGTTCTTATCATCTGCCATTATCCGTAATTTAGTTGGACAGCCTAAATCTACATTAGATTTAAGGAAGATAATGGATAACAGACAGATCCTATTAATGGATCTTTCTAAAGGTAGGTTAGGTGAAGACAACTCCAATCTATTAGGAGCAATGTTAATTACTAAATTATGGTTAGCAGCTATGTCTAGAGTAGATACCCCTGAAGAAGAAAGAAAAGATTTTTTTTTACACGTTGATGAGTTTCAAAACTTTGCAACAGAATCTTTTGCAGATATTTTGTCTGAAGCCAGAAAATATCGTCTTAATTTAACTATTGCTCACCAATATATTGCTCAATTAGTTACTCCAGATTCACACGCTGTAAAAGATGCTGTATTTGGTAATGTCGGAACATTGTGTTGTTTTAGAATGGGTGCGGCAGATGGGAGAGATTTAATTAAAGAATTTGAACCAATATTTCTAGAAGAAGACTTAGTAAATATTGGTAAACATGAAGTTATATTAAAATTAATGATTGATGGAATGGCTTCGCAACCATTTACAGCTTTAACATTACCTCCTTTATCAACAGGTAAGAGGAATAACAACAAAGAGAAGGTTATCAAAGTATCTAGAGAAAGATATGCTCGTCCAAGAGCTGAAGTTGAAGAAAAGATTTTACGGTGGTCAGGTTTAGAAGAAACCTCTAAAGAAGTTGGAAAAACACTTAGTTCTTCTGGTGGAGAAGAAAAGATGTTTAAAACAGGTGTTAAAGATGCATCTTTTATTAAACAGTCTGCAGAAGATGATAGAGAAAAATATGATGCTTTTTGTGACAGTTGTGGAACAAAAACACAAATTAATTTTATTCCAGATTTATCTAAAGCAATTTTTTGTAAAGATTGTTTAAAAGAATTTCGTCGTGGAGCAATTGATCCTCTTAAGTTAAAATCTAAGAATGAACATTTAAAGAAATTAAAAGAAGAAAAGAAAGTGGAAGTAAAAAAACCAACTGTAGTGGAATCTATTGTTAAAAAAGAAATTGAAATTAAACCTTTAGTTAAAACTCAACCTGTTGTAATAAAAAAGGAAGAAGTAAAGCCTGAAATTAAAGAGCCAGTTAAGAAAGAACCTGTTGTAAAAGAAGAAATAAAATCAATTAGAAAAGAACCGGTTATTAAGAAAGAATCTGAATTAAAGCCGGAAAGAGTATCTCCTACTAGAATACGTCGTACAGAACCTGAGAAAATAGTTAAAACTAACCCACAAGCTAAAGTTAATTTTTTAGTAGATCAAAAAGAAAAAGAACCTGTTCAACAAAGTTCAGGTTTAGGGTTAGATGCTTTAAAGGATGATAATAAAGCAATATCTTTTAGTAATAGAGGAAAGAGTGTGTCTCCTGGGCAGAAAGTGGGTTTTTAGTGTTTATTTTAATTAATATATTAGCCTGCTTTAAGCAGGCTTTTTTAATTCCTTTATATTTGTTAATATATCCATATATATGAAAAAAAATAAACTATTTGTAATTGAAGAAAATCCAAGACATATTAAGGATTCTAGGCTTTCTACATATAACAGTAAGGATAGTTTTAGTTTTGTAGAGTCTGATGAAAGAAGAGATAGTTTAAAAGCAAATATTAGTAAAAAACGAATTACTGTATTTTTTTCCTTCATATTTTTAATAATTCTCATCTTTGCCATTCGTCTTTTCTATTTACAAATTATTCAAGGAGAAAAGTGGCAATTAATAGCTGAAGGTAATAGGATTAGGGTTGAGAAAGAAACTCCTCCTAGAGGGATAATTTATGATAGTGAAGGCAAAACATTGGTAAACAATATTCCTAATTTTATTCTTTCCTTTATCCCAGCAGATATTTCTGAGAAAGAAGAAGATAAAAAAGATATTTTAAAGTTTGTAAAACAAGAGTTTTCGGAAATTGATATTAATAATTTTGAACAAACAATGAATTCTGAAAATGATTTTCTTTATGAACCAGTTGAAATTATTGATAATATCTCATATGAGCAAGCAATGGATTTAAGATCTAAATTAAAACAATATCCAGCTTTAAAATTAACATATGTTAGTAATAGGGAATATATTGAAGAGTCATATGGTTTAGCACATACTTTAGGATATTTGGGTAAGATTAATGAACAGGAATGGGATAGTCTAGATAAGAATAACTATTTATTAATTGATTTTATTGGTCGGAGTGGTTTAGAAAAAGAATATGAAAACAATTTACGTGGGCAGGTTGGCTTAAAAGAAATTGAAGTAGACGTGCTTGGTAGAGTTAAAAAAGTGATTAGTGAACAAGCCCCCAAAAGTGGAGATAATCTAATATTAAGTATTAACGCAGAATTAAATAAAGTATTTACAGAGACTCTTTGTTCTAAAGCTAATAGTTTTGAAAAGAAAGCGGCAGGTATTGCTTTAAACCCACAAAACGGAGAAATATTAGCCATGGTTTCTTGCCCAGTATATGACAATAACTATTTTACCAACACTTTAAAGAATTCAGAAGAAATTACAGAATTAATGATGGATGAAAAACAGCCTTTATTTAATAGAGCTATTCAAGGTGAATATCCACCAGGTTCAATTTTTAAATTAGTTGTTGGTGCAGCTGGTTTAGAAGAAGGGGTAATTAATCGTAATACAAGATTTTTATCAGTTGGTGGTATATCTATTGGTGAATGGTTTTTTCCAGATTGGAAAGACGGGGGGCACGGTTCTACAGATATTACTAAAGCTATAGCCGAATCAGTTAATACCTTTTTCTATTACACAGGTGGGGGATACAAAGATGAGTTTGGAGGATTAGGGTTAAATAGGATAGTAGATTATGCAGAAAGGTTTGGATATGGAAAAGAGCAAAACATTGATTTACCAGGAGAAGCAAAAGGTTTTTTACCTGATCAAGTATGGAAACAAGAAGTAACTGGTAGACCTTGGTATATTGGTGATACCTACCATTTATCTATTGGACAAGGTGATATTATTGTAACTCCATTGCAAATAGCTTCTTTAACTTCATATTTTGCTAATAATGGAGTGCTATATAAACCACACATAGTTAAAGAAAGAATTGATTACAGGAATACAAAGAATGAGATTAAACCTGAAATTATTAAAAAAAATATTATAGGACAAAATCATACTGATTTAATCCGTGAAGGTTTAAGAGATGCTGTAACGTATGGTTCAGCTGTGTATTTATCAGATTTACCAGTTTCAGTAGCTGGTAAAACAGGTACAGCTGAGGTTGGTGGAGATAAAGAAGCTCATGCTTGGTTTACAGGTTTTGCACCATATGACAATTCAGAAATAGTTATTACCGTGCTTGTGGAAAACGGAGAAGAAGGAAGTCGTATTGCTGTGCCTGTAGCTAAAGAGGTCTTAAGGTGGTACTTTAATCAACAGTAAAATATTGACACGTTTTTCTTTTTCCTGTATCTTTAGTTACATAATTAAACATTATATATGGCAAATCAAACATTCATAACCCAAGAGGGTTTACAAAAATTAGAACAAGAACTTAATTATCTAAAAACAGACAAACGCAAAGAAATTGCGAATCGTATTCAGTCTGCTAAAGATTTAGGTGATTTGTCAGAAAATGCAGAATATTCTGATGCTAAAGATTCACAAGCTTTTAATGATGGCAGAATTTTAGAATTAGGAGAGATTATTCGTAGTGCAACAATAATTAAAGAACATCAAGGAAGTGGAGCAGTAACTGTAGGCAATTCTATTAAAATTAAAGATGAAGAAACAGGTGATATTAGAGAATATGAGATAGTAGGTTCTCAAGAAGCAGACCCAGTAGGTGGTAAAATTTCTAATGAATCTCCATTAGGTAAAGCTTTTCTTAATAAGAAGAAGGGCGATATGGTTGAAATTACTTTGCCTAAAGGAATTGTGAGATATGAGATAATTGAGATATTCTAAATAGATATATTATGATAAACTGGACAGCAGAGTGATTTCTCTGCTGTTTTTTGCTTTTTTTAGCAAATATATATATAATTAAAACAATAAAAATAACCATATGTCTGAACAAAACATACATTTGGATGAATATTCTGTTCGTCTAAAAAAACTAGAAGAAATAAAAAAAGCAGGAATTAATCCATATCCAGCCAATTTTGATAAACAAAATTCTGTGATTGAAATACAGAATTCAGAAGATGGAACTAAATTAAAGACAGCTGGTAGATTAATGACTATTAGAGAAATGGGCAAGTTAATTTTTTGCCACTTACAAGATGAATCTGGTAAAGCCCAGATATGTTTAAAGTCTGATGAAATAGATAAAGAAAAATTTAATTTTTTCTTAAAGAATTTAGATATGGGAGATTTTGTTGGTGTTGAAGGAGAAATTTTTACTACTCAAAAAGGAGAGAAGACATTATTGGTTAAAGAATATACAATTTTATCTAAAACTCTTTTACCTTTACCAGAGAAGTGGCATGGGATAAAAGATGAAGAAGAAAGATTAAGAAAGAGATATTTAGATATTTTAACTGATTCAGAAAAGAAAGATCTATTAACAAAGAAAATGGTTTTTTGGCATTCAATGAGAGAGTTTTTAACTTCTAAGGGTTTTGTTGAAGTAGAGACACCTGTTTTAGAAACAACTACTGGCGGAGCAGATGCTCGTCCATTTTCTACTCATCATAATGCTTTAGACATAGATGTCTTCTTACGTATTTCAATGGGAGAGTTATGGCAAAAGAAATTAATGGTTGCTGGTTTTGATAAGACTTTTGAAATTGGTAGACAGTTTCGTAATGAAGGTATGGATGCTGAACATTTACAAGACTATACTCAAATGGAATACTATTTCGGGTATGCTGATTGGAATGATGGAATGAAATTAACAGAAGAGTTAGTTAAATATGTTGCAGAAAAAACATTCGGTACTCTTAAATTTAATATTAAAGGACAAGAAATAGATTTATCTAAGAAGTGGGAGAAATATGATTACAAAGAAGAAATATTAAATTGTACTGGTATAGATATCGAAAAAACTACAGTTGAAGAAATAAAAAGCAAACTACAGGAATTAAAAGTTAAATATGATGATTTTAATAATCTAGAACGTGGTATTGATCAACTTTGGAAACATTGTCGTAAACAAATAGTTGGTCCTGGGTATTTAGTTTATCCGCCAAAGATAATTTCTCCTTTAGCCAAAGAATCTCCTGAAAGACCAGGATATACAGAACGTTATCAATTAATTTTAGCTGGATCAGAATTATGTAATGGTTATTCTGAGTTAAATGACCCAATTGATCAAGAAGAAAGATTTAAAAAACAAACAGAGTTAAGAGAAGCTGGCGATGATGAAGCACAAATGCATGACGAAGAATTTGTTGAAGCTTTAAAACATGGTATGCCTCCAACTACAGGTCTTGGAATATCAGAAAGACTCTTTTCGTTCCTAGCAGATAAGACTTTGCGTGAATGTCAATTTTTTCCTTTAGTTAAACCTAAGGTAAATAAAATATCTCAAACAAGTGCTAAAGAAGAATTAGATCTAGGAATTGATTTAAAAAGCGCAGAAGAGCTTGTTAATAAACATATAGTAGATAATGTCACAAAACTACATTTGATTGAATCTCAGGCAATTATGCAAGGATTAGCACGTCATTTTGAAGAGGATGAAGAAAAGTGGGGTATTTTAGGCCTATTACACGATATTGATTGGGATTTAACTAAAGATGATACAACACAACATTGTATTAAGGCTGTAGAGATTTTAAAACAAGCAGGAGTTTCAGAACAAGCAATTAATATTATTCAAGCACATTGTTATGGTGAAGGATCAGATAGTTTTATTGGGCCAACAGAATTAAAAGATAAAAAAAGAACACAAAGGGTTGAACATGCTTTAGCTGCCGCAGAAACTTTAACAGGCTTGATTATTGCATCAGCATTAATGCAACCAGATAAAAAATTAGCTAGTGTTAAATTAAGTTCTTTAAAAAAGAAATTTAAGAGTAAAAATTTTGCAGCTAATTGTAATAGAGAAATAATGAAGGAATGTGAAAAGATTGGATTAAGTGTTGATGAATTTTTAGAAATTGGTTTAAAATCAATGCAAAATATTTCTGATAAACTAGGGTTATAACCATTTATGGAATATTTTAAAAATAAAATTTTAAAAACAAAGATAAAATATCACAAAGGATTATCCAAAGAACGTTGGTTTCAATTAGGACTCATGGAACAACTAGCAAATATTGGTACAGAAATTGGCAGAGCTATTGACTGGCGTAAAAAAAACAACCAAGAATATAGTCAAAAAGTTTTTTTTAGAGGTTTAGAACTTTTAAGTTTAACTATTGATGATCCTAAAAATCAGAACCATCGTTTAAAAGAACTTTGCAGACTTTATGAGGTTTTAGGAGATTATTTTTTTGGGGATAATGAATATAAGTCAACAGATGAATTATGGGAAAAATATTTTTATCAATTTAACTATGCTGTCAGAAATTTAAATATATAAAAAATATGTCTATTCAACATAAAAATTTTAAACTTAAGGACTTGAAATATAAAATTGATCAAGGGATTAATCAACAGATTTTAAGTTTGGTAGAAAAATTTGATAAAAAATTCATACCTGAAAACCGGGTAAAGTTAGCGTTTTCTCAAAAAGTTGATTTTATATACAACACAACAGCCATGGAAGGCAATACTTTTACTTATGTAGAAACAGAGACATTGTTATCAGGGGTTACAATTGGTGGGCATTCTATTAAAGAAGAGAATGAAATAATCAATCAACAAAAAGCTTGGAAATTTACTTTAGATTCTGCTTTTACACAGCCTAAAATTAAAATAACAGAGAGTTTAATAAAAGATGTCCATTGGCGTGTTGGGAAGGATACAGTAGTTAGTCCAGGACAATATAGGGATGGTCGTGTTAAAATTGGTGGTTCAGAGTATGTACCACCAAAAACTAAACAGGAAATAGAAGAAGTAGTGAAATCTTTTGTAGTTGATTTTAATAGTAAGGATTTAAAGGAAAATATTTTTATAAAAGCTGTTATAATACATTTTGTAACTGCATTAATCCAGCCATTTTTTGATGGCAACAAAAGAACAGCTAGATTACTAATGGATTTTGTTTTATTACAAAATAATTATCCATTATTGTCTATTCCAGTTAAAATTCGTAAACAATATATGGACGCAATGATTGTTGGATATGAAAGTCTAAATATTGATCCATTGATAAAACTATTAAGTGATTTAATGTTAAATAAATTAAAAGAATATAATTTATGAGTGATTTTGAAAAACAACCGAATATAAGATTAGAGGAATTTGCTAAAGCAGATTATGCCTCAGAAGAAGAGGTAAAAGAATTTTTAAAAAATTATGAAGAATTAAGTAAAAGTGATAAAATTCCAGAAGAATTTATAGAACGAGCAGAAGCCTGCAAGAAAATATTAAAAGAGATAAATAAATAAACAATATGATAAATAACGAAAAAGACATAAGCCGGGAAGTACAAAATATGGAAGATAAGATTGAGGATAAAAAATTAGTTTCAGGCAGACTTAATAATTTTTTGGAAATGTATGAAGAAATGAAAGATACTGATGAATATGATAGTGTAAGTATGGATAGATTATTATATGGATTTAATAAGTTATCACAATCTTTAGCTGCTGGAAGTCTTAAATTAGAAGATGTTGTTGAAGAAGATAGGGTTTTAGAAATAACTTCTTTTGTTGATGGGATGAGAAAATTGGACGAACAGTTGAGTCATAAAATTAAAACAATGGAAAAAGATAATGAATTAAAACAAAAAGAAAGCTTAGGACAAACAGAAATAAGATGATTAAAGTAAAAAAATTAACAAAAAAGTTTGGAAATTTACAAGTTCTTAATGAACTCAGTTTTAATATTGGTGAAAATGAGATTATTGGTTTAGTTGGACCTAATGGTGCAGGTAAAACAACAACAATGAGAATTTTAACAGGCCACTTGGCCTTTAGTTCTGGTGAGGTTGAAGTTTTAAAGAATAATATGGCTAAAGAAGATAAATCTCTATTAGCTAAAAAGGAAATTGGATATTTACCAGAAAACAATCCATTATATCCAGAAATGTTAGTTCATGAATATTTAAGTATGATGTGTGAGTTTAAACAAATTAAAAAAGATGAAATTGATGAACAGATCAAAAGAGTTGTTGAAAAAGCAGGATTAGAAAAGGTATATTATCGTCCAATTTCAGAACTGTCTAAAGGATATAAGCAAAGAGTTGGTTTAGGAGCTAGTATATTAGGAAATCCAAGGATTTTAATATTAGATGAACCTACTGAAGGATTAGATCCTAATCAAAGAGTAGATATTCGTAATTTAATTAAAGAGTTTGGTAAAGATAAGACTGTAATTATCTCATCTCACGTATTATCTGAAGTAGAAAACACATGTGATAGGATAATTATTATCAATGAAGGTAAGATTGTTGCTGATGAAACAACGCCAGATATTTTAAGGAAGAATAAGCAAAGTGATATATTGGTAGTTGAAGTTGAAGGAAAAGATGCCCAAGAACAAATTATTGACGCTGTTGGTACAGAAAATGTAGTTGAATCAAATATTGAAGGAAATAAAACAAAATTAGAAATTAAAATGCCAGACGAGCAAGAATATAGGCCAAAAATTTCTGAATTAGCTGTTAAAAATAACTGGATAATCTGGGAGATGAGAGTTGTGGAAAGTAAATTAGAAGATATATTTAGGGAGTTAACAAAATAAAAATATGATAAATGTTGGAAACAATTTAGAAAAACAAGAAAAAAAATGGGAAATGTCGGAAATCGGTGAAAAGATTTTAGAAGAAAGTGTTAATTTTAAGTCAGAAAAAATTAATGAGTTAAATAGTGAATTAGCAGAAACTGGTACAGACTTCATTGAGAATGCACTTGAACAGGCAAAAGAAAAGATGAAACCACAAGATTTTAAAAATTTTAATAAAGCTTTGGAAAAACATGGGGTAGCAGATTTAGCTTGTGGTAATCCTGGTGCAACAGGTTTTAGAAGAATTTTAACTTATTTGTTTAAAGATAATTTAGAAAGCTTTAATGGTGACCCAGAAGCTAAGAAAAAAGATGTGTATGATATGGAGATTGCTGAACCTTTAAAATATATTGGGGTGGATAAATATGCTAACTTTAATGAAGAAGATACAAAAGAATTGTCGCAAGTACAATTTATTAAGGAAGATCTAATAGTTTTTTTAAAAAATTTTCCAGACAGTAATATAAATATTTTTTTAGGTGGTTTTGATTATGATATTTCAAAAACAGCTGAAGGCAATGAGGATAAGTATAGAGCAATAATGTTAGCTCATATCGCTAAAGTGCTTCCAGAGGGAGGATTTTTTCTAGCAGTTAATTCAGTTCTTTCTGGAAAATGGAATGGACAGGAAATAAATCCAGAAAATTTGGGTTTAAAGAAGGTTGAATTTAATGGGATAGGTACATATATGTATACAAAATAATTTAAACAAATTTATATTTATGTTCACAATAATTAAAAAAGAATTAAAATCATTTTTTAACCAGCCAATGGCATATATATTACTAGTGGTATTTTTGGCTATTGTAAACTTTTTCTATTTTCGTACCTTGTTTTTAAGTAATGAAGCTACTTTACGTCCAATGTTTTCTTTAATGCCTTGGATATTTCTATTCTTCATACCTGCTTTAGCAATGGGAATTTTATCTAAAGAAAAAGAAACAGGTACGTTTGAGATTTTAAATACACAAAGTATTAAAACAAGAGACATTGTAATTGGTAAATTTTTAGCTGTATTTCTTTTTGTTGCTTTAGCTTTAATAATAACTGTTATAGCTCCAATAACATTAGGAGGTTTTGGTGGTTTTGATTTAGGTATTATTGTTAGTCAATATTTAGGTTCTTTGTTTCTAATAGCTGGGTTTGTGGCTGTTAGTCTTTTTGCTTCAAGTTTAACTAAAAATCAGATTGTAGCTTTCATTTTAGGAATAGCTTTTAATTTTGTATTAGTATTGGTTGGTTTTGAAATGGTTTTATTAACCGTGGCCGAACCATTTAATATTATTCTTCAAAAATTAAGTATTTTTGGTCATTATGAAAGTGTTTCTAGAGGGGTTTTAGATATTAAAGATTTAATATATTTCATTACTCTTGTTGTAGTATTTGTATGGTTATCTACTTTTTTCTTTAAAAAAGATTTAGTTAACAAGAAGAATAAGGAGTATAGGAAGTCTGTACAAGTTCTGGTTGGTGTGATAATCCTAGCCATTTTAATCAACCTATTTGGTGGATATATTAAAGCTAGAATAGATTTAACATCTAACAGGCTATTTACTTTATCTCCAGCTACCAAAAATATTGTAAGTAATTTAGAAGATCAGTTAGTTTTAGATTTTGTTGTATCTAAGAAATTGCCAGCTCAGATAAGTTATCAAGCCCAAGAGATTAGGGATGTTTTGAATGATTATGAAAAATATGGAAAAGGTAAAGTTGATTTAAATATATATTATCCAGATGTAAAGGAAGAAGATAAAATAAAAGCGCAGGAATTAGGGATTCCAGCTATTCAGTTTAATGTCATAGCCAAAGATGAATTTCAACTTAAACAGGGTTGGCTTGGTTTATCTGTTTCTGTTTTAGGAGAAAATGAAGGAGAAGATGAACCAGGAATTAAAAATAGACAAGCTATTCCTTTTATTGAAAGAGCAAATAACTTAGAATATGCATTAACCAGTTTAATTTGGCAAATGACAAATACGGATAGAAAGAAGATTGTTTTTCTTCAAGGACATGGAGAATTAAGTTTGCAACAAGATTTTACAATTATTAATTCTGAATTATCTAATCAATATATAGTAGAAGAATTAAGTTTAAAGAATGAAGATAGTACATATGCAGATATTTTAGAAGACACAGCAGTTCTTGTAATTGCTGGACCAAAAACAGCTTTTGATGATACAGAGTTAACTGAAATTAAAGAATATCTATCTAATGGAGGAAGTGCTTTTGTAATGGGTAAACAAGTAGAGATCAACCCACAATATATGATGGCTACCAGTACAGATAGTAATATAAATAGTGTGTTGGAAGATTATGGTGTTAGTTTAGAAAATAATGTAGTATATGATCTAAAATCTCATGAAACAGTAACTTTAGGACAAGGAACTGTTTCATATATGTTACCTTATCCTTTATGGGTTAGAGGTTTAGCAGAAGAAAACGATGTTTCAAAACAAGTTAAAACTATTGTTTTACCATGGTCAAGTGAAATTAATTTATCTAAATTGGGTCAAGTTGACGGCCCAGTTGTGAAAACATTGTTTTCTACAACAGATGCAGGTGGAATTCAAATGGTAGATATGATCAATCTTGACCCACAACAAAAATTTGTAACACAAGGATTAAATACAAGAAGTTTAGTTGTTTCAATTGAAAAAAATATTGAAGATAAAAATACAAGATTAATAGTAGTAGGGAATAATGATTTTGTAGTAGATGGATTTGGACAAAATTTTCAAGAAAATTTAATCTTTGTTTTAAATTCAATTGAATGGTTGGCACAAGATGATATATTATCTTCAATCCGTGCTAAAAA
>CAYSXS010000011.1:0-35700 GCA_964435065.1 uncultured Gammaproteobacteria bacterium
AATACAAATTTTAATTAATCTTTACCCTTGGTGGGGTAATTGTTCTACTGTCTAATATTTATATTTTATAAAAATATTTTTAATTCTAACCTTACTTTTAAATATACCTTTATTGATTAAAGAAATAATTAATTTACCATTCTCCAAGTTTTTTTCTTATTCTCTCATTCATAGTAAGCTCACCCAATAAATCCTTATTAAACCTTTCCTTAACAGCATCTGCTATTCTTCTAGCTTGACTATTCCATATAGAGGAATAAATTTTTATCATCTCATCAACATATTCATCCGAAAAATCACCTTCAACATATAATTTTTTGATTTCCTCTATATCAAAAAGCATCTGTTTTTCAAGCGATAAATAACTTCTTGCTATTCTTTCTTCTGCATTAAACCAAATTTTTGAACAAGCAAAAACTATTTTATTAACCGTCCTCTTCATGGTATTTTCTGTAAAAGATTTATATTTATTTAACATTTCTAATTCCTCTTTACTAAATTTTTCATTCATATATCTATATTTTATTTTATAAAAGTATTTTTAACACGCCCAGATGTTAGTATATAAAAAATAATAATATTGTTTGACATATTGTTATGCCTATAATATTTTTATTGTAAACCTTTACACTTTAATGTTACACCTCAAAAAGAGCCTCGTCAACCAAAAAACCACCTCACGGTGGTTAATTTAAAACTAAATATTTTTACCTTCTTCTACCTCTAAAACCTCCACTTGACCCACTGCCACCCCTTCTGTTTCTAGAACCACCAGATCCACCTCGTCCACTTCTTGAACGGCTTGGTCTAGAGCTAGATCTAGAACGACCTGATCTGCCACCACTTACTTGCTCATCACTCACAGATACTTTAATTTCCTTACCTTTAAAACTTGCACCTGATAAAATTTGAATAACTTTATTAGCACTATCTTCTGGAACAGCAAAAACTGAATAATCTGCATTTAAATCTATTGTTCCAATCTCAATATTCTTCAATTCCCTATTCCTATTTATCAATGCAAAAAAATCTTTTATACCCAGTCCGTCTTTTTTGCCAATATTCATCTTCAAACTAACTTTATCACTATCATCTCTTTCTTCTCTTTCTGAACCATATGCTTTAGCTTCAGCATTTAAATCAGAAGAATTCTTATGAGCATCCATTAAATAACTGAATTTATGTGAAATAAAATACTTTATCAAATCTTCTTTACTAACTTTATTAAGTTTTTTAATAATATTTTCAAAATATTTTGCATCACCATTCTGTATATCTATCTTCTGTATTTCTTCAATAAAACTATCAACTTGTTTTAAATATACTTCTTCACCACTAGGGATCTTTTTGTGTTCAATAGTTTTACCAATGGTTTTTTCTAATCTTTTAATTCTACCTGTTTCTCTAGGAGAGATAATAGAAATAGAAACACCATTACAATCTGCTCTACCTGTTCTACCACTTCTGTGAGTATAGCTTTCATCTTTATCAGGTAAACTGTAATTAATAACATGAGTTAAGTTACTAATATCAATCCCTCTAGCTGCTACGTCAGTAGCACAAAGTAAGCCAGCATGTTTACGTTTAAAGTTATCCATGATCTTAGTTCTCATATTTTGAGAAATATCACCATGCAAAGCCTGTGTATCATAATTGGCTTTTTTTAATTTTTCAGCCATTAATTGAGTCTCATTCCTTGTTCTACAAAAAAGAAGTCCATAAACACCTGGTAAAGAATCTAAAATTCTACGCAAAGCATCAAAACAATCTCTAGCTCCAGCGATATAGTATTCGTGTGATACATTCTCTGCACCAATATTCTTTGTTCCAATACTTATCTCGTCAGTATCTTTCATATATTTTTTAGCAATTGACTGAATGCTTTTAGAAATAGTTGCAGAAAAAAGTAAAGTTCTTCTGTATTCAGGAGTTTGTTCTAGAATAGAATCTAAATCATTTTTAAATCCCATATCTAACATTTCATCAGCTTCATCTAAAACTAACCATTTAATATCTTGAAGTTTTAAAACTTTTCTTCTAATTAAATCATGTACACGTCCAGGAGTTCCAACAACAATGTTAGTCCCTTTTCTTAATGCTTTAACTTGAATATCAATTCTTTCTCCACCATACACAGCTGTAATATCTATTCTTTTAGAATGTTTAGCTAATGCTTTCATGTCTTTAGTAATTTGAAGACATAACTCTCTTGTAGGACAAAGAATTATTGATTGTAAAATATTTTTATTTGATTCTATTTGATTTAAGATTGGTAAACCAAAAGCAGCCGTTTTTCCTGTTCCGGTCTGTGCTTGAGCTATTAAGTCTTTTTTAGATTTTAATATGAAAGGAATAGCCTTTTGTTGAACAGGTGTAGGTTCTACAAACCCTAATTCATCAAGACTTTTCATTATTTCACTATTTAAACCTAATTCTTTAAATGTTGCCATATTTTTTGCCTAAAAAAAATCGCTCCCTTCTAGAAGCTCTTTTTCAATATTCTAATAGTATTGATATAACTATCGCATAGTTTAGGTTGTTTGTCAAGAAATGAAAAAACACGAATATTCGTGCTAGCTAAAATAAATATAATTCTACTATAATGCTTTCCAAATATCTTCCTCGTCCAAACCCCATTCCAATAATTTTTTAAATATTTTCATATTTATAAACTTATGTAAATCTTTCTGAATAGTATACTTATGTTCTGTTTGTGGGTGTTTTACTAAAATATGACTACCTTTTCCGTGCTTTGTTTCTACCATTAACCCTAACTTAAAACAAGCCTTTTTCCATTGTGATTGAGTAATATCTGAAAAACTACGGCTAGGCATACACTCTCTGTGTTAGTGTGACTGGCTCATTATCTGATTTTAACAAAGAATCAACACATAGATGGGAAGGTATTTCAAAATATGTAAAAACAGCATCTTTAATAAGCATTGGTATATCTTTAGTATTTTCTCCACCAGTAATGATACCATCAATGTTGGTTGATTCAGCTACCCAAGACCCATCTGGATATTGCTCTATTTTAAACTCAATTTTATTTATTTTAGCTATTTCATTTTTCATAGCTAAAATCTTAGCATTATTTCCTTCTTTAAAATCAATGCCTAATTTTCTAGCTAAATTAGATAAATTGTAGATAATTTTACTAATATTCATACTTTTATATATTTAAATATATTATACCACAAACTTACTATTGATCATAGTTTTTGTCAATATCTAGCATATTACAGAAAAAACATTGACACCATCCAAAATATATAGTATAAATAATAACAAATACGAAGCCACTTATCCGCTTTAAGGAAAGCGGTTTTAATTTATTCATAATTTTATGGAAATACGAAACATAGCCATTATCGCCCACGTTGATCACGGCAAAACAGCCCTAACAGATGCATTAATGCAACAAACAGGTATGTCAGAAGCTGGAGACAGTATGGATAGCGATAAACTAGAACAAGAAAGAGGAATAACTATTTATTCCAAAAATACCTCTGTATATTACAAAGATACAAAGATAAACATTGTGGACACACCTGGCCATGCTGATTTTGGTTCAGAAGTTGAACGTGTCTTACGTTCTGTAGATTCTGTACTTTTAGTAGTTGACGCCCAAGAAGGCCCAATGCCACAAACAAAGTTTGTTTTAAAAAAATCTCTTGATTTAGGAATAAAACCAATTGTAGTATTGAATAAAATAGATAAAGCAGCTGCTAAACCAGATGAAACAGAAGAAATGGTTTATGAACTCTTTTTAGACTTAGGTGCAAGTGATGAACAACTAGACTTTACTACACTTTATTCAGTTGCCAGAGATGGAATTGCAAAAAAAGAATTAAAAGATAATTCTAAAGATTTGACTCCCCTTTTAGATACAATATTAAAAGAAGTACCAATTGCTTCAAATAAAAATTTACAAGACAAACCTCTACGTATCCAGCCTTTTAATCTTGCCTATGATAACTTCCTAGGTAGACTTTCTATTGCCAGAATTTACGAAGGTAAGATAACAGATACCTCTAAGGTATATATTAAAAACGCAAACGGAGAAACAAGAGAAGGTAAAATCACAAAACTATTTACTTTCGAAGGTTTAAAAAGAAAAGAAGTAACAGAAGCAAAAGCAGGAGATATTGTTATGACAGCTGGTCTTCCTAATATATTTATTGGTGAAACAATTTGCGAAGATAAAGATCAAGAAGCTTTACCAGCCATAGATATTGATGAACCAACAATTTCTTTAAATTTACTTGTAAACAGTTCTCCTTTTTCAGGCAGAGATGGAAAATATATTACTAACAGACAAATCAAAGAAAGATTAGAAAAAGAATTAGAAGTTAATGTTGGTTTAAAAATTGATTTCTCTGCAATTGATCATTATAAGATATATGGTAGAGGTGAAATGCATATTGCAATTTTACTTGAAAATATGCGCCGTGAAGATTATGAAATGCAAATATCTCAACCACATGTAATTATTAAAGAAGAAGATGGTCAAAAACTTGAACCATACGAAGAAGCTATTATTACAGTTCCTGATTCATTGTCAGGTACTGTAATTGAAAAACTATCAAGTAGATTTGGCAACATGACAAGTATGGAACCAGAAGGTGAAAGTCTAAAAATTGTATTTGAAATACCAACCAGAGGATTACTTGGTTACAGAAATGAATTTATAGTTGATACAAAAGGTGAAGGAATTATCTATACCCGAGTTATTGGCTTTAAACCATACGTGGGAGAGATTAAAAAAAGCAATCTAGGATCAATGGTTTCTATGGCCATGGGCAAAGCTATGGCTTATTCATTGGCTAATTTACAAAATAGAGGAAATTTATATATCAAAGCTAATACTGAAGTATATGAAGGAATGGTTATTGGTGATGCAGCTAAAGGAGATGATATGACCGTAAACCCAATTAAAGGAAAAAATTTAACAAATATGCGTTCATCAGGAACTGATGAATCAATTAGTTTAACTCCTGTAACTCCCCTAACCCTTGAAAAAGGAATGAGTATAATGAGTAATGATGAATATTTAGAAATTACCCCAAACTGTATTCGTTTAAGAAAACAGTTCCTAACTGAACAAGAAAGAGTAAGGGCAGGTAGAGAGAAATAAAGAATTAAAAATTATCCCCAGCACAATACCCTGTTGACCATGAAGCTTCTAGATTATATCCTCCTGTAGGACCATCTAGATCTAAAACTTCACCAGTAAGGTATAAATTAGATATGATCCTAGACTTCATTGTTTTAGGATCTATTTCTTTTAAATCCACTCCACCTGATGTAATTATGGCTTTATCAAATCCATCAATCTTTTTTACTTCTAATTCAAACTCTTTAAGTAAATGTAATAACACACTTCTTTCTTCTTTAGTAATAGAATTAACTTTCTTGTCTTCATCTATTTTAGATAGTTTAATAATAACTGGGATTAGTTTTTTTGGTAAAAGTAAATCCAGACTATTTTTAAACATCTTATTATTCATTTCTTTAAAATCATTTTGAATTCTTTTATCAAGAACTTTAAAATCTAAAGCTGGTTTAAAATCAATTTTTAATGTTACTTCTCCGTTATTTAACAATTCCCCAATCTTTTTGCTCATATCTAAGATTATTGGTCCGCTCAAACCATTAGATGTAAATATTGCTTCACCAAAACGACTATCTTTCTTTTTGTTATCTTGATAAACCTCAATCTGAACGTTCTTTAAACTAAGACCTTCTAAGTCTTTAATATATTTTTCGTTTAAAATAACAGGCACAAGCGAAGGAGTTGGTGGAATAATATTATGCCCTGACTTCTTTAACCATCTATACCCATCACCACTTGATCCAGTTGCTGGATAAGATTTACCACCTGTACATATTGCATAATTTGAAGCAGTTAATTCTTCTCCTGATTTTAAAACTATCTTTTCAATCTTATTTTCTTTAAATATAATATCCTTTACTTCTGCTTTAGTTTTAACCTCAACCTTATTCTTCTTTAAATATTTGATCAAAGCTTTTAAAATATCTTCTGACCTATCACTTACAGGAAATATCCTATTTCCTCTTTCTATTTTCGTCTTTACTCCCAAATCTTCAAAAAACTTTACTATATCTTGGGAACCAAATTTATTTAATACAGAATAAAGAAATTTACCATTATCTCCAAACTGCTGAGTTACTTTTTTAATATCAGTTTCTGCATTAACAATATTGCATCTACCTTTACCAGTTATTAACAATTTAACACCAAGTTTTGGATTTTTTTCTAATAATAAAACACGAGCACCTTTTTCAGCCGCTCTTCCAGCCATTATCATCCCAGCTGGGCCTCCACCAATTACAATTAGATCTGTCATATTTTAAAGTTTAACATAATAGTTGGAAATAAAAAACTCGGTTTTAGATAAGATATTAGACAAAGGACCTTTTCATTTTTTTTGGGCACACCCTATCCTTAATACTTAAATAAAACCGAGTAAACTTTATTCATCAGACTTTTCGGCGTTTCTCCAAACCTTATCTTTGTATATAGCCACCAACCCCATCTCATCAAAATCCATACGGCCATCTTTATCAATAGCTTCACAATATATATCATCTTGGGGAACATGTCCTATTTCAGATGGTTTTCTTCCTTTGTGCATCCCTCCTCTTTTATATTCATACTCTTTATGGCTGCCATCTTTATTTGAAGCTTTAATTGACCACACGCAAAGACCCCTTTCATCATTAATTTCTTCTAATGTCTCCCAATCATCTAACCCTAATAAATTTTCAAAAACAGACTTAATTTTTTCTTTAGAATGAACCGACTCTGGACTTTCAAAATATTTCAATTTGTTTTGATTTTCACGAAAACGTTTTGCTCTGGGTGCACTACATTCTTCTGCTTTGGTGTCTAAATCTGGAAGAAAAGAAATTAACTCATCCCAAATTTTAATTATTTCCTGCAAAGGAGTAAATTTTTTAAAAATTAAATCAATAATTTTATCTCCTATTTCAACATTTACACCCTTTTCTTTTAATTCTTCTATAAATTTTTCATCCAAAACAATATCTCCTAATTCATCTTCAAATCCAATTCTTTGTTTATCCCCCAAACCACAAGAACCAGATGTACTTGTATTATATCCTTTCTTCCTGAAAGACAGAACGGCTTCTGAAACTTGTGGTTCAATAGATTCAATATACACTCCCATATCTAGTTCCTCTTGTGATGTAAGGGGATTTTCTACCCACCTTAATTCAATGTCTTGTTTCATCTTTTCGTATATTTGTTCTCTCTCCTGAACAAACTTAACAGCTACTTCAATTTGTTCTGTTGATACATTAAAAAAATCAGCCATTATTTCAAAATCTTCAGAATTTGCGTCTCGTAAAATTTCTATTATTCCATTATCAAAACTAAGAACAAATTCTGCTTTTGGATGTTTTTCTTTCCATACAATAAATTTATTGTCTTCTGTTTGTATTTCTTCAGAAAGATTTGGAGTTGGTTGTTTCATATTTTTTTATATTAATTTAATTATAATACCTAATACACCATATTTTTGTTCATCTTCCTTTGAATAATACTTATATACCTTAAATAGCTCTTCCTTATTCTTTCCACCAAACATCTCTGGTGGTCGCATATCAAATAATTCAGAGAAAGTATCCCTCCTTAAAAGATCCATGATTCTAACCTTTATATTCTTATCCCTGTCATCTATCAAAGAAAATTTAATTTTATCTCCAATCTTTAACTTTTGTCTTTTTTTATCAAATAACCGAATCTCAATAACTTGCTCTTTGTTTCTAATCAGTTCTATTGGCAAGGGATGTAATTTCATTGTATGGGTCATAGTATAGATATATTAAACAACAACTTTTTGTAAAGCTTCCCATAATGTATTATCAATTTCTATTTCACCCTCTGCAACAACTTTTTGATTAAATTTATTTCCTCTCTCACCAGGAACTAATATTTCTTCAACACCCTCTGCTTTTCTTGCTGACTTAATTCTATTAATAACAGAAGATACTTCTTTTTTAAATATTTCCTTAGATGTAAGTATCTCTGGGTCAATAGCCATAATTAAATTACCAGAATTATCACTTTTGCTATCAAAAGAATCAGCTTCTACTAATGCCCCAGCAAAAATCTGTACTATCAAAGCAAGACCGGAACCTTTATGCCCAGCTAAGGCTTTAATTGCACCTTCCATTATTTCAGCTGGATCTTGTGTTGGTTTTCCATCTTTATCATACCCTATACCTTCGTCCACTTGTCTTCCAGCTATTTTTGCCTCTATAAGACCATAATATGCTATTGCTGATGTAGACATATCAAATATTATAGGATCATTCTCTGTTGGAATACCATAGGCCATAGGATTAGTACAAAAAAGAGCTTCAGTTGACCCAAATGGTGCTGTTGTTTGAAAAGCAGAAGAAGCATACGCAATACCAACTAAACCTTGTTCTGCGATTTTTTTAACATAATACCCTAACGCACCAGTTGACTCACAAGCATTAAAATTACCAACAATACCAATTCCAGACTGTTTTGCTTTCTCAATAGCTTTTTCTGTAACCATATTTAATACAAGCATTGCGTGTGTTTTATTCCCATCATACAACGCAGAAACTGGTGTTTCCTTAACAACTTTAGGAACGTTAGCTTCTTTTCTTTTTGGAATACCCTTACCGGTCAATTTTACTACACCTTGATTATTACCTCTAGTTTGAGCATACATTAAAATGTCCAAAATTTGTCTTACTTCTTCTTCAGAATATCCATATTGTTTAAGTACAACTGTACTTGTTTCTTTCAATTGGTTTAATTTAATTTTCATATTTTTTTATATTAATTATTTTTTAAAATCTAACACATTTTCCTGCCGGTAAATCACTACCCTTTACAGCAGGAATTATTAGATTAATTACTTCTAATTTTCGATCTTTTGCTTGTGGTAAATCATTTAACATCTTTAAAACAGTATCACCAGACAAACTAGGATCATGCCAACTAAAGCTTACCACAGCTGAATTATCATTTAAAATCAAACCCATTAACTCAATCAATCTAGGTAAATCCTTAGATAATTTCCATATTTTATTCTGACTTCTCCCAAAAGCTGGCGGATCTAAAATCAATCCATCATATTTATGTCCTCGCTTTACTTCACGTTCTAAAAACGTTATCACATCTTCTACTACCCAATGAATAGGATTATCATGCAAACCACTAAGACTAGCATTCTCACGAGCCCAAGTAATAAAAGACTTTGCTACATCTACATGCCATACTTCAACATTTTTTGATGAAGCACTAGCCACCAAAGTTGCAACACCAGTATATGCAAAAGCATTTAATATTTTAACAGGTCTTTCTATGTTACTTAGACGTTTATTAATCCAATTCCAATTTGATAGCTGTTCTGGGAAAACACCAACCTGTCCATTAGAAGATAATTTTAGCTTACAACTTATTTCATCAATATTAAAACACCAATCACTTGGTGTATCTTTTTTAATCTGCCATTTTAAATTTTTTTTATCAAAATATATTTGAGACTCTTCCCATTCTTTACAATTAGCATTCTTTTTCCAAACAGCCTGAGGTGCAGGACGATCAACTAACACATCTGACCATTTTTCCAGACGACGACCATTACCACTGTCAATTAATTCATAATTTTTTAAATTCATATTGTCCTATCTTGTATTATTAAATCGTTTTCTCACTAGTCGGGTCTAGAACTACCAGATCAGGGTCTTTCGAGGGTTCTTTGGACGATTTGCACTAGGGCAAATAACGGAAACCGGTCGGGGTCTAAATGAGACAAATGAGACAGTATAAAAAGAGTTTATTAGTGTCTCATTTTTATTAATTAGGCCAATTAATCTTTATTGGATTTTCTATTATAATTTTTAATTTATTAAGAACATCCTGTTTAAATGGATCCTCTATATCTCCATCGTTTACCCATTCAAAATAAGTTAGCTCTGTAGTCATTTCATCCATAGAGTGGTAAGTATATTCAACATAATAATTCAGGCCACTCTTCCTAAGAGTAAATAATTTATTTGTCTCCAGCTTCACAACCTTGTACTCACTCCATTCCTTGTCATCTTTACCTCTATTTCTATAAATTGTACCGATTTTAATTGGCCATTCATCAGTTTCCTCTTTTGCAACATCATTAATCCATTTGTGAGTGTTATCTGGGTTAATCGTGAATTCAAAAACATCCTTAATTGGCTTTTTTATTATAATCGTTAATTTGTTTTTATTCATAAGTTTAATTTATCCATTAATTGGATTACTATTTATATAAACTAATTGAATATTATTGTTAATAAATTCATTTTCTCGGGGACAGGGATTCGAACCCCGATTGCGAGTACCAGAAACTCGAGTACTGCCATTATACGATCCCCGATAAATATATTACCCAACAATTTTTCCACCAAACTCTTCAGCAATAGAATTTATCTTATCTTCTGCTTTATCTTCTTTTTCCTGTCTTTTCTCTTTCATCTCAATCTTCTTATCATCTGTCATTACTGAACACTTAACAAGTAAATCACAATTTAAAACATTTTTCAAGACCTGTTCAATAAGTTGTCTAGATTTAATTTCTTTAAATCTTTCACAATAAAAAGAATGCTCAAAAGCAATTTCTAATACATTATCTGTTAAATTAACTGGATGTGCTGTTTGTAAAGCTACTGCTACAGAATGATTAACTGATTGACTGCTTGCTACAATTTCTTCCCATTTATCAGATATTTCTTGTAAAGATATATTTACATCTTTTTTTTCTTGTTTAACTTCTTGTTTTGGCTCTTCTGGCTTAACTTCTTCTTTCTTTTCTTCTTTTAACTCCTCTTTTTTAACTTCTTCTTTCTTAACCTCCAATTTTACTTCTTGTTTAACAACTGGTTGGACATTCTCTATCTTTTTTACATCATCTGTCTTACATATCTCTATAACCCCCATTTCTAAAGGTAATTGAATAATCTCTGCATTTTTTAAAGCATTCACCTTATTAACAAACACATTTGTCATTTTTAATATATCATTAATAGTTACCTTTTCTGTTTGTCCATATATTTTAGAATCATTATCAAAAAAGTTACTTACATCAATTTCTAATTTGACCAAAGACAACTTTCTAAGATAATCAATCAAATCAAGATTAAATTGTTCTAAATCTACTCCTTCTTCAACCAATCTATTTATCAACTCAATGGCTTCTTTTGGTTTGTTTTCAATAAGAAAATCTGTTAATTCAACAACCATAGCAAAATCTGAACGAGGTAATACACTCATAGCATCTTCTACTGTAATCTCTTTCTTATTTATGGATAAAACCTGCCCCAAAACACTCAATGCATCTCTAACAAAGCCTCCTGAACTAAAAGCTATTCTTCTAACAATTTCTTTATCTACTTTAACTTGTTCAAGTTGTGTGATTTTTAATAGAAAATCAGATAAAATATTTAAATCAACTTTCTTAAAATCAAATCTTTGACACCTAGAAACAATTGTTTCTGGTAGTTTATATAACTCAGTAGTACACAAAACAAAAACAACATGCTCTGGTGGCTCTTCTAATGTTTTTAATAAAGCATTAAAAGCATTAACAGAAAGCATGTGTACTTCATCAATGATAAATACTTTGTATTTATCCCTGTAAGGTGTAAACCTTACATTATCAATAATGTTCTCACGAACATTATCCACACCTGTATTTGAAGCTGCATCAATTTCAATCAAATCCAAAGATTTACCTTGAATAACTTCTTGGCAAGATAAACATTTACCACAAGGCTCAAACTCTTTATCTTTCTTCTCACTACAATTCAAAGATTTAGCCAAAATTCTAGCTACTGTAGTCTTACCTGTTCCTCTAGGTCCTGAAAAAAGATAAGCATGAGCAACACTATCATTGAGAATTTCATTCTGTAATGTTGTCTTAATATGATTTTGACCAATTACATCTTCAAATGTCCCTGGCCTATATTTCCTATATAATGTTTGTGACATACAAGATCATTTTAACTTATTCAAACTAACATGGCAAATGTCTAAAAAAACAAAAAAACAGCTTAAGAACTGTATGATAAGACTACAAATGAAATAAAAAGTTTATCTATTTTGCTTTTAAAAATTTACGAATAACTTTACCTAACTTTTGAGCACACTCTTCACACAATTCAATCGATCTTACTTTCTCACCTAAAAAATCCCCCCTACTATCAATGTCTAAACTGGGGAATAATGATATTTTCTTTTTACATTTATCACATTTAATTGTGCGCATATATTTAATTAAAATTTAAACATCCAAATCTTTTTCAGATAATCCACCTATAGAGACATCTTCTAATTCGTCTTTCTTTTCTTCTACCTCTTCTGATTCTGAATCACCTTTTTTAACTACATTTTCAAGAGCTGCCCAAGTACATTCTCCACCCTTCGGAATCAAAGCTACAACCTCATCGCCTGATTCACCTTTAAAGTATGTAACAGAAGCTGTTAAAAGTTTAAAGTTTCTTCCATCATCTGTCATTACTCTAAAACCATCAGTTTCATTATCTTGAACTAAAAAACCTTTTACTCTATCTCTATCTTGAGGTCCTATCTGTTTATATACAAAAGTACCATCAGCACTTATGGTTAATTTAAGCATATCCCCTTCAACTAACTTTGATTTGGAAGCATAGTTAACAGGAATAGAATATTGTTTTCCATCAGGACCAACCATTTGTTGTCCATCAAAAACTCCTTCAATTACTTGCTCATCTCCTTCAACATCTTGCTTTAAATTCTTAGCTTTAGAAAAAGCACTAGAATATTCCTCATCTCCTGTTAAAGAAGCTAAAATATCCCTTGCTTGTTGTAAAGCAATTTCTGCTGTTTCTACCAACTTCTTAAGTTCTTGTATTTTTTTATCACTCATGTTTTTGTATTTGTTTTATCCACATGTTTATTATATCAAGAAAAATATAAAAAAGAAAACCCGACAAATCTGCTGACTTGTGGGCTTATCTTTATTTCCTCCTGTTTAGTCATATAATAACGATTGAACGGGCCCTGCCTGTCTATCAGCTCTTAATAGAGCATAATACAAAGCTGGTTTTCCATCAAAATCAGTATAGTTTTTATTTGCACCCTTTTCTAATAAAAACTCTACTATCTCTCGACTAGCATATTTTGCAGCCCAAATTAATGGGGTTTCTGCAAAACTGTTTGTAGCATTAATGTTTGCTTCTTTTTTATTAATAAGATCTTTAATAACACTAAATTCGTTGTTAAGAATAGCTAAAAACAATTTTTTATCTGTTTCCATTTTTATCCTCCTTACATTATGAAATATTGTACAAACTATCTTACTTTCATCGTACGTGGGGATATATATTTTGTCAACATTCACAAAATGTGATATAATACAGATATGTTACACCAATCAGAAAAGTTAACATTACGTCAGACAAAGTCCAAATCACAAGCTGAAGTATATTTAGCTGATGACGAACTAGTATTAGACTCAAACCTGGGTCGTCTTTTTGTTGTAATCGAAATATTCTCCAGAGAAAAGAAAACTAAAGATTTAATAAGACAGATAATTACAAACATAGAAGCTGATTACTACAGCTCTCCCACTTCTGATCCAGAATCAACCTTAGAAACAGTTTGTCAAAACTTTAACTCATATTTACCAGATTTGATTAATAAACCAAAAACATGGTTATCTAAATTCAATATCCTAGTAGGTGCAGTTAAAGAAGATGAAATATTTTTAACATCATTTGGTAAATTTAAAACTGCGTTAGTTAGACAAAATAAATTTATCAGCATTATTCCTGAAGATAAAGAAGAAAAGAAATTTGATGGAAAACTTCTAAGCCAGTTAATTTCTGGGAAAGTTGAACCATACGATGTATATCTTTTTTCAAATCCTACCCTTTTTGACTATTTTTCAAGAGAAAAGATCAAAAAAACAATTAGTTCTCTAAACCCAGATCAATCAACTGAATATTTCAAAAATCTATTACTGGAAAATGTAAACCCTGTATCTTTTGCTGCTATAGTATTTAAATTTGATAATCAAAAAGAAACATCTGATAACTCAACACAAAAAGAATATTTAAAAGATTTCTATGGCACAGAAGAATCAATGAATAATTTATCTGACATGGAAAGGAAGACTTCTAAGGTTTTAAGGGCTAATATAATGCCCAATCTAAAGAAAATGCTTTCTGCTACAAAGAGAATTTCTTTTATAAAACCAAAGAAATTATCTTTAGATGATAAAGTAAACAAAAATGCTGGTTTACCTCAAGAATCTATTAAACCAAGCAAAACAGTATCTTTAAAGAAACATAAACTAGATTTACAAAGTAAATTTAATCAAGTAGCAAATATACCAAGAAATTTCATATATCGTTTAAAGAATTTAAACAAAAAACACAGAACTTTGGCTATTGCATTCATTGTCCTAATATTCATATTTATTGGTAGTCTGTTTGTAATAAGTCAAAACAAAAAAGTTAAAGTAGCCAAAGAAAACTTCCAAGAAAAGATATCTGCTGTAGAAGATAAGATAAACTCAGCTGAAGCAGCTTTAATTTATCAAGATGAAGAAGCTGCTGCTAATAGTTTGGCTGAAGCTAGATCACTTTTAGCTGTTATCCCTCAAGAAAAAGAAGAACACGCTAAGATATATAACGAACTGGATGAAAAGATACGAGTTACTTTAGATGAGATTTATCATATCTATAAAATAGAACCTTCTCTTGTTGTAGATTTAAACCAACTTAATAGTGATGATCCTGTAATTGAATTAATTAAAAACAAAGATAATCTCTTTGCTTTAACTGAAAATGATTTATTGTATCAAATCAATACAAATGAAAAATCATATACACAACTTTCAAGTGAAGCTAATTATAATCAAGTTAAAAACTGGGATGATGATAATCTAATATTTTTAGATGAAAATAACCAATTTGCAACATATAACATACCAGAAAATACTTTTAGTTTAAAACCAACAGACTTTAGTGCATATTTACCAGAAGTTTGGAGTGTTTATGTAGATAAAGTATATTTAGTAGATAAAGAGAAAAAACAAATCCTAAAGATTACTCGCCCACTTTCAGAAGCTCCACAAATATCAAATTGGTATAAGGATGATCCATTAGTATTAGAAAACATTAATAGCTTACTTATTGATGGTGATATATGGCTAACCTCAGAAGATGGACAAGTTTACAGAATGTTTAAAGGTAGAAACCAAAACTTTACAATAAAGGATTTAAACAAAGATCTAGGTTCAGATATTGAAATGTATACAGAAACTGATTGGCAAAAGATATATATTCTAGATAAACAAAATTCTAGACTAATACTATTAACCAAAGGTGGTTCTGTTGAAAAACAATTAAAGAATGAGAAATTCTCAAAATGTACAGATTTGAATGTTAATAACAATCAAACAAAAGCTTGGCTAAACTGTGAAGATGAAATTGTAGAGATTGAGTTGTAATAAAAAAATAAAATATACATAAAACAAAACAACCTCGTTAGAGGCTGTCCCAAAACTCTCACGCAAGTGAGAGTTTTTTGATATAATAAATATATAAGTACATATATAAGTACATACATAAGTAGACATATAAGTGTGAACATAAATAGAAAAATAAGTAGATATAAATAAACAGATAAACATTAAAACAAACAAATATGACATTCAAACCATACAATCAAACTCAAGGTTCTTTGTTACCACCAAACTTTGAAGTATTTCTAGGTGAATCACATAGAGCAGTGGTTCTAAGTGAATTCATAGATGAATTAGATACAGAAGAGCTTGTTAGGAGTTACAACAACCAAAATGGTGGATCTTCAGCATATCATCCAGTAATGCTATTAAAAATATTAATATATGCATATTCTAATGCATCGTTTAGTAGTAGGAAGATAGCTATGAAATTAAGGGAAGATATTGCTTTCATGTTCTTAGCAGGCAACAATAAGCCTGACTTTAGAACAATATCTAGATTTAGACACCATAAGAGTGGCTTAATTGAAGATATCTTTTCTCAAGTAGTTAGCAAAGCTAGGAAGATAGGTTTTGTTGGTTTTGACACTTGTAGCCTTGATGGTACTAAGATCTATGCTAATGCTTCTACTAGTAGGAACCATATTGAAGAACAATTAAAAGATAAGATACATAATTTAATACAACAAGCTGAAGAGATTGATGCTATTGAAGACAAGCTCTATGGAGATAATGAGGATGATATTGATCCTAATTTAAAAACCAAGGAAGGACGAAAGAAAAAGAAACAACAGATAAAACAAAAAGAAAATAGAGTTAAAGAAGCATTAAATCAAATATCAATATCTAAAATATCCAAAAGATCTAAATCAAAACCTAAACGCAATATTACTGATCCTGATTCTAGGTTGATAAAAATGAAGAAAAGTGATTTTGCTAATGGATACAATGTTCAAAACATTACTGAAAATGGCTTTATCCTCTCTAGCTACATAGATAACTCATCTGCTGATCAGAATACTCTAACCCCTGCTCTTAAGAAGCTAGGATCTTCTCTTAATGTTTTGCCAAAGACACTACTAGCAGATAAAGGTTATTCTACTTCAGATAACTATTCTTTTTGTGAAGATAATGACATCAATGCTTACATACCTGTACATTATGAAAAAACAGATAATATTGATAAATATATCTATGATAAAGATAAAGATACTTACACTGACAAGAAAGGTAATATCTTTTTCTTTAAACAACACATGAGGGTTAAAAAAGGAAAACCCCATACGGGACGTCCAAAGAAGGACTTAAATATCCAAGAAAGACATAATCTTTACAGATGTTGTGTATATGAACATATATGTGATAAGACTGGTATTAAGAAATATCTAAGTATTGATAAAGATTGGATAAGACACTGTAAGAAACAAAAAAAGAAACTTTCTACTCCTCATGGTAAAAAACTATACAAACAAAGGAGCCCTGATGTAGAAGGAGTATTTGGTAATATTAAAAAGAACCTTAAATTCACACATTTCAACCTAAGAGGGTTTAATGGAGTAACAACAGAATGGAATCTAATATCACTAGCTCATAACATACAAAAATTAATAACTGCCTAGACATCCTAGGTCTTTTTTAACTAAAAAACTCTCACTTGCGTGAGAGTTTTGGGACAGCCTCGTTAGAGGTTGTTTTAAATATCTAATCAATATTCTGATTATTTCAAAGTAACGCTTCCACCTGCTTCTTCAATCTTTTTCTTGATTACTTCAGCATCTTCTTTTTTAACACTTTCTTTAAGAACAGCAGGAGCACCTTCAACTAAATCCTTAGCTTCTTTTAAGCCCATTTCTGTTACTTCGCGAACTGCTTTAATAACACCAATTTTGTTGTCACCAGCACCACTTAATTCAATAGTGAACTCTGATTTTTCTTCAGCAACTTCTTCTTCACCACCAGCAGCACCAGGCATAGCACCCATCATCATAGGAGCAGCAGCTGAAACACCAAATTTATCTTCCAAAATTTTAACTAATTCTGAAAGATCAAGTACTGACATTTTTTCAATTTCTTCAACAATTGATTTAAATTTATCAGGTACTACAACGTCTTTAGCGTCATCTGCTTTTACTTCTTCAGCAGGAGCTTTTACTTCTTCTTGTTTGTTTTCTTCTGACATAAGTTTATTATTATATATTTATTTATTATCTTTAATTGCATTTAAAGTATTTACTAATCCTCTAAGGTTCCCAGATAATACATTTACAAAACCTGTTATAGGAGCTTTGATTGTACCAACAGTCTTGGCAATCAATTCTTGTTTTGATGGAAGTTTAGCTAATTCAGCTATCTTACTACCATCAACCCATATTTTATTCAAAATACCGCCAACAATTTTAAAACCATCTCTATCCTTGGCAAAGTTTGATAAAACTTTTGCTCCAACCACTTCATCTTCTGAAGTAGCTACAGATATATTACCTAGAAGATCATCTTCAACTAAACCTTCCACCTTATTATCAGTAAAAGCCTTTTTAAGTAAGGTTTTCTTAGTAACTTCATACTGTACATTATCTTTACGTAAATCTGCACGTAATTCTTGATCATCATTAACAGTTAAATTACTAAAAGTTGAGATAACTAAAGAATTAGAATCTGCAATCTTTTCTTTTAGACCTTTAAGTACTTGTTCTTTTTGTTGCTTTGTTTTAGCCATAAAAAAACTGTGGATTTACCCACAGACCTTAAATACGCTTAAATTAGCGATATTCCTACACAGGACTTATTGATTGCCTGTGGTCTGAGGTAAATATTCAATTTACATTTAAATATTAACAAAAGTACTACTAGATGTCAAATTTATTTGATTTCCAGTGGTTTAGGGAAAATTTCAAACTGTTCAAGCATTTCCACATCCTCATCTAACAAAATTTTCTTTTGCTTTAAAAAATTAATCAAAAGACTAACTCTTTTATTTTCTTTTAACACTACCCTCTAATTCAGCTAATTTATCGCTTAAATATGCTTTATCTGGTAAACGGGCGATATCTTTCTCGATCTTGTCTAACTTTTTATCAATTATCCTCTCTACTGCTGGGATGATATTATCCTCTATTACTTCACCAAGTTGAACAACAATATTTTTTTCTATTTTTGTGTACTGTTTGTCAATTTTATTACTTAACTTAACTTCAAGGTCTTTACCTTGTTTATCAATTTTATTACTTAACTTAACTTCAAGGTCTTTACCTTGTTTATCAATTTTATTGCTTAACTTAACTTCAAGGTCTTTACCTTGTTCTTTAAATATCTTTTTTATTTGTTTGTAGTCTTTTTGTTCAAGCATAAAATATATTTATTGATTTTATTTTAACACTGATTTTGGGGTATGCCAAATTAAAACTACGCCTAAACTCTCATCAAACTATGTGATGAAAAGTTTTTATGTTAATCCTAAAAATAAATCAACCAACTAAAAGAATAAAAATATAATAATAACTATTGTCCATCTTTACAAATTCTCAATCAACTCGCTTACAGAAATTTCTGAATCACGCAGTAATTTTCTTAACAGCCCGCGACCTACAACTCTATGATTTGGAATAGTAAGTGGTTTTTTGTATAAATGATGTAAACGAATATGACTACCTCTTTGACGAGTTACACTATACCCTTGTTTGATAAAAAATTTTACAGCTTTTTTTGCTGAAATAATTGGCAATTTAGACACAAAATTTAAGCCAAAGACACAGTGTGCAAACTTAATTCAGCTGGCACATAGGACTTTATAATTTCTTGATTTTCTTTTTCTGTTAAACAAATCTTAATCACTTCTTTTATGTTTTTTAAAGCATTGTCTAATGTCTTGCCTTGCGAATAACACCCCTGAAAAGTTGGACATTCAACAACATAAAAACCATCCTCGTCTTTTTCCACAAAAACAGGGAATTGTCGGTCTCGAAGTTTAGTTAAATAATTTTGATTCATATAATTTAATTATTAATTAATCGTATAATACCACAATATTTATATTATTTCAAATACTTCTACATTTTCCTCATGCTCTATGCCAGTTTCAGCAAAATGAGTAGTTCCTTCTTTTTTTGATAATACTTATTTTTTATTTAACCCTTAATTTAGCCATAACAAAATATATACCAATCCATACTACTAAAAAGATTAATCCTAAATAAAACGCATTTATTCCAATAAATTGACTTATAAACACACTAGCAAGCAAAGTCGCAATAACACTAGCAGCCTCAACTGATAAAAACCATTCAACCCTCCTAGATTCTATTGTCTCTTGATAACTAAGTCTTGCGTTTGAAGCATTATCTAGGTTATCAAGCATTGTGTCCATTTGTTGCCAAAGTCTATCAACATATTCAATATCAATTTTAATTTTTTTAAAAATCAAAAAAAGTTCTAAATGCTCTACAATTTTATTATCAGCATCTATTTGTTTTAATTTTTTGGACTCTCTTGTTATGCAATCCTTAGTGTCACCTATCCTTGACATAATTTCTCCAGTATTTTTCTCAATATAATCCATTTCAAAAACAGTATGTTTAAGTTCACTAAGTTCAAATTCACCTTTTAAAGAAGTAACAACTTTATCTACTTTATGATAATATTCAGACATTTTTAAAACATAACTATCAATCACGGAAATTAAAATAACTACGAATTGATAAGCATTATAAATAAAAAGATTTTTTGGAGAGTAAGGTTCTAAAAAAACTTTATTTAATGTACTTTCATCTAACTTCAATTTTTTATTTACAGAAAAATAAAGAACCGAAAACCTTAAAGGGATAACCTTATTCTTTATCTGTTTATATGTTACTGTATGCCAATTTTTAATTAATGATTCTAACAACACTTTTTTAAGTTTTTCAACCACACTGTCTTTATATTTATTTTGAGGTAATTCAACTATTAAAGAATAAATACCTGTTGGAGTTAATACAAAATTAACATCAATATCCTGTAAAATATTTTTGATTACAAATGTTAAATTTTCGTCAAAATTGATGTTTTCAATAACTAAATTTGTTAAACCTATTTTAGAGAAGGCCTCCCTTAAATGAATATAAGATCTTGGAATCCATGTGCTTAATATAATTGTCATATGTTTTTATAATAAATTAGTTAAGATAAAATTTTTATAACCTTATTCTTATTACAGATAATCTTTTTTTATTTTCTATTTTTTTTATACCTACCTTTACCTATTCTCTCAAATTCTCCGTGAAACTGTCTCATATGTAAATTAATTATCTTGATTGTTTCAGATTCCTCTGTCCTAAGTGAAATTAAACCTTCATTTTCTACCAACTCAACTAGGCTATCAAGTACTGATTCTAAATTTTGTTTATCTATATACTGCAAAACATTATTAGCAGACACAAAATCGTATTTTTGTTTTGTAATACCGGACTTTATTATATCCGATTCGTCTTGTATAGAAATTTCATAATATCCATGTTCTTCCACAATTTCTGAAAGTTTCTCTTTAATAACATCTTTAGCAACAAATTCTCCAGATGGAGTAATTTTAAAAGCATCTTGAGTGCAGTCAATTGGCGACCTCGGCTCACCTTGAATATTTCTCCCCAAAAAATACATGCTATCCGAATCAATAAGTTGCTGAAATTCCTTTTTTTCTTGTATATCAACTAATGTAGCATCAAGTCCTAAAAAGGACTGCTTGTTGTTATAATAGGTTGACAAATAACCAAGCGGTTCCTCTAATCTTCCAAGTCCGATAACCAAAACTGATGTTTTTTCGCGTTCATTAATTAATTCTCTAAAATCTTGATATGATTGTTTATTTCGAAAAAAATCAGATCTACTTAAATCTGGCGTTTTTGCCTTCAATTCCTCAATTCTTGAAGCTGTCTGCGGTGGTTTATAAAAATCCATACTATCTATTATTTATTAACAATGCTTTACCTCAAATACTTATTTACATTACTATCATGTCCAGCTTTGTCTTCAGCAAAATGGGTATTTCCTTCCTTATCTGATAAATAGAACCAATAATCTGATGATTTAGGATAAATAGCTGCTCTAATAGCTGAATCCCCTGGATTATTAATTGGTGTTGGAGGTAAATCTCTATACTTATATGTATTGTATTCTGAATCAATTTCTAGTTCTTCAAAAGTTAATGCATTCCTGTTTTGTTTACCAATAATATATTTTAAGCTTGAATCAACTTGTAATGGCATTCCAACATCTAATCTTTTCCATAAAACACCAGAAACCAATTTACGGTCTTCGTCAGTTTGCACTTCAGCTTCAATAATTGAAGCCATAATCAAAACCTCATACACATTCTTACCTTGTGCCCGTATTTCTGTACGCATGGCTGATGATACTTTCTGATCAAAATTTTCTAACTGTTTTGATATAATATCAACTACAGAAGAATCTTTAAACACCCTATATGTATCTGGAAAAAGAAAACCTTCTAAAGGACGAGTAGAGACTTCTTCTAAAAATTTAAACTCGTCAGTAAAATTTTCTGCTTTAGCTGTATTTAAAAATATATCTGGATCATCAATAATTTCTTCCTCAACTAAATACTCTGCCATATCCTTCATTGCCCAACCCTCAATAAATTTAAGAGATATCTCATTATCTACCTTACCACCAGCTAATGTTTTAGCCACATCAGCTATACTCATTGGGGTTAATATATATGAACCAGCTTGAATTGAACTCTGCCACCCTTTAAGCCAAACATAAAATTTAAAAGTAAATTCAGAATGAATAATTTCTTGTTCAATTAAATTCAACGTAATTTCTCCAACACTTTCACCTGGGATAATTACAAATTCCTTTTCACCATCAAATTCCACCTTACTTTTAAGGTCAAACATAAAGATAATACCTGCAACGAATAGGATTATTATTAGGAATATTATGATTGATTTAATTTTCTTCATAATCTTTAAAATTAGTTTAACACAACAATTCTTATTTGACAAAATTTGTTATCTGTATTATTTTAAAGACATATAATAGTACTTTTTCCAAAATCTAGCCTATTTACGCTTAGTGAAATACCATACTCGATAAATATTATAGAGTCTCGGCTGTTTTCATGGAACAGCCCCTGCTAAGGTAAATAGGTTTAGAACTGTCCCCGTATTCCACGGACAACAAAAATACAAGCTGTAGTAGAAATATATGGACGGGTTTCTAGCGACTTATCCTTAATTTCAAAAATAGTTTAGTATTACGGCTTAAAAATCAATTTATTTCCGTTTTTCCTGGTCTTCAACACAACAAAAAGATACAGGGCAAAAACAGATAAGCCAAAAGTCCGTGGAATATTTTATTAAGAAATGAATATAATGAATATAAAGATTGACAAACAATATGAACAGTGTATAATAAGTTCTACATTAGTGTTTTTCCTTCTTCACAAATGGCGGTTGCTTGGAAGTCATCAGCAAACAATTGGATGTAGTGTGTGTGGAATTTTGTTGCTACTTGACTTTATTCACATCATATAGCAACTGCCATTTATTTTTTAAAGTAATCCTTGGTCTCATTATCGAGGATTTTCTTTTTGCCTAAAAATATTAAGTTATTTAGCTAATATTAGGCAATAAGGTATATTTGTCATATAAAACACTTGACAAATATTTTAAATAATGTATAATAGTAGCAGTATATAAAATATTGGAGGAAAGAAACCCCTAAAGGATAGAAATGCTACCAGACATTTCTTGTTCTGAAATCTCTAAGGGGTATCTAAAGGTAAGGTTAAATTAGCTCTGGTTTTCAACCAACCTGAAAACAACAGAACCCTTCAGGCTCTGGAATTATAATTCGCTAGGACCCAAAACGAGGGCAAAAAACCCTCCCCCGGGTGCGCACCTAGCTCATTAGAAAACCTTACCTGTCTCCATTTTACCCAGGGCATTACATCTTGCAGAAACATCTCAAGAGCCCTGGGTTTTTTATTTCCTAAATAATTTCTTTCAAATACTCCCCTGCTGATATTCGCCAACTAAATTTTTCTAATTGCTGTTGGCTTTTTTTATTCCCTAAATCTTCTTTAATCACTTTCTCCAAACCATTACTAATTTCTTCTATTGAATCTTTATTTATATAAATACAAGCTTCTCCCCCAACTTCTCTTAATACAGGTATATCTGAACAAACTACTGGTAGATTAAAATCAAAAGCTTCTAGAACAGGGATTCCAAACCCTTCTTCTTTTGATATATATGATAAACAAGCTGACTCTGATAAGAGTTGGTATTTTTTTTCTTTAGAAACATATCCTAATAGTTTAATCTTATTATTAAACAAATCAATATTTTCATCTACATAACCCTGATCAATTTCACCAGCCAGAATTAATATATATTCTGGATTTTTTTGATTAAAAAGATTAAATCCTTTAATCAAATTAACAATATTCTTTTTTTCTTCTATTCTTCCAATAAAGAGAATTTGTTTTTTTCTTTCAATATTTTCTGTTTCTTTATTCTTTCTTGTATACCCATGAGGTATTACTTTTATTTTATCTTCTTGTATTTCTGTATGTTTTAATAGATCTTGTTTAACTTGATTACTTGGAACAAATATTTTTTTACATTTTTTAATTGCTCGATATAGATCAAAATTTAATAATACTCTTTGTTTAAAAGAATATATCTTAGGATTCTTTTTAAATGCAATATCATGGATTAACCTATATGTATCCTCAGGGGTAAAAAAAGGCAAAATATGTACAGGAGAAAAGAAAATATCTGGTTTGTTTCTTAACATCTCCCAACTTAATCTAATTTGTGTCCACAAAAACTTAAATGACCAATTTAAAACCTTTTGATTTTCTTTTGGTAACCACGATACTTCTTTGGGAGTATAAAAAAGAAAATTAATATCTTCTTTTTTTAAATTAAGAAAACTCTTTAATATTTCATCACTAACATTCTCTACACCTGTTTTATGGATAGAGTCTATAGATCTTGATGCATCTATGCTAACTGTAATTCCCTTATCCATAGACCTCCTTTACTGTTTCCTTAATTTCTCTAACAAACCTTTCTTCTGAAAACTTTTGTGCTTGTTTTTCACAACTTTCTTGCATAGATAAAGCTTTATCTGGCGTCATCCACTCAACTGCTTCTTGCAAATCTTTAATAGTATAATCTTTGGGAATAAACTTGCCAGAAACTTGATCTTCAACTGATTCCACAAAACCACCGTCATAGTTAACAATTGGTGGTTTACCTGCTGCCATTGATTCAATATTAGCCATACCCGCATCTTCGTCTATAGGGATATATATTGAAGCCATACAATTGCCTACTAATTCTCTTAGTTTATCATGTTCAACCCAACCTAAAACTTGGATATTATTATATCCTTCAGCTAATTTTTTAACGTTTTCTAAATCATCACCTCCAGAGGAAACGATTAATTTTTTATCTGGCATTGTTTGAAAAGCTTTAACAATATCACCTACTCTTTTTAATGCAGAAACCCTACCAAAAGATAAATAGTAATCACCCTGTGATATCCATTTAAATTTATCTATTTGAATTGGTGGCCATATAACTTGAGATTTTTTTCTACAATATTTAATTAATCTATTCTGTACATTTTTAGAATTAGCCACAACTGTTTTAAATCTAGATAAACCTAACCAATAGATTATTCTAATTCCCCAAGCTCCAATATCATAATATATTATTCTTTTCCATAATTTCTCTTGTTCTTGTCTAGATCTTTTAAATAAATCAAAGACATGCCTAATTGGTGAATGACAATACAAAAAATGTTTTTGATTTATTTTTAAATGAATTGAAGAAGTTAAACAGTTGTTTCCTGAAAATATAACTAAATCATATTGACGAATAATTTTTCTGGTTTTTAATAAGAAGTTTAATTGAGCTCTAAAATATCTCCAAACAATTAAATTAGGATCTCCTTTGTCTAGGATATATAGCTTGTGAGGTATTTCAGATTTATCATATGTTTCTTCATCAATCCAAAACTCTGTCATAATGTCTGCGTTTAAAGCCTTAGCCATAATTAAAATGAGGCGTTCTGCACCGCCCCTAAACTGAAATCTATCATGTATGATTAACGTTTTCATCTATTTTGTTGCTAAAATTGATCTCTTGTATGCATCTAAATTTTCTAAAGCTATGCCTGTACCAATTGCAACACAAAGCTTTGCATCTTCTGCGTTGTATGCTGGTACACCCGTAGCTTGAGATAATAGCTTATCCATATTTCTTAATAACGAAGTTCCACCAGATAAGACCATTCCTTTATCCATAACGTCAGCAGATAACTCTGGTGGTGTTTTATATAAAACATCCTTAACAGAACCTACAATACCTTCTAATTCATCTTGAACAGCTTCTGTTACATCATTAGAAGAAACTTCTATAACACGTGGTAAACCAGAAACCATATCTCTACCCTTAGCTTCCATGGTCAAAGGTTTATCTAAATACAAAGCTGAACCAACTTCAATCTTAATTTGTTCAGATGTGTGTTCTCCAATCGCCAAATTGTATTTCCTTCTTACATGTTCCTGAATTGCTGTATCTAATTTATTACCACCAATTCTAACTGAAGTATTAGCAACAATACCACCTAAAGAAATCACAGCTACTTCAGAAGTTCCTCCTCCCATATCTACAATCATGTGACCAGACGCAGAACCAATTGGAATATTTGCTCCTATAGCAGCTGCTGTGGGTTCGTTAATAATATACGCGGCTTTAGCACCAGCAGACATTGTTGCGTCAACCACAGCTCTTTTCTCTGTTGAAGTAATTCCAGCTGGTACAGCTACCATAACTTCTGGTCTAAAAAGCCTAACCCCACCCAAAGCTTTGTTGATAAAATACCTAAGCATAGCTTCGGTTGTTTTGTAATCAGCAATAACCCCGTCTTTTAAAGGACGAGCTGCAATAATAGTATCAGGAGTTCTACCGAGCATTTCTTTAGCTTCATCACCTACAGCTAACACCTTTTTGTCTCCGGCTCCATGTGCAACAACAGAAGGTTCATTAATTATAATGCCCTTTCCTGGTAGATATACAAGGATATATGTTGTTCCTAAATCGATTCCGATCTTTTTAATAAACATAATTGTGTTTGTTTTAGTAGCCTTATCTTAACAATTTTGTATTCTCAAGTCAATTTAAAAAAGACCATGTTTTTTAGTCTTTTTAGCCATCTAATCCTTTTGTTTATTGATTACTTAAAAAATCATCAATATGTTCCACTGCATCATCAAAAATATCATATTCTACGACTTTAATGTTTGAATTTCCACTAATCATTGCTGACAACCTTTTGCCCGGCTGTTTCCTATATAAACACAACATTTTCTTATTCATGTCTTCTGCTTTACCAATTTCATACCCAACACCAAGCGATGGTGTTGAAACTTCCGCAACAACAACATCCGACTCTTCAAGCCAAGACATGTCACGACTATGAATCCAATCATTTTTGGGACCTTCTTCACCAAAACTACTCAAGCCTGCATCACCAACATGTTCTGTTAAAACTTGTCCATATTTAGAAATATGCTGAATTAGTTGGAGATATAATTCCTTATCATCTCTGCCTCCACGAATTGAACCTGCAAAATATATTTTCATAAATAATATTTAAAAACTAACTATAAATTCCCTATCTTCTCTTAAATCTGACACCATAATATATTTATCATCTCCCCAGTTTTCTTTTACTTCAGCAGGTTTTGCCCCTGAAAGCTTTCTGTTAAAATCAAGGTCTAAATATATCTGGTGTGCTTCTGTACCTGGTTGTTTTTGAACTAATAGGTTATAGTGTCCAGTTTCAATAATTTCTTTAACATCTTCAGGTAATTTGTATTCAAAACTTAAAGTTCCTTTTTCCCCTGGTTCAATTGATATAAATGTTCCAAAAACTGTTTTTCCTAATTCATCATATACATCTGTCTTGCCAGGAATACTAGTTCTATCGTTTTCCATAGATCCTTCTGTTTTTATCCATTCCGAACCTTTAGGAACATATACACGTGTGTATGTTCTGTAACGAGTAGATTTCCAACTAAAGCTGCCCTCATTTTCATAAGATATATCAACCCTAGCAATTAAATCTTTATCTTCATTCTCCCTCACTTTATACACCACACTCTTCTTCATATATTGATCTGTTTTTAAAGCAGCTAAATTAGAATCAATAACCATTAGATAATCTAAGGGTGTATCTTTGACTGCTCCTGTCCAACCCTGTCTTGCTGCTTCTGTTTGTAAAATTGGATCATCTAAATATACAAGAATATGTTTTTCTTTTAGATTTGTTTCTAACATGTCTACTAACTTAATCCAATCCTTTATTTGCATCTTTTCAAATCTATCAAACATATCTTGTGATAAAGTTCCAATAATATCTTTTCTTTCAGAAAACGATGAACCTACTTCTTCATACCCAACTTCAACTAAATATTGTAATCTTTCAACAAAATTTCCCTCACTAAATACAAACCCCTTTACTTCTACTGCACCAGCTAAACTTAAAAAGTCTTGAATAACTTGTGGTGTTATAGCAATAACTCCATCAAACTTTTGTGGAGCAAAAGGTGTATTTGGCAATCTACTTTCCGAATTAAAGAAATTTTCAACATTAATTGCAGAAGTTGGAAAATCTGGTGACCAGTTAGCATCACGTAGATACCAATATTTAACACCCATATATTTAGTAATTGGATCTGGAGCTTTTATCTTTAATACATTTTCTGCTCTAATATCTAGTTCATAAACATTTCTTGTTTCAAATGATTGAATCTCTGCATCCTTAACTTTTAAAACTCCCACTGTGCCAATAAAACCACCAGTTGCCCTTAATTCCCCATTGTTTTCTAACAAGAATAGATAGCTTCTGGATGTAGGATAACCAAGTAAATTTGGCAAAACCTTGGACATAACAGCAAAACGATCTAATACTTCATATATTTCATCTAATTTAATAGATGTTTCTTTAACGTATGTTTCTAATAATGGATGTAATCCTTGTCTATCAATATTTTCTAACTCTAATCGGGCTAATTCAATTTGTGCTTTAGCTCCTTGAATTTCTGGAGATGACTCATAGAACATCTTTAAAATTTCTCTTTTCTCTGCAGTAGTAATGTCTGAAATTCTCTTGTTTGGTGATTTTTCTAAAGGAGATAATATGTTGCTAGTTAAATCTGTAGCCATCTTTAATCCAGAGCTAAGGTTCTGCCCTACAACAACCATTCCCTTCAATGCATTATATTGATTTTCTAAAGGTCCTATCTTGGCCATCACCCCAAATGAGTTTATTCCTTTTTCCATTCTATCTAAACTTTGTTTTGCTTTATCTAAAGATTCTGAACCAGCTTTAAAGTCTGCATTCAAAAGCTGCTCTTGAGCAGTTAAAAAATATGTTTGAGCTCTTTGAGATTCTCTTAAAACTGTCTTGAATGGCATCCAATATCTTAAATATCCGGCAGCTAATAAAAAAAGGAGAATAACAAAACCAGCCAAAACCCATGGCCATATCTTTTTATATAACGGTTTTTTCTTTTTGAGGTGTAAGGCTTCCCCAACTTCTTGTAAAACCTTTTCTCCTTCTTCAGCTAATTTGTGTTCAAATTCTTGTATTTTATTAGACATATATTAATAGATATTTATCCACTTAAGTATATCATAATTCTCTATTTCTCCCGAACAATACAAATAGGGGTTTGTTCTAACCCTTGTCCAATAGGATTATCTAGAAAAGATAAACGTACCTCTGCTTTAGAAATCTTTAAATTATCACTTACTCCCAAAACAGCTACATCTATGTTATTTGCATCAACAATTGCAAATTGAGAATTAAATCTTTCAGCTAAAGTATTACAAACCTTATCTGGGTCTTTAGGGCCTAAAACTGCATATTTATCATATGGAGAGATTGTCCCTGGAGCAAAACCATCAATTTCTGATACTTGGTTGCCACATATTCTGTAAAATAGCCCTCTAATACCAAAAGGTTTAGTTATGGCGCTAACAAAAGCAGCTAAAAGAATTCTAGGAACACCTACAATATCAATAACTAACTGCATTTTTTTAGCATTCCTAAAGCCTGGATCATTAGGCCATTTTTTAACAAACTTAATTAAAACTTTAGATAACCAACTTGCTTTTATCTCATCTTCATGAATAAGTCTTCCTTGAGTAATCGCTACCATTCTTTCGGACATCACAATGATATCTTTTTCTTTTAGTTCAGGAATAATGTATTTATCAACAATATCTTCCAACTTATCATCTTTAGTAATCAAATGAGTTTTAATTGGATAACGTAAATATGTTTTATTTTCTACTTGTATTTCTGGATTCATAAATTTTAATCATTCTCCGACCCTATCGAGCCATTTATTAATCTTTTTGTATATTTCTCTAAAACTATATCCAACATTTTTTCTAAATCAACATCTAAAGTATTAGATAAAACGATTAATGAAAAGAAAACATCACCTAATTCAGACTCTATATTATCATTCTTTTCTAAAGTTGTTTTTCCATAATCATTAGCCAACAAAATTTCTTTAGATACTTCACCAACCTCAGAAACTAAATCTAACATTCTAGATTCAACTGAATAATCTAGACTATTTTCTATACAAAATTTTTTGACTTTACCTTGAATTTGTTTCATGAATCTTGATTTTTTGTGCTTAATTAAGATAACACAAAATTTTATCCATTAACCATAACCATAAAGAAAGCAATTATGATTAAAAGAATTTGTATCAAAGTTGTCGTATATGACAAGAATGATGCTAACAATCTTTCTTTTTTAGACCAAATTGAAACTAAAATTAGGTTAATTAGCCAAACAACTAAGCCTGTTAAAGGAAAAAGAAAAACCTGCCACCAAGCACCAATTAAACTAATACCGAAATATATGTTGTAATTTAAAACAATTGGATCAACTTGAGGTTGTATTTTCCAATACAAAAAGATCCATAAAAGTAAATTAAGGATAAAACTTAAAATGAAATTTCTGTTTATCACCTTATTCTTTGATAAAAGACTCATAGAGAATATATTAATTACTATCTTAAGTATATATCCCTAGCACCAAAAGAGCAAATTAAAACTACTTCATAACTAATATATATGATATACTTAGTATATATATGATAACTTGTCCACAATAATATATATTTAATCCTATGCTCGAAGATAAAGACATTAAAAAAATATTAACAAAAGCTAAAATCATTACTGCTAAGGAGTTTGATAAATTTAATAAACAAGCAAATGAAAAAAAGATGAGCTTAGTTGATCTTTTGATTCAAGAATCTATTGTTGCTGAAGAAACAATATATGAAATATTGGCCAAACATTACAAAAAACCTTTCATTATCCTTAAAGAAGATGAGATAAAAAAGGATGTTTTGGAAACAATAACAGAACCTATTGCAAGAACCCACCAAATAGCTGCTTTTGAAAAAACTGACAAAGAATTAAAGATTGCTTGTTTAGACCCAGATGATATTGAAACCTTTGAATTTTTAAAGAAAAAAACCGATTTGAACTTAAAAATATTTTTAACGACTCCCACTTCACTTCAGGAAGCTTTAAAACAATACCATAAAGGATTAGAAGCTGAACTAGAAAAGATAACAACAGATAAAAAGAAAAAAATATTGGCTAAAACCAAAACTAAAGATGGTAAAAAAATATCTTCTGGTAATGTTGATGAATTAAAACAAATGGCAGAGGATCTGCCAATTATTAAAATAGTTGATACTCTCTTAGAATATGCCATTTTTGAAAGTGCATCAGACATCCACATCGAACCACAAGAAAAAGAAGTTGTGGTTCGTTATCGTATTGATGGAATTTTAAAAGATGTAATGACTCTACCTAAAAAATCTGTAGCTGGAATCATTGCTCGTATTAAGATACTCTCAAACTTAAAGCTTGATGAACATCGTTTACCACAAGATGGCAGATTTAAAATTCAAACAAATGATTACAAAATATCATTTCGTGTTTCAATTATTCCAGTATTTGATGGTGAAAAGATTGTTATGCGTCTTTTAAATGAATCAAGCAATGTCTTAACTCTTGATCAATTAGGTTTTCAAAACCAAGCATTAGAAAAAGTTACGCGCAATACTGAGAAACCCCATGGAATGATCTTAGTTACTGGCCCAACTGGTTCTGGTAAAACAACTACACTGTATACACTTATGAATATGCTTAATAAGCCGGGTGTAAACATTACTACAGTTGAAGACCCTATTGAGTATCGCATGCCAAGAATTAATCAATCACAAATTAATCCTAAAATTGGATATACATTTGCATCTGGTTTAAGAGCTTTCTTACGTCAAGATCCAGATGTAATCATGGTTGGAGAAATTCGTGATAATGAAACTGCAGATATTGCTGTTAACGCAGCCATGACTGGTCATTTAGTTTTATCAACATTACATACTAATGACGCAGCAACAACACTTCCCCGCCTTGGAGATATGAAAATTGAACCTTTCTTAATAGCAACAACTACTAATATTATCATTGCTCAACGTTTAGTTAGAAAGATATGTAAAAACTGTATTGTTTCATATAACTTAACAAAAGATATTATTAAAGATTTAGAAAAACAGTTTAATATTGAGGAACTAAAGAAGGTTTTAATCAAACAAGGAGCAGTTAAAGATAAAGATAATTCTCTTTCCTCTATGCTTTTCTATAAAGGAAAAGGATGTAAACAATGTAGTAAAACAGGATACAAAGGAAGAATAGGAATATATGAAGTTATTGAAATTACAGAAAATATTGGTCAATTAATTTTAACAAAAGCTTCTGCTGAAGAGATTAACAAAGCAGCTAAAGAAGCGGGAATGATCACAATATCACAAGATGGCTTTCTTAAAGCCAAACAAGGCATTACAACAATTGAAGAAATAATCAGGGTAACACAAGAATAATATGCCCAAGAAAACAAAAACAAAAGATGACAAAACATTATCTGATCTAGATTTTAAGATTAAAGAAATCAGCGAAGAAATAAATGAAGAGCTATTAGATGATCCAGAGGAAGAGAAAAAACCAGAAAAGAAATCTGGTATTCTTCAGATGCTTAGAGAAAAAATGAAAAACCAAGATGAGATTGAAGAAGATATTGATGAAGACCAAGAAATTAGTGATGATGAAAAAGAAGATGAAGCAGAAGAAGAAGTGTTAGAAAAGATAAATCCAAAAAAGAGAGACTTTGTACACTATTTTAGAAAAATAAATAACTGGGTAGAAAACGCAGGCAATGTCCCTTTAACACAAAAAATATTTTTTATCCAAAATTTGGGGATCATGCTTAAAGCTGGACTTTCTCTTGGGCAAGCACTCAATGCAATTACAAAACAAGCTTCAAATAAAAAATTAAAAAACATTCTAAAAGATGTGACCAGAAGAGTTGAAAAAGGAAATGCTTTTTCAAAAGCTTTGGCAGCATACCCAAAGACATTTAATGAACTCTTTGTAAACATGGTTGCTTCAGGTGAAGCTTCTGGTAATTTAGAAGAGATATTACTTCAAGTACATAAACAATTAAAGCGTAGTCATCAATTAATTTCTAAAGTTCGGGGTGCAATGATCTATCCAATTATAGTAGTAGCAGCCATGGTCGGAATTGGTGTTGGCATGATTGTTTTTGTTATGCCAAAATTCATTTCAATTTTTGAAGATTTTAATGCCGACCTACCTTTGCCAACACGAATTTTGATAGGTGTATCAAAATTTGTTGAATCAAATGGTTTTTTTGTTGCTTTAGTTACTATTGTATTAGTTATTGCTTTTATTAAAATAATTAAAACAAAAAAAGGTAAAGCCTTATTACATAAATTCTTTTTAACAGCTCCTATTCTTTCTCCGATTGTTAAAAAGATTAATTTAGCACGTTTTGCTCGTACAATGTCATCTTTAACTAAATCAGGTATTTCTATCATAACAAGCTTTAAGATTACTGCTAAGACATTAGGTAATATGTATTACAAAGAAGCCTTGTTTGATGCTGCAGAAAAAGTTAAAAAAGGAATTGATATGAATACTATTCTACGTGAATATCCTAAACTTTTTCCACCAGTTGTAACTCAAATGATTACTGTAGGAGAAGAATCAGGTTCTGTTGAAGATATATTAGATGAGATTGCAGGTTTCTATGAAGAAGAAGTAGACCAAACAATGGAAAACTTACCATCAATTATTGAACCAGTTTTAATGCTTGTGCTTGGTTTTGGTGTCGGGTTTATGGCTGTATCGGTCTTAATGCCAATGTATTCATTAGGTGAAGCAATTAATTAAAATTCTTTTATTTAATTAAACAATGGTTTATAAACGGCTAATATCAGCCGTTTATTATAATGAACCTTGACAAAACCAAAGAAATATATTATAATACAAACATACAAATAAAGACTCTTTTTCCTTAAACTTAATAAAAAATTGGAGAAAATACAATGAAAAAGACATTTTTAGTGTCATCAATCGCATTATTTCTTCTGGTCTATACCCACACATTTGCCCAAGGTGGCGGAGCAATATATTACCTTTTTCGCCTATCGAATAGTGGTGATGTAGAAAAACTAAAAGAAGTTAAGAAAATAGGAAAACTCCAAAAATTTAAAAAAGGAAATTTTGGAGTAGTAATAATTCCATTTTTATTCTCAGATCAAGCCGTAGAAATTTCGGCACGAATAAAAATGGAATTAGACGTTGAATTGTATCGCATTTCTAACGGAAAAAATTGTGTACAATTCGCGTCTGGGTGGAATTTTACAAAAGAGAAAAAAAACGAACTACTAACAAAATACAATGTTGATGTTGTAATTTGGGGTAGTCTGAGAGAGAGGAATATTGAATGCCTCTTCTACGGGGTAGATCAAAATAAAATATTCCGTGGGAAACAACAAGAAATTAACAAATTAATTGAAGAAATAAAAAATTATACAACATCAATCTATTTATCACAAAAGTGATTATGTTGTATAAAAACCTGCTGACCAAAAATCAGCAGGTTTTTTAATTTTGTTTTTTAAGATATATAGGATATAATTATATATATAATACTTCTACCGTGCTTACAACAAAAACAAAAAACAATTCAGGTTTTACATTAATAGAGACACTAATAGGTATCTTAATTTTGGCTTTAGCTGTTTTAACTATCTATTCCCTATTCAATATGTCTTTAAAAGTAATTTGGGAATCTAAAGCTAAAATTACTGCCACACAATTAGCTACTCAAAAAATCGAAATGGCTCGTAATTTAAATTATGAAAACGTTGGAACTGTTGGTGGTATTCCAAACGGACCAATTGAACAACTTGAACAAACTACTCGCAATAATATTGAGTTTGCTGTGAGAACGCAAATCGTATATATCGATGATGTTTTTGATGATGTTGCCCCAACTGATACATTAAATACAGATTATAAAAGAATAAAAGTTGAGGTTTCATGGCGATATAGGTTTGCTCACAAACCAATTATCTTTATGACAGACATTATGCCTATTGGTTTAGAAAGTTCTGTGGGAGGAGGAACACTAAAGATACTAGTATATAATGCTAGTGGACAACCTGTTCCTCAAGCAGATGTTACTATTCAAAATTCAGATTTAGAACCTAATATAGATATTAGTACTGTCACAGACGATCAAGGCTATGTAATATTGCCAGGTTCTCCAGAGTCAGTTGAAAATTATGAAATTACAGTTTCAAAAACAGGTTACTCATCTGAACAAACTTATGAAATAACAGCTGAACTTCCAAGTCCTGAAAAACCACATGCAAGTATTTTTGAAAACCAAACTACTAATATTAGTTTTTCGATTGATGAATTAAGTACAATGATAGTTGGTACTGTATATAATACATATAATGATTGGTGGAATATTGCTTGGAATTATAGAAAACAAATCACCTTTGACAATTCTGCTTCTAGTGAAAATTTAGATAATGTTCCTGTTTTAGTAGTATTACATTCAGGAAATATAGATTACACAAAAACACAAGATAATGGAGAAGATATTAGATTTGTAGACAGTGATGATGTTACAGAAC
>CAYSXS010000012.1:0-35508 GCA_964435065.1 uncultured Gammaproteobacteria bacterium
TTTAACAATACTAAAAATGTGCTTGGTAATATAGCTAGTCAAAATATAGAAATTCCAGCCTACTCTGGTCACAAAAATTTAAAAAAAGCTTATGGCTCCATGCTTGTGGCAGGCAAAAATAATCGAGTATTTGTCATACAAGGCAGTCTTTCAGCTAAAGCTTCTTTAAAAACAATTGATTGGGATTATATAACTAATTTGCATAAAGATTTTCGTCAGAACAGGATTGTTATGGAGGGGTTAATGAATAATAAAACTTTTAAATTATTTAAAAAGTTTTCCGCATTACAAATTAAATCACACCTTGACCGTTTGGTTGTGCTTTATGTTATTCCCGATGAGTATCTTGATTTTGAACTAGATGTTATATTTTTTGCTGATAAAATTTATTTTATCGATGTAATGGATGAAAAAATAATTTTTATCAAAAACAAGCGATTAGTTAAAGCATTTAAAAACTTGTTCTATTTAGCTGAAAGTTTTGGTAAAAAGGTAGATTTAAATAACTACCTCAAAGATTTGATTAAAGAAAAATAAAAAATAACATAAAAACAGACCTAATTATTTAGGTCTGTTTTTATGTTATTTTTTATTTGCTGATTCTACTTTCTCTTAAAATCGCCATTAAAGTTCCTTTTGGCAATTCTTTTAAATGGATTGGAATAACTGCTCGTCTATTATCCTCTGTGTGGTACATGATTAGATGTGAACCGGTCTGATGGTCTTTAGTAAAACCAAGCTTTTCAAGTTTTTTGATTAAATCTTTAGGTTTTAAAACTGGCAGTTTAGGCATATTTTAATTTTTGAGCTATAGGTAAATTGAAATTTATGTTTGTTACATAAGAAGTATCGTCGTTTGGTATAGGTTCCTTGTGCTTAGCTAGACTTTTTATATATCCCTTAATCGCGTCTAGAGCCATCTTTTTAGCTTCGTTTAAGTCTTTTCCATAAGTTACACAGCCTGGCAAGGATGGAACTATTACAGTAAAGCCACCTTCTTTTTCTGGTTTTAAAATTATATTGTAGTTTAAATTTTTCATATTTTTCGTAAAATTAATTATGAATATATTATAGCTTAAAAACGAAACCTTGACAAATCTCTCATAGTTTGTTAACATTGAGTATAAAACATTAAAAAAAATAAAAATAAAAATAAAAATTAGCTAAGTTTAGCTAATTTTTTGTAACTTTTATTTACACTAACTCCCAAGAGACGACGAGCATGGGGATTCTCTCTAAGGATTATTCTGGTTTAGACTCGAATATTCCTAAGAAGAATTTTCTTCTCTTGGGGATAGTGGAAATAAAACAAAAGAACCAGCTAAAGCTGGTTCTTTTGTTTTAGTATACATACTATCTATTTTATTACTTTCTTCAAGAATTTACCTGTATAGCCTTTTTTAATTTTAGATACGTCTTGTGGTGTTCCTTGGGCCACTATTTGACCACCCTTATCTCCTCCTCCTGGTCCTAAATCAATTACCCAGTCTGATGTTTTAATAATATCCATATTGTGTTCAATAACAATTACAGTATTTCCTTTATCAACTAATCTGTTTAGAACAATGAGTAGGTTTTTAATGTCTTGGAAATGTAAACCAGTAGTTGGTTCGTCTAGGATATATAAGGTTTTACCTGTATCGCGTCTAGATAATTCAGTTGCTAATTTAACCCTTTGCGCTTCGCCACCAGAAAGTTTAGTGGCACTCTGACCAAGTTTAATATACCCTAATCCAACATCAAATAATATTTTTAATTTATTATGTATAGCTGGTTGGTCTTCAAAGAAAATCATTGATTCTTCGACAGACATGTCTAGAATATCTGCAATATTTTTTTCTTTGTAATGAACTTCCAATATTTCTCTGTTGTATCTTTTGCCTTGACATGATTCACATTCAATATATACATCTTGCATGAAATTCATTTCAATTTTAATAAGACCATCGCCTTGGCAGTTTTCACATCTACCACCAGGAACATTAAAAGAAAAATGTCCTGCTGATAAACTTCGCATTTTAGCTTCAGGTGTTTCTGTAAATAAATCACGAATTAAAGTAAATACACCTGTGTATGTAGCTGGATTTGATCTAGGTGTTTTACCAATCGGAGATTGGTCTATAGTAATAACCTTATTAATATTTTCTAGCCCAACAATTTCTTTATGCTTTCCTGGTTGTTCTTTTGATCTATAGAAATGTTTAGATAAAGCTTTTGATAATATATTAGTTATTAATGTAGATTTACCAGAACCAGAAACACCTGTTACACAAGTTAGTGTGTTTAAAGGAAATTTAACATCAATATTTTGTAAGTTAAATTCATTAGCTTTTTTAATTTGAATATATTTGTTATTACCTTTTCTGTATTTTTTAGGTAAAGATATTTTTTCTTTACCAGATAGATAACTACCAGTTAAAGAATTTTTATCTGCTTGAATTTGTTTAGCTGTCCCTTGCGAAATAATTTTACCACCTTCGTTTCCAGCGCCTGGCCCAATATCTACTATCCAATCTGCAGCTAAGATTGTTTCAGTGTCATGCTCTACTACGATAACTGTGTTTTCTAGATCTCGTAGGTCTTTAATAGTAGAAATTAGTTTTTGATTATCTTGTTGATGTAAACCAATTGATGGTTCATCTAGTACATATAGGACACCAGATAACTGAGAACCAATCTGTGTAGCTAATTTAATACGTTGTGCTTCTCCTCCAGATAAGGTATTAGCACTTCTATCTAAAGTTAAATACCCTAATCCAATATGTGATAAAAAAGTTAAACGTTCAATAATTTCTTTAAGTATTTGATTAGCTATTTTTTGGTCATCATTATCTAATTTTGTATTTAATGTATTAAAAAATTTAATAGCTTTTTCAATATTTAAGTTAACCATTACAGAAATATCCTTCTTATCTATATATACAGATAAGGCCTGTTTTTTTAATCTGGCACCATTACATTTAGGACAAGTAAAGGTGCGCATATATTGTTCAATTTCATTTCTTGTATAACTTGAATCTGTTTGTTTGTATTTTTTATTCAATATATCTATGACGCCTGTAAATTCTCTGTCAATTAACCCATCGTTTTTTGCTGTAGAACCATAAAAAACAACATTAAGTTGTTTTTTGTTTAGTTCTTTAACAGGAGTGTTGATTGAAAAATTATGTTTTTGAGCAATTTGTTCTAAAACAGTTAACATCTTATTCCCGTTTGAATGAGTTTTGATTAATGGTCGTATTGCTCCTTGAGCAATACTTAGGTTTTTGTTTGGTACAGTAAGTTCTGGATCTATTTCTTGTTTAATACCTAAGCCAGAACATTCTTCACATGCTCCATATGGAGAATTAAAAGAAAATATTCTTGGTTCTATTTCTGATATATTTACTTCACACTTAGTACATATGAAGTTTTGAGAATATATATGTTTCTTTTTGTTTTTTACTTCTAGTATTTCTATTAATCCATTACCTAAATCTAGAGCTGTTTTAAGATCTTTAATAATCTCAGAGAGAGATTCTTTCTTAGGGTTGGTTTTTGGAATTGAAAAACTATTAATTACTATACTAATAGAGCAAGTTAGTTTTTCATCTAAAGATTTAATTGCTTTTTCAATTGGATAAATTTTATCATTTAAAATTACTTGTTCAAATTCAGCTTCTTTAATTTCTTCTAAAATCTTTTTACAAGTTTCTTTTTGGTTTTTAGCAATAGGAGCTAAAAGTAATATTTCTTTGTTTTTAAAAGACAATATCTTTTGTAAAATTTGTTCACTAGTTTGTTTTTTAATTTCATTATTACAATCTGGGCAATGAACCTTACCTATTCTTGCAAAAAGAAGTTTTAGATAATCATATATCTCTGTCATTGTTCCTACTGTTGAACGAGGGTTACGAGGAACACTTTTTTGATCTATTGAGATAGCAGGAGACAATCCTTCTATTTGATCAACGTCTGGTTTATCTAGGATGTTTATAAATTGGCGAGCATAATTTGAAAGAGATTCTACATATCTTCTTTGTCCTTCAGCATAGATTGTATCAAAAGCTAAAGAAGATTTACCAGAACCAGAAATACCTGTCATGACTATAAATTGGTTTTTAGGTATTTTAAGAGAGACATTCTTTAGGTTATTTGTTCTGGCACCATGAATATTAATATATTGATTTTTTTGAGGCATATGTGGAGAATTTAGTTGTGGTTTATTATACACGAATTTTCTTTTTTGGTCAAAGGTTGCTTTTTCCTAGTATTGACACTTTTTAAAATATTTGATAGTATTAACTCATCAAATTAAATTACTCTTTTAATTGAATCCCTGCTTGTTCAGGGATGATATTTGCAAAAATATGCCTGATTTTTTAACTATTATCCAACTTGTTGCTGCTGTATTAATGGTAGTGATGATTTTAATGCAAAGTGGTGGTGCTGGTCTAGGAAGTGCTTTTGGTGGAGGCGGAGACGCATACACGACCAAACGTGGTGCTGAAAAGACAATCTTTAGATCAACTATTGCTTTTGCTTTTGTTTTTGTGATTATTGGTGTAATTAGACTATTTGTCTAAATATATACTTCATAAATATATAACAACCTATGTCTTCGCGTGATTTTTTAAAACGCCTCAAAATTAAACCCTCTTCTTTGTTTAAAAAAATTAAAAAAACCTTTTCTTTTGTTAATTCTAAGCAAAAAGGTCTTTTGAATTTTTTTAAGAAGAGTAAAAAAAATATTAAGCATGATAAAGATCTAGTAGCCAGTCTTTCGAAGAAAAGATGGCCAAAATTTAGGCAGTTAAAATATTTACCTGATGTAATTTCTAAAAAAGAGTGGTTTGTATTCAGGATAGCTGCATTTATCTTTACCATTTCCTTATTAGCTTTCTTGATTGGTGGGTATTTTCAAATTACACACATTGCGCCAGCCGTTGGCGGTACATATACAGAAGGATTGGTTGGAATGCCTAAGTTTATTAACCCACTTTATTCTAATCTAAATGATGTTGATCAAGATATTGCTTCTTTAATTTATCCAGGATTAGTAAAGATAGATAAGCATCAACAAATTATTCCAGATTTAGCAGAAAGTTGGTTTGTATCAGATGATCAAAAAGAATATACATTTTATTTAAAAGATAATTTAAAATGGCACGATGGAATGCCATTAACAGTTCACGATGTTGTCTTTACAATTGAATCAATTCAAGACCCTGAATTTAAAAGTCCTTTAGCAGTTAATTTTGCTAATGTAAAACTGGAAATTCTAGATGATAAATCAATTAAATTTATTCTTCCAGAAAGCTTCGCAGTTTTCTTAGAAAACTTAACTGTTGGGATTTTACCATCACATTTATGGCTTGAAGTTGTACCTGCTAATGCTCTATTAACAGATTACAATCTTCGTCCTATTGGTAGTGGACCATATAAGTTTAAATCTTTAACAAAAGATAAGTTAGGAAATATCAAGGTATATACTTTAGAGAGAAACAAGGAGTATGCTCCTACAGCAAACCTAAAACAGATTAATTTTAAATTTTATCCAGATTTTGCTTCAGCAGCTATGGCTTTAAAGAGTCATAATATTGATGGCATGAGCTATTTACCAAAAGATTTAGAAGAAGAAACAAAAACTAGGAAAGATTTAGCTTATCATAATTTAAGCTTACCTCAATATACAGGAGTATTCTTTAATCAAGCTAAGAACAAGGCATTGGAGAGTGTAAACGTAAGGAAAGCATTAACTTATGCTTTACAAAAAGACACAATAGTAAGCGAAGCATTAAGAGGAGAAGGGCAAGTAATTGATGCTCCTATCCTGGCTGGCTTTATTGGTTACAATCCAAATATTGAGAAATATGAATTTGATGAAAATAAAGCAGGAGAACTTTTAGATGAAGCTGGTTGGAAGTTTGAAGAAAAAGATGAGGAAGAAGAAACTACTGAAGATAATGGAGCAGCTCTATTTAGAAAAAAGAGTGATGTAGAATTAAAAATTATTTTAACAACCGTTAATCGTTCAGAAAATTTTAAAGTTGCACAATTAATTCAAAAGATGTGGCAATCTATTGGTGTTAAAGTAGAGATAAAGATTGTTGAAGCAGGGCAGATTCAAAGTGATGTTATTCGTAAAAGAAATTTTGAAGCTTTATTATTTGGAGAAATATTTGGAACAGATCCAGACCCATATCCTTTTTGGCATTCTTCACAAGCAGGAGAGAATGGATTAAACCTAGCTAACTTCATTAACAAAGAAGCAGATAAAGTTTTAGAAGAAGCTCGCCAAACAGCAGACCCACAAAAAAGACACGATAAATATATTCATTTCCAGAATATATTGAATAATAACTTACCAGCAATTTTCTTATATACTCCTAAATATGTATACCCTATCTCTAGCAAAATTAAGGGTATGGACGTAAAAGTAATATCAGTACCATGTGATCGCTTCTCTAGTATTGAAGAATGGTATATTGATACAAAAAGATCATTTTAATAAATATATATAGAAAGGAAATATATCTACATATGTAAACTAATATATATTAGTTGATTTTGTATATATTTCAAAAATTTATGACAGAAAATTTTAAAACAAGAAAGATAAGAGAGAAAAAAAACACGCCTCAAAAGAGACGTGTAGTTGGAGTTGTTCGTAAAACTCATCGAACACAACCAGAAACAACACAAACAACACAAACAAGAAAAAGGGTGGATAACAGGAAACCACAGAGATTTGAACAAAAGAAAGAAGTTGACTTAAGATCTAAACAAGTAAGAAAACCAGTAGAGAAAAAAGAAAATACTTTTAGACAAAGTTCAAATCAAAATAAAAAGAAACCATATCAACCTAAACAACAAGACAGAAGAAGACCTTCTAACACAAAGTTTAAAAGACAGGATGATAAACCTAAACAAGATGTGTTTAACAAACCAGGAGATGATAAATTAAGAATTATTCCTTTAGGTGGTTGTGAAGAGGTTGGTAGAAATATGACAATCTTTGAATACAAGAATGATATTGTAATTATTGATATGGGCTTACAGTTTCCAGAAGAAGATATGCCTGGAATTGATTACATCATTCCTAATACAGAATATCTAAAAGGAAAAGAAAAGAATGTTAAAGCTGTAATATTTACTCATGGTCATATGGACCATATTGGAGCAGCTCCAATTCTTTTAGAACGTTTAGGTAATCCTTTAATTGTTGGAAGTAAATTAACAGTCCACATGATTAAGGGCAGAATGGAAGATTACAAAAAAGGTAGTTCTAAAAATATTCAATCTAAACTAGTTAATTCTTTTAATTATAAATTAAAATTTGGTAGTTTTGGATTAAAACTATTCCCAGTAGCTCATAGTATTATGGAAGCTATGGGGATTATTTTAGAAACACCAAATGGAACAGTTATTCATCCTGGTGATTGGAAGATTGATGACAAATTAAAAGCTGGTAAAACAGGTTATGAATATTTATCTAAACTTAAAAAACCAAGCATTTTAATGTTAGAAAGTTTAGGTGTAGCTTACAAGAAAAAACCAGTTCCAGAAGAAGAGATGTATAAGAACCTTGAAAAGTTAATTGCTGACGCACCAGGCAGAGTAATTATTGGTACATTTGCTTCAAATGTTGATCGTGTAAAAGTCATTCTTGAAATGGCAGAAAAATACGGAAAAACAGTTGCAGTGGATGGTTTTAGTATGAAGACCAATATTCAGATTGCTAAAAAGTTAGGTATTGTTAAGTTTGATTTAAGACAATTAATTAAAATTGAAAAAACTTTGGACTTACCAGACAATAAGGTTGTTATTATGTGTACTGGTGCACAAGGTGAAGAAAATGCTGTGTTTAATAGAATAGCAAATGGGGTACACAGATCTATTAAATTTAAAAAATCAGATACAGTAATTTTTTCTTCATCAGTTATTCCTGGTAACGAAAGAACTGTTCAACGTGTTAAAGATTTGATTTATCGCCAAAGCGACAATGTTATTCATTCTGAAATTATGGATGTACATTCAGGCGGACATGCTACAGCTGCTGAAGTGGCTGATGTTATCAGAGCTATAAAGCCAACATATTTTGTTCCTGTTTATGCAAATCACTATATGCTTAAAGAGGCAGCTAAAATAGCAAAAGGAATTGGATACGATGATAAACATATTTTGATCCCAGACAATGGATCTGTAATGGAATTTAGTAAAACAGAAGCTAAAATGTCTGATAAGAAAGTTGAGGCCAGTCCGGTTTTTGTTGACGGATTGGGCATCTCTAACTTACAAAATATTGTTTTTAGAGATAGACAGATTTTAGCTCAGGAAGGTATGGTGGTTGTTATTACAACAGTTGCCAGAAGAACTGGAAAATTAATTCATAATCCTGATATTATTTCTCGTGGTTTTGTATATTTGAAAGAAAACCAAGAATTGATTAATCAAGCAAGGAATAAGATAAGGAAGATTGTTGAGGAAAGAAATACTAAAGAAATTGATAGTGATTTCTTAAAGAATAAGATAAGGAATGATATTGGACAATTCTTATTCTCCAAAACAGGTAAAAGACCAATGGTATTGCCGGTGGTAATAGAAGTTTAAACATCAAAAATTTAATATATCTAAAAACCCCGCTAGCAATAGCGGGATTTTTGTTTAAATATTTTTATTTTAGCGGGCTAATTGTTTTTTTAAGAAAGGATAAATGCCTAACAAAATAATTAACATACCAATACCTGAAATTAAAAAACCTAATCCAAAAGAAATGGCCATAGCAAAACTTATAACAAAAGTAATAATCGATTGTAGTAGTGTGCTTATTTGTCGTTTGATCGACAGCATTGTTGCTTTATATCTTTTGTTTATTAAAAAATTATGTAGGTAATATTCCGATATGAGGGAGCTTCTTCCATGACGGTACCCTATTAATATTGCAATTATTAAGCCTATAACATACGGATTTGTTATTTGTGAAATTATTATCACCAATCCCGAAAAGAAAAATATTTCATAGAATAATAATTTTTTAAATTCTATTTTTTTAAGAACTTTTAAGTTATGTCCAACAATAAACCATACTATTCTTGAAAAAGCCATTATAGAGCCAATATATATAATTGGAAACCCTAAGGACGTCACAAGCGGTTCTTTAAAAGGAGATAGTGACATAATAAAGCCTCCAATAAAACCAAAAAATATCGAAGTGATATAAAATCCAGTTCCTTTAAATCTTTTTAATTGTGATAGTATTTTTTCTCCTTCTTCGTCTTCAGCACTATATGTCATCTCGGGAGAAAATAAAGAAAAAGCTACTAAGATGCCAATTACATCAAAAACTAGATAAACACTAATGGGAGTTATAAGGGATATTTTTGTTAATAGCGGTAAAACCAAAATCATACCAGCTGAAACTAAAGATGCTTTTGCTCTTATTTTTCCACTAATATCTCCATAATCTCTTTCTCTTTTTAATTTTATAAGTGTATTATGCAAAAAAGCTTCCGCTGTCCCAGAAGTAAATGCAAAACCAAATGCAATAAAAGAGGATCCTAAAATGAAATAAGGAAGTGAATTGCCAAAAACAAAAAACAGTGTTGAAAATAATATAGAAAATTTTGCCAAGATCAATGTTTTTTTGTGCCCTATTTTATCTGATAAATATCCAGAAGGAATTTCTAAAAGAAAGCCGGCAAGCCAACCAATTCCTGTGTATAATCCTATTTGTTGGGCAGTAGCACTCGGTAGTGATAAGAAATAAATAGAAAGGATAGGAATGTAATTTCTTCTATTGGTTAATACTATCAAAAAATATTTCCAGATATTTGCTTTTAAGTTTTTTGGCATAATGTTTTTGTGGTTTACAAATAGTTCTTTTTATGTTGCAATTTTACCATAATAGTTTTGATGTGCAAATTCAAAATATTTACAAAAATATTTTTTTAAGTTAAACTTAAATCATATGAAAAAGAGACTTTTTTCAGCAATTCAGCCAACAGGTGAATTACATATTGGTAATTACCTTGGGGCATTAAAACAGTGGGTTGATATTCAAGATGAATATAACTCAATGTTTTGTGTTGTTGATTACCATTCAATTACACAAGGCTATGATCCAAAAAAGAAACAAGAACAGGTTTTAAATACAGCCGTAGATTTTTTAGCTGCTGGGATTGATCCTAAAAAATCGATTGTTTTTGTACAATCAAAAGTCCATGAACATACAGAATTAGCTTGGATTCTAAATTGTGTCACTCCAGTAGCAGAATTAGAAAGAATGACACAGTTTAAAGATAAGGCAGAAAGGCAAAAAGCTAATATTAATATGGGGTTATTTGATTATCCTGTTTTAATGGCAGCTGATATTATGTTGTATAAAGGGGAAATAATTCCTGTAGGGCAAGACCAACAGCAGCATGTTGAGCTAACTCGCAAAGTTGTTAAAAAATTTAATAATAAATTTGGAGAATATTTTCCAGAACCAAACGCTAGACTAACTAAAACAGCTAGAGTAATGTCTTTGTCTGACCCAGACAAAAAAATGTCCAAGTCTTTGGGAGAAAAATCATATATAGCTTTATTAGATTCACCAGATGTTATTGAGGGGAAAATAAAATCAGCTGTAACAACTGATGAGGGCGCTTTAAATTTAATTGATTTATTAGAAGAGTTTTCTAACGACGAGGCTTTGGTTAAGAAATTTAGAGATGAGTTTAAAGATAAAACAATAAAATATTCTGAACTAAAACCAGCATTAACAGAAGCTATTGTTTCTCACCTCAAACCAATGCAAGAAAAAAGAGAAAAATTATTAAAAGATAAAAAGTATGTAGAGAAAGTTTTGGAAGATGGTGCTAAAAGAGCCAAAGAAATAGCTAGTAAGAATATGGGGGAGATTAAAAAAATAATTGGGATAATATAATAGTAAATTTAAATCAAAAACATTGGGAGGTAAATTATGAATTTCATTATTTTTGTAACCTGTTTGGTTGTATCTCTTTGGGTAGTTGATTATTTAATGTTTCGTTTTGGTCCTATAAAAATCAATTTTATAGACATCGGTGACAGAATAAGTATTGTGAAACATTTTATAACACTGCTTTATCCTTCAATTATTGTGTTGGTATCATTTGGCCAAGGTTTATTTAATATAATGTCAATTTATTTTGTTATACTTACGATTCTACAGTTTATTTTTCTTTTTGCCTATGTTGTATTTGCCATAAGTGTAATGAAAGTAACTGAAGATGCTACAGGATGTTGTGGAACTTAATTTATTTTTCACCAATCGTTACAATATTCCATCCGCTCCACCAGTGAGCGGATTTGTTTTTAAATTATTTATATAATTCACTATGTGTACCAAGAATTATAAAGTAAACAGTTTGATTATTGTTGTATTTTTGGTATATAGCCCGCCAATCAGCAGTTATATTTATACTTTTATAGTTTTTATATTTTCCAGAAAGGTTATGATTATTTAGTATGGGGTGATGTGGGTTTTCTATAAAAAGCTTTAGCTTGTTTTTAAAAGCATTTTTAATTTTATCAGGACACTTTTTATATTTTTTAATAAATTTTCTTGAGTATTCAATTTGCATATAAGTTTATTGTTTATCAAGAAAATCAAGAGCTTGTTTATTATTTTTAAAAGTATAGTGTTTTTTTTCTAACCTGTCTTTTTTAGCTTCTTCTAATGCTGAAATAAGATAAGGATTTGGTTTTTCTGTATTTAAACTAAAATGAACAGTTTTAGTTCTTACAAACTGTTTTAAATACCCATTAATTACACTGCTTAGGGTTAAACCTAAATCAGTAGCGGTTTTTTGGGCTTTTGTTTTTATTTTAGGGTCTGTTTTTATGTTAATGATAGTAGTTGAGTGCATATTTTTAATTATTTTATTTATTGTACGATATATACTCAGTATATACCATATAAAATATTCTGTCAAGTTTTCCTCCCAACTGTCACAATATTCCATCCGCTCCACCAGTGAGCGGTTTTATTTTTATTCTGCATTTTGCCATATAAATTCAAGAGTAGAGCGTTGGACTTGGGTTAGTTCCTTGCTTTCAATTACAACAGAAACAATGTCTTTAATAAAAGAAAAGAAAGCCATTTTGTTTCCAAAAACAATAATTGTTCCATGGTAGTCAAAATCTTTAGGAATAATTTTAACTACTCGTAATTCTTTTGGTCCTAATTTTTGTCTTTCTCTAGCTTTTGGTGTATCGCGTAAAATAGTTCTAACAGAAATTTTTTGTGCTAATCTTTTTTTAATAAAATCTGGCCAATAGTCTCCCAATATTTCAAGTAAATCGTCTGCTGAGGATATTGATAAAATATCTTTTTTGTCATTAATAATTTCTTGTAGAATTTGTTTCATTCCATCTTTACCTTGATAAAAACGAACTTTTGGCCTATTTCTAGCCATACCATAAATTGCTTCTAGTTCTGGTAAAGCTGATTTTAAATTTTCAGCTCTGTTTTCCGCCAATTTTACAATTTTATCTGGTTCTTCCACGCTGAAATAGCGTGTTTTTGTTTTTATAAATGTTGAAGCAATACCTTTACTTTTTAAAGATTCAAGTACATCATAGCAGGTTGGGCGGGCTACATTAGATTTATCTGCTATTTGGTTTACGGTACCAGAACCCAACTCTAAAGTAGCTAAATATACTTTAGCTTGTTTTTCTGTTAAACCGAATTGTTCTAAAATGTTTTGTAGTTTCATATATTTAAGACATGTTGTCGGTCTTTCTGACAACATGTTTATGTTTAAATAATATCTTATATTAGCCTAAATGTCAAGGATTAAATATATAACAGTCAGAAGTAGCGACTTTTTGGCTAAAAAATGGCATAGTTTAGGTAAATAGAAAATGGGCATTTACAACCAAATTAAAGGAGAAATAAAATGTTAAGTAAAAATGATTTTAAAAGGATAAAAGAGAAATTTGAAGAACTGACTGAACTTTATAAAAATCTTAGTCATACAAGACCTGTTGTTAAACTAAATCTTATTACAGAAATAGAAGCGAAAAATAAGAAATACCTAGGTTCTTTTTTAGATTTTTTAGGTCTCAGTATCCAGGGCTTTAGTTTTTTCACAGAAGGAGTACAGATAATTTTTAAGATTATTGATCAATTTGTTTGTGAAAACGAAAAACGGCTTAAAGAAGCACAATATTTTACTTTGGATTTTAAAATTATTGATGATAGTGATGTTGATGATGTGTATCATGGTGTACATTTTGATCGACATACTTTTGTAGTTAATTTTTTTGAATAACTTTTAAAAGAAGGAGAAATAAAATGAAAATTTTGATTGTTGAAGATAATTTTAGAACAGCAGAGTGGATTGCTAAAAATATAATAAAGTCGCTACCTAAGGCAGAGGTTGTATATAATTTATATACAAAGCACAGACTCAAATCAGAAAAGAAACTTGACTTAGGAAAAGTAAGCCAAACAATTAAAGATATTTATTTTGATGTAATTGTTGCTGATTTACATCTTACTAACATAGTAACCAGACATAAAAGAATTAGTAATGGGTTGAAAGTTTTAGATATGGCAAAAAAATATCAACCAGAAACAACAAAACTATTAATCTGTTCTGGTCACCTTGATGATTGGTTAGGAATTGAGGATTTTGATGGAGTTTACCAGGGTCGAGAAGACCTACCAAAATTAATAGATTATTTACAGAAATTAAGAAAAATGTCTGTGTTAGTAAAAGGAAGATGTTCTGGTTGTAGAAAATATATTAAAATGCTTATACCAAATAATTGTTCTGAATTTAAGTGTAAGTGTGGTGAAAATATTCATACTTCCGAAATGGCAATAATTTAATAATGATTTTTAAAACAAGGAGAAATGAAATGAGAGAACATTCTTTTGAATTATTGATTCCGATCATAAAATTAAAAGATCCGGATAATATTATACGTGTTTGTGAGTTTAATGTTAAGATACCAATAGAGCCTGTGGCGAATATGATCTTATACCTTAATGGTTGGGAAGATGATGTTGTTATTAAATTGAAAGTAGAGGAGGTTATTGCACATATTGATTCAAAACAGGGTGTTAAGATGGTTTGGACAGAAGCTATCACGGCATTAAAATTTTCTGAGATTAATTACTGTTTTAATAAAAATATTATACAGGAAAAGTTTGATTTTCAATTGAAACATCTTTCTCTTGGTTTAATCAAAAAAATAAGCGTCCAAGAGTCCTTCTTTAATTTTTTCCTTGGACCAGGAGTCATGCTTGTTCTTGCCCGAAAAATTAATGAATATCATAGTCATAATTTGGCAATTATAAAGCAGATAGAATGTAATTTTAGCACCAAGGATATAATTATTAATGTTAACCACGAAAAAGGTACTGAAAAAGAAGAGATTAACAATATTAGAAAGGACTATTTGGAAGACGGATGGAAAGAAATTAAAAAGGAGGATGTAGATAAGTAAAAATAAATTTATAATTCATTCAATGTTAAACCCCGCACATTATCCTGCGGGGATTTTTATTTCTTCCCAACTGTCACAATATTCCACCCATTCCACCAATGCACAAATTTATTTTTATTCACATATTTATTCTCTAGAATTTTAAAATCAGCTTTTTTAAAAAGTTTTTTTAATACTTTTAAAGTAAAAGCATAATAGTATAAAGGATATTTGTTTTGCCAAAGAGTTAAAACTTCTTTAAAATTCAATTTATGTTTTGAATCTGGTATTTGATAATTATGATTAAATTTATATTGCCAGATATTTTTTTTCGTGCCAACTTGCCACAGGTTCCAATTAGTCATAATTAAAATACCTTCTTTTTTCAATATCCTATATAGATTTGTCATAACTTTTTCTTGAAGTTCTTTAGAGGGTATATGATTAAAAGAAGCAATCATAAATATTTTGTCAAAAGAATTAGATTCAAATTGATTTAAATTTAAAATATCATTTGCAATAAAATTTATTTTATTTTTTAAATTTATTAATTTACTAGCTTTATATTCCTTCTTTGCTTTTTCAATTAATTTTTCTGAATTATCAAGTCCTGTGTATGAGATATCTTTGTAATCTTTTAAAAGTTGAATTAAACGTCCATTACCGCAACCAAGATCTAATATCTTATCCTCATCTTTTACATATTCTTTAACTAAACTTTTAACTTCTGGCCAGTTGTTACTTCGTGAATCTGAAAAAGAGACCGCAATGTTGTTATAGGACTCTTTTGTTAAATTAATAATTTGTTTTGCTTGTTCTAAATTCATATTATCTGTTTGTATATTTTTCTGCACCTTCTAGTTTTAAAGATAATACCGTCGAAACGCCATCGTCGCCCATTGTAACACCGTAAAGGATATCTGCTTTTTCCATTGTTGCTCTGTTGTGAGTAATAATTATAAACTGGGATTTATGTGAGAGATTCTCAACAATTTCAGCATAACGGATCGAGTTTGCTTCATCAAGAGCAGCATCTACTTCATCTAATATGATAAAAGGAGAAGGGTTTGATGAAATGATTGCACAAAGAAGAGCAATAGAAGTCATTGCGCGTTCTCCTCCCGAAAGCATATTAATTGATTTTAATTTTTTACCAGGAGGTGTTGCTTCAATTTCTACACCAGAATACATATTAGATTTTAATCTAGTTTTGATTCTATCCACTTCTGTTGGTTCCTCAATGATTTCTTCTTGGTTGTCTGTCGTTTCTGTCTTATTGTTTTCTATATCTTGTTCTTTAATTAAAATTAATTTAGCTTTACCGCCAGCAAATAATGTCTTAAAATGTGTTTGGAATTCTTCATTAATGACTTTAAAACTAATTTCAAATTGTTTTTTAATACTTTCATCAAGTTCTAGAATTAATTTTTCTAAAGAATCAATGGAACTTCGTAAGTCATCAATTTGGCTAGATAAAAATTCATGACGTTCTTTAATTTGTTCATATTCTGTTTGAACTTCAGGATCAATACCACCAATTAATTCTAATTGGTGTTTTAATTTACCAATTTCAGTAACTTGTGTTCGTTTTTCTTCCTCAGATAAATTGTTTGTTTTAGATGTTTTGATTTCTTCAATATTATTTAAATCCTGACGGATGTCTTGTTCTAAATCATCTTTCTTTGTTTCCAAACGAGCTAACTCAATACGTAACTCATTAACTTGATTTGAAATAGAGTTTAGTTTTTGTTGTTCTGCTTGATATTTTTGTTGAACTTGCCAGATTTGTGAACGCTCTTCTTTTTCTTTATTATTTTCCTTTTTAATATTTTCTTGTATTTCTTCTATTTTTTGATTAAGTTCTTGGATCTTTTCTTCTAATTTTTGTATTTGTGTTTGATTATTGTCTGTTTTTTCTTCAACAACTTTTTCTTCACTTTTATATGGAATTAAAAGTTCATTGATTTTGTTAAATAACTGTATTTGTTCATTAAAATATTTTTCAGCTTCTGGATAGTTTTTATCTGCGAAAGCATCACTAGTTTTTGTTTTTAGTTTGTTTATTTCTTTTAGTATTTGAATTACTTTTTGACTTGTTTCATAAGGGATATTCTTTTTTTGAACAGTATGTTGTGTTTCTTGTATACTTTTTATTTTTAAGTTAGACAATTCTGAACTAAGCTGCATTTTTGAATTCATTGCTTCTTGGTATTGATTTTGTAATCTTTGAGTTGTGTCAGATTTTACATTATCTTTAGTTAAATCTGCCAATTCTTTTTGAGCTTTATTTACCTCATCCTGAATATCTTCTTGGTTTTTTGATATATCTTTTAAACTATTGTGTTTTTCTTTCCATTTGTTGTTTATTTCGTGCCATATAGAGCTATAGTATTTAAATTGTACATCTTTAAGCTTTAGTTCTACTTCTGCTCTACGTTCTAAACGTTTAACTTGTCTTGTTAAAGAGTTTAGTCTTGGAGATATTTCTTTTAATTGGATAGTAGCTGTTTCTAGATTCTCTTCTGTATGTTCAAGTTTATTTAAAGATTGTCCTCGTTTGATTTGTAAAGGTTTTACTCCTGAAGCTTCTTCAAAAAATTCTTTCCTATCTTGTGGTGAAGCTAATAGAAAATTATCTATCATGCCTTGGCCAATAATTGAATAACTAGTTCTGGCAACACCAACTTTTGCTAGCAACATGTGTATGTCAGCTAAACGAGTTTTTTGTTTATTAATTAAATATTCACTATCTCCGTTGCGATAAAGTTTTCTTGTTATACATATTTCAGACATTCCTACCTCGGCTTTGTCTTTTTCATTGTTAAAATGTAAAGAAACCTCAGCCATACCTAGCCGAGCTTTTTTGTCACTACCAGAAAAAATTACATCTTCTGATTTTTTCCCACGTAAAAGTTTTAAGCTTTGTTCACCCAAAACCCAACGTACGGCATCTGCTACGTTTGACTTACCAGAACCATTTGGTCCTACCACAGAAGTAATGCCCGGTTTAAATTCCAAGTCTATTTTGTGGGCAAACGATTTGAAGCCATTTATTTCTAATTTTTCTAAATACATGATGTTTTTTAAGTAAAAGTAAAAGGTGTCCTTGTGGGACACCTTTATTATATCTTAATATTGTAAAAAATGAAATAAAAAAGCCCCCAGCAGTGTAATTATTTGCCGGGGGACGAAATGATTACAAAACTATTTTACTATTTTAATAATCTAGTTTTGCAACCTTTTCTTTTTAAAACTTGTCTCAAATTCTCAAAAACCTCATCTCGCAAATTGTGGCAGGAGTACCTTTCATTATTTTCTATTAAGTCAGCTAAAGAATAATTGTTTTTTATTCGTTTATAATGGAAGATAATTCCACAGGTCTCTGAGACAAAAAGACCCATAATAACAGAGACGGAAGAGTCGGGACGGAATATTGCCCCATCATTGTCGGTGCTGTGGGTGCTAGATTTCTGCACCACAATATTGACATCCATATTGTCCAATTTGACTATGTGAACTTTTATACTATCCACCAGCCAAAATTTACCACCGCACGCCCAGTTGAAAGGCCCTATTTTCCACGAGGATACGCTAAATGTCTCCTCGGTGAGACAGATTTCAGGCACCTGGGTGATACCAGAAGTAAATAAAAAGAAACTAATGAATAAAAAAAATATTTTTTTCATTTCTTATCCTCTTTTTTTATTACTGCAATCCCGCCATGCGAGCTCTGACACCAAGCTTCATCCATATTGCTGGCTCATCATATCTGTACATGGCTTTGCTAATTTCCGCACTATCTGTAGCTGCAGGATTAATTTCAGATAACACCCCAACCTTGCCCATATGGGCAATTATTTCAGCTGTTACTTCAGGATGGTCTTCTGTCCTCGTAGCCCTAGCGACAGTTTTTTTAAGTGTCTCAAGCGGTGTCATCACCACACTCTTATCCCACCAGTCAGTCAGTCGCGGGTCATGGACATATTCTCTTATTGAGGTATGAAGTCCGCTATTTAATACCACAGTCAATATTTCAACTTTATGACTGTCAGCGTGGACAAAAAGACCATCTTTTGTTTCTGCCCCTGGAAACATGAGGTTTGAAAACCATAGGTGGTCACCTGAAAAAACAGGAGCTACGTATTTGGGCACCTTAAAGGTTTTTTCTTCTTTCGGTGCACAATAAAAAAATAGCACAGCTAGACAAGTGAATAATAATTTTTTCATTTTTTCTCCTAAAATTATGATGATCTGCACATAATTATGCTTTTTTAAATGTTCTTAAATTATTTTAATATTGTATCAAAATTTTCAATTTTTGTCAAGCTGAGGGGTTTGGTGTTAGAATTATGATATAAATTAAATTGAGCTGTATTCGACGGGATCCTTCGTCGTTCCTCCTCAGGACAGGTTAGATAAATGTCTTTAACTAAACAAATTACTTTTAATACAATTATTCATACTATAGGTAAATTTTCAGCTTCCGCGTTGGGAGTTGTTTTTGTTGGCTTATTAGCTAGGTATTTAGGAACAGAAGGCTATGGTCATTTTGTAACTATTTATGCATATTTATTCTTTTTCTCTACTATTGGTGATTTGGGTTTGTATTTAATTACAATTAATGAGCTTGGTAGAGAGGGTATTGATCAAAAGAAGGTATATAGCAATATCTTTACAATGCGTTTTGTGTCCGGAATTATTTTGATGTTAATAGCTGGTGGTTTAATCTGGCTTTTCCCTTATCCATTATTAGTTAAACTAGGTGTTTTAATAGTTTCTATCTCTGTTTTAATGCATATGAGTGATCAGATATTAGTTGCATATTTTCAAAAAGAAATGAAAACAAAATATGCTGCTTTTGCAGAGATTGTTGGGAAAATATTGATTTTAGGTTTAGCTATATTAGTTGTGCTTTTTGATCTGGGGTTTTATGCTGCTCTGTGGGTAGTTGTAATTGGCTTTCTCGCACATTTTTTTATTAGTTTAATATATGTAAGAAAGTTATTACCTTTTAAATTAGCTTTTGATAAAGATATTTGGAAAAGTATTTTAACAAAGTCTTGGCCTGTGGCTACATACATGATTTTCTCAATGATATATTTTAAAGCTGATACAATTATTCTTTCTCTATATCATCCAGCCTCAACCGTTGGCTTGTACGGGGCACCGTATAAGATACTGGAGGTTTTGATTGCTTTTCCTATCATATTCATGGGTTTGGTTTCTCCACATTTGTCTGGTGCATTTTCTAAAAATAATATGGAGAAGTTTAAGCGTATTTTTCAGAAAGCATTTGATGGTTTATCCTTAGTCGTTTGGCCAATGATTTTTGGTACCTTAGTAATGGCTAAACAAGTTATTAATTTAATTGCTGGAAAAGAATTTTTAGCATCTGCTCCAGTTTTACAAATATTAATTGTTGCTACTGGTGTAATATTTTTCGCTCATTTGTCTACTTTTGCTGTTGTTGCTATTAATAAACAACGGCAGATGATGAAATATTATATCTTTGCTGCTGTGCTAGCTCTCACTTTATATTTCATATTTATTCCAAAATATTCATTCTACGCAGCTGGAACAATTACTGCTTTTGTTGAACTATTTATTCTTATTGCTTCTTGGATTATGGTTAAGAAAACACTTAAGTTTAAAACAAACTTTAGCATTAGTTTAAAAAGTTTATTTGCTAGTATAGTTATGTTTTTAATATTATATTTTGGTAATTTTGGATTATTAATTTCCGTTATTCTTGGTGGTTTTATATACTTTATATTAATATATTTATCAGGAGCATTGAAGAGGGATTTAATAATGAGTTTTTTAAGGAAATAGTATATCTATGTATATAATGCTAATAATATATTTTCTTCTATTTATATTCCTATCATGTAAAAACCTTAAATATGGTATTTACTGGGTTATTTTTACTTTGCCATCATATTTGATAAGGTTTGATATTTTTAATTTACCAACCACATTATTAGAAGGAGAAATATTAATGTTATTTCTTGTTTGGTTAGTTAAAAATATTAAGAATTTGAAGATTACTAAGGGATTTTTAATCCCTATTTTTTTATTCTTAATATCTGCCACTATTTCTGTATTTGTTTCACCTAGTTTTTATTCAGCGCTTGGTATTTGGAAAGCATATTTTATTGAACCAATTTTATTATTAATAGTTTTGGTTAGCACATTAAAGAAAAAAGATTTAAAAGATCTTTTTATGGTTTTTGGTATGCAAGTTGTAATTTTAAGTATATTTGCAATTTACCAAAAGTTTACAGGTCTATTTATCACCAATCCTTTTTGGGCTGATGAAGCTACTCGTAGAGTAACTAGTTTTTTTTCATATCCTAATGCTTTAGCCTTGTATCTAGCTCCTCTTGTTGTATTATTTTTGGGATTTTCTGTTAAGAAATATATATATTTAATCCCATTTGTTTTAGGATCTTTTGCTATATATTTCACAAAATCTAAAGGAGCTTTAATCGCTATTTTGATTGGTTTAATTTTTTATGTCTTGTTCTATAAAGGAAATAGGAAATATTTTGTTAGTATTCTTGCTGTTGTTGTAATATTATCTGGTCTATTAATTGGGTTTGGAAAAATTGATTTAAAAGGAACGTCCACAGTAACAGGTGGTGATTCAGTTTCTACACGTTTAGAAATGTGGTCTGAAACCTGGGAGATGATAAAAACAAAACCAATTTTAGGAGCAGGACTAGTTGGTTACCAACCAGCAGTAGCACCTTTTCATGAGAAAGAATATATTGAGGTTTATTTATATCCTCATAACATATTTTTAAATTTTTGGTCAGAGATTGGGTTATTAGGATTAATCTCTTTTATCCTTATTATCATATATTTTTACATCTATGGTTTTAAAAAATATGATAAATGGTCAATTATTGCTATGGCAACAATGACTGCTCTATTAATCCATGGTTTAGTTGATGTACCATATTTTAAAAATGATTTAAGTATTTTGTTTTGGGTGATTATTGGGGTGATAATGATTTTAAGGAGGAGTGCTGGAGTGGTTGAACAGGTCACTCTCGAAAAGTGATGTACCTTAACGGGTACCGCGAGTTCGAATCTCGCCTCCTCCGAAATATATAACACATATGTATCAAAAAATATCTCAAGAATTAAATAAATTAAAAAATCCTGAAAAAATTGAAGTTTATCAGAGGTTTTTTAAGACTGGAAAAGGAGAATACGGAGAAGGTGATATATTTTTAGGTTTAAGAATGGCTCAGACCAGAGAAATAATGAAGAAATATTTTAATGAAGCAGGTTTTAATGATGTACAAAAATTGTTAAATTCTAAGATTCATGAGTATAGGATGGTGGGAGTATTGGTATTAGTTGAAAAATTTAAAAAAGCTGATGATAAATTAAGAAAAGATATTTTTAATTTTTATCTTAAAAACACAAAGAATATTAATAACTGGGATTTAATTGATTTATCAGCTCCTAATGTTGTTGGTAGATATTTATTAGATAAAAATAGAAAAATATTATATACCCTAGCTAAATCTAAAAGTCTTTGGGAACGTAGAATTTCTGTGTTAGCTACATTCACATTTATTCGAGAAAAAGATTTTAAGGATGCAATTAAAATTTCAGAAATGTTATTAAATGATTCTCATGATTTGATTCATAAAGCAGTTGGGTGGATGTTAAGAGAAATGGGCAAAAAAGATGAAAAAGAATTAATTAAATTTTTAGATAAGCACACTTTGCAAATGCCTAGAACAATGTTAAGATATTCGATCGAAAGATTACAGGAAAAAAAGAGAAAATATTATTTAAACTTAAAATAAATGACTAAACCAGAGCTATTATCTCCAATCCAAGATTTTACTTCTTTACAAGCTGCTATTCAGGGTGGTTGTGATGCCATTTACTTTGGTATTCGTGGTTTTAATATGCGTGCAGGAGCTAAGAACTTTACTGTTAATGATTTAAAGAAGATATCTAAGATTTGTCATGACAATAATGTGAAAGCATATTTAGCAGTTAATACAATTATTTATCAAGATGAAATAAAGAAAGTAGAAGAATTGTTAAAAAAAGCTAAAGCTGCAAAAATCGATGCGATAATTTGTTGGGATATGGCTGTAATTGAATTAGTCAAGAAATTAAGGATGGAATTACACATTAGCACTCAAGCCAGTGTAGCTAATTCTAAGTCAGCAGAGATATATAGAAAGATGGGAGCTAAAAGAATTGTATTTGCACGTGAATGTGATTTAAAACAATTAAAACAAATCAAGAAAAATTCTAAAATTGAAATAGAAGCATTTATTCACGGAGCTATGTGTGTATCAGTTTCAGGAAGATGTTTCCTTTCTCAGTTTAAATATAACAAGTCAGCCAATAGAGGAGAATGTTTACAACCTTGTAGAAGAAAATATTTAATTAAAGAAGTTTCTGGTAGTAATGAGTTTGAAATCGGAGAAGATTATGTTTTATCTCCTAAAGATTTATGTACATTGCCTTTTATTGAAAAATTAATTGAAGTGGGCATTACATCTTTTAAAATTGAAGGGAGAAATAGGAGTCCGGAATATGTTAAAACTGTAACTAGTGTATATAGAAGGGCAATTGATTCTTACTTTTCTAATAAATCTAAAAAGAAATTTAAAGAATTAAAAGATGAGTTAATGAAAGAATTAGCAACAGTATATAATAGAGGGTTTTCTAATGGTTTTTATTTAGGTAAACCAATTAATGAATGGACACATAGTTATGGAAGTCAAGCAAAAGAAAAAAAGATACATATTGGTAAGGTTAAACACTTCTATTCAAAGATTTCTGTAGCAGAAATTGAAATTCAAGCAAACAAAGTACTTAAAGCTAAGGATGAAATCTTGATATTAGGCCCAACTACAGGTGTTTTGAAACAAAAAATATCTTCAATGGAAATAGACCACAAACAAATTAAAAAAGCTACACAAAATGATGTAGTAGCTATTAAAACAGATAAATTAGTTAGAGCTAATGATGAAGTGTATAAGATGGTTGGAAATAAGTAATATATGTAGAAAAATAAAGAACAACCTTTTGGTTGTTTTTTTGTTTTTATGATATAATATACACATATGAACAAATTAAAAATCTTTGGAATATTTTTAATTTTGACTGTTATTGTAACTGGTTGCTCTTTAGGGTCTGGTGGAGGATCAAGTCAACAAGCTAAGCCAGTAACTTTAGAATTCTGGGGTGTTTTTGATTCTTCAGATGCATATAAGGATATTATTGTAGCTTATCAAACAGCTAGACCAAATATTAAAATCAATTATAAAAAACTACACTGGGGGGAATATGAGAGAGAGCTACTAGAAGCTTGGGCAGAAGATAGGGGTCCTGATATGTTTTTAGTGCACAATGATTGGATCGGTAAATACCAGACAAAAATGTCTCCTATGCCAGCAAAACTAACTGTGCCTGTTTTAATAACAACCGGGAGTAGCTTTAGTAAAAAAACAAAAACAGAGGTTAAAAAAATAACCTCACCTACACCCGACCAAATTAAGAAATTTTTTGTAGATGTTGTATACCGGGATGTTGTAAGAGATGGTCAGGTTTGGGGGTTACCTTTATCTGTTGACACGTTAGCTCTATTCTATAATCAAACAATTTTAGATTCGGTAGGAGTTGTTGAGGTACCAAAAACATGGCAGGAAATTGTTGAGGCTGTAAAAAAAGTTACACGCTATGATAGTGAAGGGAATATAAGTCGTTCAGCTATTGCTATGGGTGGTGCTAATAATATCCTACGTTCAGATGATATTTTGACATTACTTATGATGCAGAACGGAACAACAATGGTTGATTCTGGTGGAAGTATTGCTTTTGACGACAGATCTATTTACGATAATAAACTTTATCCTGGAATTCGAGCTTTAGAATTTTATACAGATTTTGCTATGCCAATGAAAGATGTATATACGTGGAATAGCCAATTTTCAGAAGCAACAGATGCTTTTTTACAAGGTAAGTTGGCAATGATGTTTGGATTTTCCTATCAATTACCATATTTAAAAGCCCAGGGCCCTTCTTTGGATTTAGGAATAGCTCCAATGGTACATATTAATAGCGATGGCACAGATTCTGGTGGACAAAGTACAAATCTTGCTGATTATTGGATTTTGAGTGGATCTAAAAAAACAGAGAATATAGATGAAGTTTGGGATTTCATAACTTTCAGTACAATGAATAGTTATAAAGATAAAACTGGTCAAAATATATATCAAGCAGAAAGTTATTTAAACAAAACTTTAAAACCACCTGCTTTAAGAGGTTTGATAAATAAATATAGAGAGGATCCTTTGGTTGGTCCATTTGCATATCAAGCGCTTAGTGCTAAAAGTTGGTATCAAGGAAAAACGCCAGAACATGTAGAAAGTGTTTTTAATCAAGCTATAAGGGATATTTTAAGTGGGTCTAAGGATTACAAGGACGCAATTAAATATGCTGCTAAAGCAATAAGTAGTACTTATTAAGTTTATGAAATACATATTTTTATCTTTATTATTCATAATATTTCTAGCTGTTCCAGCTGTTGTCAGTGCTGGTGTTTTGCCACCGTGCACAGCTACGGGTAATTGTGGTATTTGTGACATGATGTTTACCACTAACGCAATTATGCGTTGGATAACTTTAGTTGCTGGTGCAGGCGCTCTACTTTTTTTTGTGTGGGGTGGTTTTTTGTATATAACAGCAGCAGGAGATAAAGCTAGGGTAGCAAAAGGTAGAACTGTTATTATTAATACAATTTTTGGAATTATAGTTATTTTTATGGCCTGGACAGCAGTCAATTTTGTTATTAATAAAATGGCTGGCACAAGTAAAGTAATGACTTTTACAGATCAAGAAGAGGATAGAGTAGAGTGGTATAATCTTTGTAAAGGTGATGGAACTTTTGAAGATTGTACAGGCAAAGGAGATGGTTATCCTTGTGGTAATGACATGAATAGATATTGTTTGAATAGTGTTTGTCAGCCAGGACAAGAACAAGGGAATTCTGAAGACGGTTGGAGTCGTTCTTGTGATTGGCTTAGAGAGCAAGCAAAGATGGGAGGCAAAGGCCCTTACAGTGGGTATGAGTGCCGTGAAGTTGGACCAAATAATGAGTGTGGTGTTAGGACTGTTGCAGAATGTGATGTTGCATCGAATTGTATTAAGAATTTATGTGGGCTGGATACGTATAATATTAATAGAGTTTGTTGTACTCCTAAATAAAAATATATGAAAAAAACTTTTTTATCACTTACTATTTTTATTCTTTTATTAACACCTATAGTTGTTTTTTCAGCTGAAGATATTGGTTGTGACGAAAGGCAAGGTGTATGTAGTCCTGCTGGTACAGATACTTTATACACACCAGAGGTTGTAGCAGCTAGATATATTAAAATAGGGGTAGGCTTCCTGGGTATTATTGCATTACTGTTCTTTATATACGCTGGCTTTTTGTGGATGACAGCTCAAGGCAAGTCAGATGTAATTAAAAAAGCTCGGGATATTATGATTTGGGCTGTGTTAGGAATCGTGGTTATTTTAAGCTCTTATACACTTCTAAACTATATATTTGGGAATGTTGACACAATACTTAATTAGATGAATTAAAAAAATAGTATTTTTATTTAAATATACTATAAAAATATGATATACTTAGGTTGTGGAAAAATGTATATTTTTTTTAAAATATTAATAAATGGTCGAACAATAGTTTAATAAAAGATGTTTACAATATTGATTTTATTTATTATGTGTTTGGATATCCACACGTAATAGAACAGAATATTGTAAAATGAATTCTTATTATGAACAAAAAATTAATAAAAAATGCAGCTTGTTTTCTACTTCTTTTGATGATGGTTGCACCTGCAGTTATTGCTGTAAATACAAATACGGCAAATGCGGCAACTGGTGATCCTAATACTGAATCTTATTTTGATACTGAAACTGAAAAATTAGATTTAGCTGGTAAAGAGGAAAATGTTGGCATAGTTACAACGGTTGTAAATATTGTTAATGTTGTTTTAGGGCTTTTAGGTTTAATTGCTGTAATCATTATTCTGATTGGTGGTTTTAGATGGATGACAGCTCAAGGAGCAGAAGATAAGGTTGAGAAAGCAAAGGATACAATTAAATACGGTTTAATTGGATTAGCTATTATTTTATTAGCATATTTAATTGTTCGTGTTGTAATTGCTTCTGTGGTTGGTTTTGGAACTGAGCCTAGTACTTGGACACCAACATAAATTTTTTAAAATGAGCAAAAACTTTAAAATTATAATATTTTTTGCTTTAGTAGCAATATTAACCCCCTTGTTTTTAATCGGGCAAGGGGGCTTTGCTAGTGTTTACGCCTCTGTCGATACTAACCCTGCTGTTAGTAGTTTACAGATTACAGCAGGAGAGGCTGGTTTAACTAGTGAAAAGGATCCAATAGAAATTGCTGGGACAATAGTAGAATTTCTACTTGGATTTTTGGGAATAATTTTTATTGTTCTTTTAATGTATGGAGGATTTTTACGAATGACTGCTCAAGGAGCAGCTGATAAAGTAAGTACTTCAATGAAGATAATCACAAGTGCGATTATTGGAGTGTTTATTATATTAGCTTCTTGGATCATTACAGCATATGTGTTTGATCAGGTTAATTATCAAGTTGGAGGAGATTCTGGTTCAGTAACAATGTGTAATTGTGTTGATACTGTTAATGGTTCTTGTCAAGAACAAGGTTATGTTAGTGGGGGGTCTTGTAGCCCAGGGTGTGATTATTCAACAGAAACTTGTTGTTGTAAATAATATTATTTAAATATGAAAAAAAATATTTTTAAAATCATTTTACCTATTTTTATTTTAAGCATAATTCTAATGCCTAATTTGGTATTTGCAGATAATATTGTAAAAGATAGTGGTGGAATATTGGATAAATTGGCTAGTTTTTCTGCTAATATAGGTTTAACAGGTGATCCTGCAACAACAACACCTATCACTATTATTATTAGTGTAATTAATATGGCATTAACATTATTAGGATTATTTTTTGTAGTTTTAATTATGTATGCCGGGTTTACTTGGATGACAGCTCAGGGAGACAAAGATAAAGTACAAAAAGCTAAAGACACAATAAAGAATGGAATTTATGGAATAGCAATAATTCTTCTTGCTTATCTTATAGCCAACTGGGTGTTTGATGCGGTTTTAAACATTGCTGGTGGAGAAACTAACTTTTTAGAACCTGAGCCTCCTACCGTTCCTTAGTAAAATATATTTAAATTTAGAAATCAAAAAACAGACCTCAATGTTGACAGTCTGTTTTAAAATATTTTTGCTCCTATTTCTTACATAGGGCTGGTTATAGTTTATTCCTGTACGCCCGGAATTTAAAGGTTGTTGTTGGTTATAACACCAACGTTTCCTCTTTTGTTTTGTTTTTTTGCTAAAGCTTCCTTGTAATAGCTAGAAGCTGCTTTAGCTCCGTCATGTGTTATGGGGGGTTTTACCGAGGATGAGGATGAAGCGGAGGAACCTTTTTCGGTTCGATAGGTGCGGTTACTGTTTGTATTTTTAGTACTGACTTTTGTGTTTCCAGTACTAGTTATAGCAACAGCATTATCTGGGTTAGTATTACCGGCTTTTGCCAGATTCAAAGGCCCTGTTCGTCGTGATCCGTCAAATGTTTTGCTTGTGTATTTGACAGTCACAGAACCGTCGGGATTGGTTTTTGTTGTTAAACTTTCCTCCTCTGTTTTTGGAGTGAAAGTTCCCGCACAAGAAGATAAAAGAGAAATTATAACTAACAGACAGAAAATTTTTGTTAGATTTTTCATTTTTCACCTCATAAATATATTAAGTTTTGATTGTTTAACGAACTAATGTGAATTTAGTATATATTAACATAAATATGCACAGATGTCAATGTTTGGTGGATATTTTGGCTAAGGTTAGACATTAGAACCTAACCATCTAGTTTTTCTTTACATTTCGTAATAGTTGGTACTGGAGTAGGGTCCATGTTGTTTAAAATCGCTAAATAATAGCTTGTCCAATCAACTAAAAGTACAGTACTAAGTTTTTGTGTCCATGTGTCGTCACCTTGCGCTTGAACAATCTCATATTGAATATTTTTTTCATCTAACATTGATGCCCATACATCAAACCTTGATGATATATATGGTTCGTCAAAGTCGTTTCTTAATAGAAAATACATATTATCATCTCTTCCTCTAGAAGGGAAAGAAGTGCCTTCGATTGAATTATGCATTGCTTCTGGAAGAACATCAAAACAAGAAAATGTTTTTGCATTTTCACTAAGTTGATTTTTAAATCTTCTTGCAACAGATTTTAAAATTCCAGAAGCTAATATGATTGACTCATGATCAAAGGATGTAAAAGCTAAATGCTTTGCTAAGTTTTCTTCAACTGGACTTTCTAGTTTTAATTCTTCATTTAAACTAAACATTTTTTGTAAAGCTGGTTCAATTTCAATTTGTTCTGTTAGTTGTAGTTCATTGTTTAAATAGATTAAGAAACCAAGCTGATAACCCAAGCTCGCTCTTGGAGTAGCATCTGTATCATAGTCATATATTGTCGCACCCTCTACTTCACCCATTTCTTCCAGTTTTCCGCGTTCAGCAATTATAATAATTTTAGATTCCCTGGCAGCCGCATCTTTAAAAGATTCTAAAGTTTCTTTGGTTTGTCCAGAATGACTTAATAATATTACCAAAGTATTATCGTCTACCCATCCAGGTAAGTTCATTTCTCTTACTAAAGCTAAAGGTTTTTTAATGTCAGACAATTTTTGATTGAATAATATGTCTGCAGCACTTCCTGATCCACCCATTCCAACAATACATACATTATCAAAAGTATGATATTTTTGTGGTAAATTTACTTCTTCAGCTTTTTTTAGGGTTTCTTGTATTTGTTTAGGTAAATTCGTAATATGTGCTGCCATATTAGATTTATCTGTATTTTTAATATAACTTATATCATTTAGTTTGTTTTCCATAGAATAATTGGTTAATTCTTACCTATTCATTATATCTCTCCTTGTACAATATTGGCAAATTTATTGTCCTAGTTTTTTATGGTATAATATATTTAGTAATAAATAATTACTTATGCTCAAAATGTTTACTTTTAATGTGTGTCTATTTAATTTTCCGTTTTAATATATGGCCAGATTTTTCTGGTCTTTTTTAATTAATTAATTAAGAAAATTTATGTCAAAAATAACTTTGAGTTTGGTTATGATTGCTGCAGTCGGGGCAATTGTAATCGGTGCCACTGGCGCATATTTTTCTGACACAGAAGTTTCCTCGGGGAATACTTTTACAGCAGGAACTTTGGATTTAAATATTAATGAAGATAACATAGCTGTTTTAATGTTTTCAGAAAGTAATTTAACACCAAATAGTTCTGGAAGTGAAGAAGTTAACTTGGAAAATGTAGGCAATTTAGATGGATTTTTAGATATTAGTTTTTTGAATTTGGTTAATGATGATGTGAGTTGTAATGATCCAGAAAGCGATGTTGATACAACTTGTGGATCTGGTGAAGTAGGTGAATTAGCAGATAATTTAGATATTTTAGCTTATCTGGATGAAAATGATAATGATGTATATAACGCAGGTACGGATGTTTTGGTCTATGAAGGTAAAGCAGTTAATATAGCAGGAGAACAATTATCAGATCAGGCTTTAGATGGCGATGATATAAAGAATTTTAGATTGGAATGGAGTATAGACACAACAGTGGGTAATATTATCCAAAGTGATAATACAAGTTTTGATGTTGAATTTGAATTAGCACAAACAGCCGGACAGTAACTTTTGTTAACCGCCTTTGCTCCCTATAAGCCATTTATCGCTACAGCGGGCAAGCTTTGATGTTTTTAATTTATGAAATTTAAAAAAATAATATATTATATATCCACAGTTTTAATGGCATTAATTGTTATATTACTAGTTATTTCTGTTTTTCCAATTAGTAATAATTTTAAATTTTTAATGGTGCAATCTGGTTCAATGCGACCAGAAATTAAAACAGGAAGTGTTATTTTTGTTAAACCGACTTTAGAATATAAGATTGAGGATGTTATTACTTTTAATGATGTGAAAGAAACAACCACTCATCGCATTCATGATATGGAAGTTGTTTCAGGTGAATTGTTGTATGTTACTAAAGGAGATGCTAATAATCGTCCTGATAAAAAAAGAGTAAAAGAACAGGATATTGTAGGGAAAGTATTTTTTTCAGTTCCGTATATTGGATACATTGTTGATATTATTAAAAAACCAATTGGTTTTTTAATAATTATTTTTATCCCTGGTATTTTTATTATCCAAAAAGAAGTTAGGAAGATATTAGCAGAAGTAAAGAAATAAAATGCTAGTATATTAAAAAATATATGTTTAAAAAAACTAAAATTTTTATTATTTTAATAGTTCTAATGCTTGTTGTGGGGTGTATTTTGATATTTGTTAATTCAAATAAAGAACAAAAACGACAAGATTTTTTAAGTAAATTAGATGGTGAAGTTGTGTTTACTCGTAGAAATTCCGAGGGTGTTTCTGACGTATGGAAAATTAATGCTAATGGAACAAATGAAGTTTTATTGTTTCATAATGATTTTGGTGTACCTTATGCTGGAGCCAGTTTTCCACAGTGGTCAGATGATTATGAAAAAATATATTTTAGAACAATGGATAAAGATAGAGAGGGAAGAGTTTTTGAAATGAATATAAACGGGGAAGATATAAAAATCGCAGAAAATTACGCAGATTATAGATTGAGCAATACAAGCCAATATACAAGAGAAAGTGATATTTTTCATAAACAAGGCGACTTGCATATAGAACAAAACAATCAGAGATTTAAAATATATGATCATAAAGGATACTATAACCAAGATTATGCCCCAGGTGCTAGTGAAGCATCGTGGTCACCAAACAAAGAATATATAATTTTTAACACAGGAAACGGTATTGAGATTTGTAATAAAGTAGCTGATTGTTTTTTGTTAACAAAAGGTGCAGATCCTGATTGGAAATAATAAAATGAAACATGTTTTACAAAATATGCATATTAAAAAAGCAAATAAAGTATTTTGCTTTTTTTTAATATTGTTTTGTTTTTTTCTTGTATTAAATTTAAATGTAGCTAAGGCTGGCCAGGGTGATGATTGCAGTTATCCAGAATTTTTACCTAATAGTTATGGTTGGCGAAAATTGAAAACTCAGACTTTTACTAAAGATAAAAGTCCATATTGTTTTGATATTGCTTTAGGTGTGCCAGCTACAGAAACTTTAACTTTTGAGCCAGGAACTGTTATTAAATTTGGTACAGTAGCTGATTCATATTATCGTCAGGGGGCTGGTTTAGGGGTAAGAGGAAAGATGTTTGTAAATGGAACAAAAGACAGTCCGGTTGTTTTTACTTCTATTTATGATGATATTGAAATGGGAGACACAAATAATGACGGACATCTTACTCAGCCAAATCCAAGAGATTGGAATAAAATCCAATTTTTTGATAATAGTGAATCTAAAATTAATTACGCTGTTTTTAAATATGGAGCGCATAAAAGTCCATATATGCTTAATATTGAAAAACAAGCAAATATTTCAATAACTAATTCGGTTATTAAAAATAGCGGAGGACATGGAGCTTTTGTGCATGATAAAATAAATCAATTTAGTTTTAATAAAATATATAATAATGCTGTTTATGGTGTGTATGGTTGGGTTTCAGAAGATAATAAAAAAATAGATATTAGATATAATTGGTGGGGTTCAGCAGGCGGACCTTTAATTTATGGCGTGAATGAAAATTTAGATCCATTAGCTCAGAAAATTGGCGGTTCTTCTGGAAATAATAATATATTTCTTTATGATCCTTGGCTAACAACACCAGATGAAGAAATTCCTTTGTGGCGGAGAAATATTCAAGCAGGAGATATTTTGTATGTACCCTATGCTGCTGGAGTTGGACATACTGCAATGTATGTTGGCAGTGGAAAAATTATTGAAGCGCAGGGTGATGTTAAACATCCATTTGATTCTAATCTTAGTAAAGTAAAAGAAAATTCAATTAACAAATATGACTACCCTGATAGAACAAACATATATTTGTTAAGAGTTAAAAAACCAACAGGAATTAGTGATAGTGAGTGGCAATTAAAAAAACATAATGCAATTGAGTTTGTAACAGATCAATTTGAAGCCAACAAACCATACGATTGGGGTTGGTTTAATAAAAGTTATGATGCAAATTCTTCGTCTTGGTACTGTTCAGAACTTGTTTGGGCTGCTTACTATAACCAAGGTATAAATTTAGAACATTATGGAGACGCAGATGGTTTTTTAAGCCCGGTTTCTCCTGCAGAAATATTTTTAGATAATGATACATATATTATTAGCGGGCATCACGAAGAAATAAAACCTAGTTCTTGGCGTAATTATGTTTTACTGATGGTTCTTTCTCCAATTGAAATTAGAGTTATAGACCCAGATGGGAATATATTAACTAAAGATAATATTGGAATCCCAGGAGCAACATATTTGGAAGACTATGTAGATGCCGCTGGTCATATACACGATAGAATATATTTACCAAATATATCAGGTGAGTATCAAATTCAGGTAATTAGAGAAATAGGTGCAAATGATAATGAAACATATAGTTTAACTGTGTCAGATGTGGATGGTAATACAAAAGATTTTTTGGCTCAAGACAGGACTGTTCCTGAATTAGAGCAAATGCATGAATATGTTTTTAATCCAAATAATATTGTGTCAAGTGGAACAGGATTTTTTGACACAGAATATTCTAATGTAAATATTTTTACTACAGGAACATTGGATTTAGATTTACAAACAAATGTTTTCTTTAAACCAACAACTACTCCAGCCCAGAATGCAACAAGTAGTTTACAAATTTCAAATTCAGGTACTTTAAATTTTAAATATGATATAAAGGCGAATAATTTATCTGCAGATGTTGATTTCTGTAATGCTTTGGGTTTAAAAGTTTTAAAAGACGGAAGCCAGATATATAACGGAAGTTTAATTGGTTTTTCTAAAAATTTATCTGTTTTAAATTCGGGTAATTCAGATAATTTTGAATTTGAAGTTTCGCTTTTATCTGATAATTTTGATTTGCAAAATAAAATTTGTAATTTTGATTTTGTTTTCCAGTCATGGCAGGAAGGTAATAATACATATAGTTCGGAACAAGGCTTTTCTGATTATGAAGTCAATTCTGTTAGTATTAGCAGTGGTAATTGGCAAACTGAAAGTGAAGCTAATTTAGTAATAAATAAAGTATATTATGATGTTGTTGCTGGTGATCAAAAAGAGGGCGATAATGAATGGGTAGAGATATATAATGCAGGAGAAAATGCAGTTGATATTTCAGGCTGGCAGATTTGTGATAATCATGCTTGTGATTTAATTCCAGACAGTCAAGTAATCCCAGCTTTGGGTTATGCTATTATTACTGCTTCTAGCACAACATGGAATTTTTTATATACTGCAACAAGTACAGTTGAAATTGTTTTAGATAGTAAGATTGGTAATGGCTTAGCTAATAATAGTGATAGAGTGATTTTGGTAGATTTAGATTTAGAACAAGTTGATGCTATAAGTTATGGTGATGATGTATATGCTTTTGACCCAGCCTGTGAAGATGTTGCTGAGGGTAATGTGTTGTCAAGAATAGTTGGCAGTAAAGATACAGATAGTGCAGATGATTGGGAGGAGATACAGACATGAAAGTAATTAAAATATTTTTAATTTGTTTGTTTTTATTTTTACCTTTGCTAGTTACAGCAAAGGAGAATTTAATAGTAAATTTTAATCCAGACCCCTTATTTTCTACAACTAATTTTGCCCCTGGAGATAGTTTGAGTGGTTTTGTAAAAGTAGAAAATGATAGTGGACAAACAAAAAAGATTGTTGTTGAGGCAACCAATATATTAGACACTGAAAGTTTGAGTGATATTTTTAATTTACAAATTAAGCAAGAGTCAGATATTCTTTTTGAAAATTCTCTAAATGTTTTTTTAAAATCCGGAGAGATATTTTTGTCTAGTTTAGAAGATAGATTTAGTAATATTTACGAGTTTATAATTAGCTTTGACAGTAAGTCGGGCAATGAGTTGCAGGGGAAAAAATTAGAAAATTTTGATTTATTAATTGGTTTCTTGGGGGAGGAAAAAGTTTTGGTTGTTGCTAATAATTCGAATGGAGGAGCAGGTGGAGTTTTTGAGGACATGCCAAGCGATGAAGTTTTACAAGATTTAATTATTTCTCAACAAATTGAAACATTAGTTCAAAATGATCAGGTAACTATTACTTGGTTAACAAACCATAAATCTACAAGTAGAGTAATCTATTCTATTGCAGGTGAAACACACTTATTTGATTTTAATAATCCTCCAAAGTATGGTTATTTTCATTCAACTTTAGAACAAGATACACCTGCTAATATAAATGGCGTTACTTTTCATAAAGTGGTTTTGAAAGATTTGGTTCCTGGTACAGAATATTATTATCGTGTTGTTTCACACGCTTCACCAGATACTATCAGTCAAGAATACAGTTTTATTACTAAGAGTTTTGAAATAGAAAATTTGAAAGAAGGCATAGAAATTGGGAGGAAAGAAATGCTGGAAAATATTGAAGATGAAAAACAATTAGAGCAAGATTTTTTACTTGCAAGAATGAAATCAGAAGAATTTAAGCAAATTTATCCTACAGACGCAGGACAAGTTGCCGGAGAGAAGATAGAGCAGAGTACAGATAATGCACCAGATTCTTTGAAGAAGATTTTCCACCCATTCTTTTGGTGGTTTATTATTTTTTTAACTATTTTGATTACGGTGGTTATTTGTGTTTTTAAATTAAGAAGAAAAAATATAGAATAGGGCTTGGTAGGTTTATTTTTTGCTAGAAATGTTGCCCATTTTGTATTGCATAATAGGTGTCGCATTTAGTCATCTAAAAATCTAACTTTACTGCCACTGGTTGGGACATATAT
>CAYSXS010000013.1:0-34593 GCA_964435065.1 uncultured Gammaproteobacteria bacterium
GGTCCAGTTATGTTGATGATTATTCATATTGTTATAGAGCTCCGAGGTGGCAAGAACAGTAAAAAATCAATAGATAAATATATATACAAAATCCAGTCAAAATGACTGGATTTTGTGATTTAAATAGGATATAATAAAAATAAATATGACTAAATCAGAAGCACAAAATAGAATAAAAAGACTAAAGGATCAGCTATGGGAAGCTGATAATGCATACTATGTTTTAGATAACCCAGATATATCTGATGCTGCTTATGATACTTTGAAAAAAGAATTAGAAGAATTAGAAAATGAATATCCAGAATATATAACCTCAGATTCTCCTACTCAAAGAGTAGGAGGTAAAGCTGCTGGTAGATTTGATAAAATTAAACATGCTAATCCAAAGTATTCTATTAACGATGTTTTTTCTTTTGAAGATGTTTTAGAATTTGATAAACGCGTTAAAAGATTTTTAAAATTACCAGAAGCTAAAGATTTAGAATATACTTGCGAACTTAAGATCGATGGTTTAAATATTACCTTTACATATATAAAAGGGATATTAAATCAAGCTGTAACTCGTGGTGATGGAGTTACAGGAGAAGATGTAACACATACAGCCAGAACAATTAAAAACATTCCTTTAAAATTAAAACAAGAAATTAATGTTGAGATAGGAGCTGAAGTATATATCCCTATTAAAAACTTTGAAGAATTAAACAAGAATTTAGAACAACAATTTGCTAACCCTCGTAATGCGGCTGCTGGTACTGTGCGACAATTAGATCCACAAGTTGCAGCTAGTAGAAATTTACATGCATTAGGTTGGGGGATTAAATCAAATGATTTAAATTTAAAAACTCAGTTTGAAAAAATTGAAATGATTAAAAAATTAGGCTTTCCGGTAGAAAAACAATATTTTAAAACATCAAACATTCAAGGTACAGAACAATATTTTAATAAAATTGATAAACTTAGAAAAAGATTAGGTTATCAAACAGATGGGGTTGTAGTTAATATTAATGATTTATCTTTACAACAGGCACTAGGTACAACAGCCAGACATCCTCGATGGACTGTGGCATATAAGTTTGCCGCTGAACAAGCTACAACTAAAGTTAAAGATATTGTTATTCAGATTGGTCGTACAGGTAGGATTACTCCTGTAGCTATTCTAGAGCCTGTTAAAGTAGCTGGTTCAACGGTTTCTAGAGCAACCTTGCATAATGAGGATGAAATTAAAAGATTAGGTATTAAAATAGGAGATACAGTTATAATTCAAAAAGCTGGGGATATTATTCCAGATATTATTGAAGTATTAACAAAATTAAGAGATGGAAAAGAAAAAGAGTTTAAGATACCTGATAAATGTCCAGAATGCGATTCAGAACTATTACGTAAACAAAACGAAGTAGACCATTATTGTACTAATAAAAAATGTTTTTCAGTTCACAAAGAAAAACTTTATCATTTTGTTTCACGCCAAGCTTTTGATATTGATGGTTTAGGTCCTAAAATATTAGATCAATTATTAAATGAAGGTTTAATTAATGATGCAGCAGATATATTTACTTTGAAAAAAGGAGATTTAGAACCTTTAGAAAGATTCGCAGAAAAAGCAGCTGATAATTTAATTAAATCAGTTGAAGAAAAAAAAGAAATTGAATTATCTAGATTCATATATTCCCTAGGTGTCCGTCATACAGGAGAAGAGACCAGTATTTTAATAGCACAAAATACACTTTTAAAAGAAGATATATTAAAATCTCTCCAATCATTAACAATTGAAAAATTAAGTAATATTGAAGGAGTTGGTGAAGTAGTTGCTCAAAGTATTTATGAATACTTTCACGATGAAAAAAATATTGAATTGGTTAATAAACTATTTAACAATGGAGTTAAAATTAAAAAAATAGAAAATAAAGAAGAGAAGAAATTAAATAACAAAAGTTTTGTTTTAACAGGATCTTTAGAAAAGATGTCTCGTGATGAAGCCAAACAAAAAATCCGCACTTTAGGCGGAAATATTTCAAGTTCTGTTTCTAAAAATACAGATTTTGTTATTATAGGCAAAGATCCTGGTTCAAAGTACACCAAGGCAAAAGAACTAGGAATTAAGATTATTAATGAAGACGAATTTATAAAAATGATTTAAAAAAACCCTGAGGCCATCACCAAAAGAATAATAAAGATTGCTCGAAAATTCTTTGCTCCGGATTTGACCTCAGGTTTTTTGTTTATATATTTTACCATATTTTTAAGGAAATAAAAATAGGTCACAGCTATATTATCAGTGGGGCCCCTCTCGTGAAGGACTGATAAGATAGACTGTGACCCAAAATGGTGGGCAATACTGGATTTGAACCAGTGACTTCCGGTATGTGAGACCGGTACTCTAGCCAACTGAGCTAATCACCCAAGCATTATACTACAAAGTAGATGGAAGGATTAGAACCCTCAAACCCATGTAAATCATATTGTATGTGTTCATGCATATATGTATATATATGATGTAAGATTGTGTTAATCCTATTTTTCTTTCATCCATATTAAAACCATGTTTTTCAACCTGTTTAATACATCTCTACCTTGTCTGTATATATTTACATAAATATAAAATATTGTCAAGAGTGGATTTAAATATATATAGATGATAAAATATAAATATATGATAACAAAAGAAGAAGTACAACATATAGCTAAATTAGCCCGTTTAGATCTATCTGAACAGGAAATCAAAAAATACCAAGAACAACTTGGTAATATTTTAAATTATGTTGAAAAATTACAAGAAGTTAATACAGATGGAATTGAAACATCCGATGGTGGGACTAGAGATTTAGAAAATGTATGGGGTTTAGATGAGGGGACAGATAATGATTATAAAGGGTTAATAGGTATGGCTCCAGATAGTTATTCTTCACAAGTTAAAGTTAAAAAAGTTTTGTAATATGATCAAAGAATTGAATCAAAAATTAATAAATAAAAAAATCTCTGCTAAAGAATTAGCAGAGCAATATTTAGATCGTATTAAAGAAAAAGATTCAGAACTTAATACATATATTACTGTTACAGAAAAACAAGCTTTAGAACAGGCTAAATATATTGATAAACATATTTCTGAAAATAAAGAGATATCAATTTTATCTGGTATCCCAGCTTCAATTAAAGATGTAATAATGACTGAAGATATACAGACTACAGCTGGATCAAAAATTTTAGAAAAATATATTGCTCCATATAATGCAACACTAGTTAACAAATTAAAAGAACAGGGTTTAGTAATGTTAGGGAAGAATAATTGTGATGAATTTGCAATGGGCGGTTCAGGTGAAAATTCAGGTTTTGGACCAACAAAAAATCCTCATGATTTAAATAGAGTACCAGGAGGGTCTTCGAGCGGTTCTGCGGCAGCAGTTGCTGCAGATATGGCTGTTTATGCCATAGGAACAGATACAGGCGGCTCAGTACGTCAACCAGCTGCTTTTTGTGGGGTTGTTGGTTTTAAGCCAACTTATGGTGCTATTTCTCGCTATGGTTTAATTGCGATGGCTTCTTCTCTTGATCAAGCAGGAATAATTACTAAAACAGTAGAAGATGCAGAAATTGTATTTAATAATATTAAAGGTAAAGATAAGCTGGACTCAACTTCTATTGATTTAAAAGATGGTAATATATCAGATGTTAAAGATCTAAAAGGAATTAAAATTGGTATTCCTAAAGAATATTTTATTGACGGGCTAGATAAAGAAATTGAAAGTAGTGTTAAAGATACAATCAAAAAAGCAGAAGAATTGGGTGCTGAGATTATAGATGTAAGTTTGCCAAACACAGAATATGCCTTAGCTGTTTACTATATCATAATGCCTTCAGAGGCTAGTGCTAATTTGGCTAGGTTTGATGGAATTAGATATGGCCAAAAACAAGATGCAGAAAAGTTATTTGATGTATATGCAAAATCTAGAGCAAAATATCTAGGAGATGAAGTTAAAAGAAGAATAATGTTAGGTACATATGCTTTATCTGCTGGATATTATGATGCATATTACAAAAAAGCTCAACAAGTTAGAACTTTAATTAAACAAGATTTTAATAAAGTTTTTGACCAAGTAGATATATTAATTACTCCAACAACACCAACACCAGCTTTTAAATTAGGAGAAAAAATAGATGATCCATTAACCATGTATCTTGAGGATATTTTTACAGTACCAGTTAATGTTGCTGGTTTACCGGCTATATCTATACCTTGTGGAAAAACAAAAGATAATTTACCAATAGGTGCTCAAATAATTGGAAAATGGTCTTCAGAAGCTAAAATATTTAGTATTGCAAAAAATTTAGAGAATGTGTTAAAATATACAAACAGTTAATAAATTAATTTCATTGTTGATAACAATGAAAAAATAAAAATATATATGCAAGTAAAAGTATATTCAACTCCTACATGTCACTTCTGTCACATGATAAAGGATTTTTTAAAGGAAAATAATATATCATACGAGGATATTGATGTTTCAACTGATGAAGCTAAGGCTAAAGAAATGGTTGATAAAACAGGACAAATGGGTGTACCTGTTACTATCATAATTAAAGATGATGGTAAAGAAGATGTTATAGTAGGTTTTAGTCAAAACAGATTAAAAGAACTTTTAGAGATTAAATAATTAAGAAAGGAAAACATATTATGTCTGACGAAAAAAAGAATGCAAAAGAAAACAAAAAACAAAATAAAGGATTTGCAATGGGATTAGTTTCTGGAATTGCTGTTATAGCAGTAATTGGTATGATTGTCTTTGGTACACTATACTTTACTAATCAAGCAGGTGATGGTGATGTAGCAGGTGATGACACAAAACAGGAAGATCCAGGTGATGGAACTCCGGAAGTTAATTTGTCTATTGCTGATAACGATTATGTATTAGGTAACCCTGATGCAAAGATTAAAATATTTGAATTTTCAGATTTTCAATGCCCATATTGTGCAAGATTTCATGAAGTTATGAATCAAATTCTAGATGAATACCCAAATGACGTTGCTTGGATATTTAAGCAGTTTCCAATTCAATCACATCCTCTAGGTATGCCAGGCGCAATGGCGACAGAATGCGCAGGTGACCAAGGTAAGTTTTGGGAAATGTCTGACGAAATTTTCAGTAATCAAGAAACCTTAGCAGCTGAAGATTTTGCAGTATTTGCTGAAGATTTAGGACTTGACATAGATACATTCAACCAATGTATGTCAGACAACCCACATGGAGAAAAGATTGCTAATGACTACCAAACAGGCATTGCTTCAGGAGTACGTGGTACACCTTCAAGTTTTGTAAATGGAAATATTATTCCTGGTGCTTTACCATACGAAAGCATGAAACAAATGGTTGATGAGTTATTAAAATAAATTATTAGATATATATACAAAATCCACTGAATATCAGTGGATTTTTGTTATGGTTTTTTTAATGGAAATATGATATAATTGTATTAGATATATGAAATTAAAAGACTTAATTAAGAAAAATAAAGAATTAGTTTGGTATGTTAAAGATACAGACAGTCTTTCTGATTGGGCGATAATGGAGGCCTTTTTGAATTATGGAGAATGGAAAGATGTCATGCAGATGATAGATATTTTGGGTATGAAAAAAGCAGCTAAACTTTTTAGGTCAAAAATTAAACAAAAAAGATGCAATTTAAGGCCGGAAATTAAAAACTATTTTACTTTGTATTTCAATAAATATGCATAAAGAAATTTTAACTAAACCACAAAAAAAGTTATTGCCAATTATTAAAGAATTGTCCGCCAATTTTTATTTGGTTGGCGGTACAGCAATAGCATTACATATAGGACATAGGGAATCAATTGATTTTGATTTGTTCACATATAGTAAATTTAGTAATCTAAAAATTAGAAATCTTTTGGATAAAAGGGTTAAAATATCAAAAACTTTGATAAATGAATTAGATCAGTATACAGTAATGGTTAATGGAGTTAAAATTACATGTTTATGTTACCCTTTTAAAGTAAAGAGCAATATCAAACCTAATGACATCATTTTTATGCCAGACCTTCTTGCACTAGCAGCTATGAAGGCATATGCTTTAAATCGTAGAGCCAAATGGAAAGATTATGTTGATTTGTATTTCATTCTAAAAGATTATCATTCATTGGAAGAGATAATTAAAAAAGCAGAAAGTATTTTTAAAAAAGAATTTAGTAGAAAGAATTTTCTATCAGCTTTATCGTATTTTAAAGATATTGATTATTCGGAGAAGATTAATTATTTACCAGGTTTTGAAGTGAGTAATGAAAAAGTTAAAAAAACATTAAAAACATTTAGTTTGTCTCAGGTTTAGTTATATATGCTTAATCCAATATTATTAAATTTAGGATTTTTCCAAATCCGCTGGTATGGTGTTATTTTAGCACTCGCTGTTGCCAGCGGATTTTTGGTTTTCTTTAAATTAATCCTTAAAAAAGAAAAGGATATTTCTAAAGATTCTATTGCTAATCTTCTTTTCTATACAACTATATCTTCTTTAATTGGTGGAAGAATAATGTATGTATTATCTTTTGTCCCTTACTATATTAAAAACCCTTTAGAGATTATATATATCTGGCAAGGAGGAATTTCTTTTTATGGAGTTTTAATTGCTGGTTTACTTTCTTTCTTTTTCTTTTCAAAAAAGATATTTAAAGAAAAAGAAAGAAAACAATCTTTTTTTCTGTTATTAGATGTTGGAGTAATATCTTTAGCTTTAGCTCAAGTTATTGGTCGTTGGGGTAACTATTTTAACCAAGAATTGTTTGGCAAGCCTTGTGAATATTTTTTTTGTATTCCTATTGAATATATATATCGTCCATTAGAATTTTTGAGTTTTACTCACTTTCATCCAGTTTTTTTGTATGAAAGCATATTAATGTTAATAATGTTTTTAGTATTAATATATGTATTTAAAAGCCGATACTATATTGTTGGATATATATTTTCTATATATCTAATATTTCATTCAATAATTCGTTTTTGTCTAGAGTTCCTTCGTTTAGATATTCAACCAGAATTCCTTGGTTTAAGACTATTTCAATATCTAGCTATATTGGAATTAGTTATTGGAATAGTTTTGTTGATTTTAGTAAAAAGTGGTAAAATTAAGGAAGAAAATTAGTTAAAAAATATGTTTTCAAAAATACAAAAATTAATTTTGCCTTTAGTTGTCTTGTTGATGATTTGTTCTTTTATTTTTCCTATTAGTTTTGTAGAAGCTAAATGTAAGTGTGTTTGTGGCGATGATGATAGAACAGATAAAGGACCGGTAGATGACGAAAATGCATGTATAGATATGTGTGCTCCTTTAAAACATGGAATACAAGGTTGTACACCCATTACAGAAGAAACAAATAATACAAAAAAGGAGGCTGATTATAAAAGTGCAAAACTTGATAACCCCTTAGCAAATAACGAGACAAGTATTCCAAACCTTATTGCTAAAGTAATTAAAATCATATTAGGGTTAATTGGCGTTGCGTCTCTTGTAATGTTTATATATGCTGGGTTTTTGTGGCTTACAGCCCAAGGGAAGATGGAACAAATTAAGAAAGGTAGAGATACAATGTTGTATGCAGTAATTGGGTTAGTTATTGTTTTTAGTTCATATATTGTTTTAAATTATTTATTTGGTATTTTGACTTTTTAGTTTTTAAGAAAATTTGAGAAAATAAAAAACCGACTCACATTTTCGTGTAAGTCGGTTTTTACAATTAGAGTTTTTTGAAAACTTTAATTGTAAGGGAGTTTGAACTCCCATGCCTGGTTTGAGCTTTGAGCTCTCTACCAGGACTTGTGTTCCCAAAACTATATGATGTCCACTTGTTTGGGGGAAAGATATACTTCAACTGTCCCCAAGTGGCATCAACAGTGTCCGCCCCTGTGTTGAAACACATAATACTATCGCCGGGTTCCAAAATTTCAATTGTTTTTTTGGACCCATTAATAGCTTGCAGGGTTGTCCGGTTTTCGTTCGGTGCTGGTTTTTCCTCTATAACCACACCTTTACTCAAGTCTGTAGATAATTTTATATTGACTTGAGCGATCCAATATACTTCTTTTTTTACAAAACTTGGATCAGAAACTTGATATACATCAAGTCCTTTGAAGGTTTTATCAACTTCAACTGGAATAGTCGTGGCTTGTGGAATTCTCACTAGAACTTTTCCGCCTTCGATAATTGGAAACGATGGTTTAACAATTAATCCGTTGTTGTTGGTGACCACAATCTTATATGTAGCCCTAACAATACCAGGTTTCCAATCGTTGTTTAATGCAGTGGTTTCAGCTTTTTGGTTTTGTACCTGTATGTTTCTTTTTGCGAGATAATTGTCTCGCAGTGCTTCCCATCGGTCTTTTTCTGTATGTGTATACAACGCAGCAATTACACCAATGGTCATAACAACCGACAGAAAACCAGCTGCAATATTGGTTGTTGTCCCGGTAGCTATTGCATAAGCTATCCAGAACACACAAAAAAGAGTGTAGATACCAAAATAAAAGATGTAGGCTTTAAAAATTACTACATCTGCCGCTGTGAATAAGGCCAGTGTGCATAAAAACATAAATACAATAGCCATACTCCTCCATTTTGCTACCATTATTACGATAAGCAAAAAGAAAAAGTTTGGGAATAGTACTGCACGAAGTAGGCCATTATTATCATTTACATAACCTGACCACAAAAAAAGAATAAATATTGCAGCCAATAGAGATAAGATACCAACAGCCACTAGAATTGATGGAATGCCAATTCGGCGTCCGATCCAAGCAATACATGACCAGAGGAGCTTAAAAAAAGATACTACTATTCCGCGTAAGGCGGAACTTAATGCCGTTATTCCAACGACTACAAAACTGATTATAACTATAATTAATATAGTGTTCATTTTTATGTCTCCTCATTAAAGGTTATCGATACTTGTCGCTATTCTTTCTAAAAGTCTACTTAGACCGGTTTTTTTAATTAATGGTTTGCCCTGTTGACTTGTATTTATTTTATTCTTAAGGTCGTCAAGTTTTTTGTCGATCTCAAGATCGGCCAATTTCTGTTCCCATTCACTAAAATCGGGAAAATAAGTTGAGAAATCGAAATTGTTTAATTTGTCAACCATATCCCCTAATAATGCTCTGAGTTCAGCGAGACTAGCATCGCGATTTGGGAATTTAAGTTCTCCTTTAAATTCATCATAATCTGCATCTGTAACCTCAGCGGCTCTTGCACCACGACCTCGACGATTTGCGTCTTTTAAACGTTTTTGGAAGAGCTTGTTTTTAGCATTATCCCAGTCCTCAAGTCTTGCCTTCGCGACTGCTGGAAATCGTTCCATCATAATTGATGAAACTTGTCCAGAAAGGCCGTCGTCTGGTAAGAGCCAACTCGTGAATAAGTTTAACGGCAAGCTTAGTGCCATAAACAAATCTGAGTGATCTTTTAAAAAACTTTTCTTAAAGAAAGTCATTAGCCACTTTAGCAAATTTTCAGCTATTTTTGGCGCAATACTTTCTTTGATATCACTTTTGTGTTTCATTTTAACACCTCAAAGTTTATGATTAATATTTCTGTTATTTACTTGTGAATGTACTTGTTTTATTTAAACATTAAAACCCCAGATTTTGGGAGCTTAATCTGGGGCTTAACGGACTAGGAAGTAGGGGTTAGGGAGCAGTTAACATAGGTTTGTTAACAAAAGAAGTAATTTCCTAACAATATTTCCGTGCGATATCGCGTTCAGCCCACAGAATTTAGCTCCTAATGAAAGGAGTATTAGTTTTTAATGATGATTATATAGTAACATATATGTTCTGATATGTCAAGGATATCTGTACACAATGTATATATTTTGGCTAATATTAGCTATGTATTGATATATTTGATAGATATACATATATATAATTTAATGTTTTAATGAATATATGTCTATACGGTGTGGATAATGAATTTGCTTGTTTTAAGCTGTTTTGTTACAATATATGTAATAATTAGTATAAAGGTCTTCTAATGAAGTTTACATAAAGTAAACTTCAGAAAGGTAAAATTATGGAAATATTAGTTGTAGGTTCAAAAGTTAAGAACTACATTAAAGAAAAAGGCTGCCATACTTCAAAAGAACTTTTAGAAGGTTTAAGTGAAGAAGTAGCTAAAATGCTTGACGGTGCTATTGCTCGTTGCCAAGGCAACAAGAGATCAACTGTTAAGAAAATTGACTTATAATCCTTACTATCAGTTCGAACTGAAAAACAAAAACCCCTAAAATTGGGGTTTTTGTTTTTTAAGAGGTATATGTATTTTATAACCCTATTGGGCTTATAAAGTTACTTCTATTAATTATTTTTTTAGATATAATATAATATTTTTTAATATCTAAATTTTCTGCTGTATTTTTAAGTTTATTATAATATATATCTGTACCTGTCAGTTTAATTTCAAAAGCATTTTTTTTGTCTAGAATTGCATCAATTTCTATTGTATTTTTTTTGTTATAGAAACTAATTTCACCATAATCAGACAATTGATTAATGACTGCGTTTTCGAAAAGCTGAGAGTCGTTTACACTGCCAAGCATGTTAAGTATACCTGTATCAGTGAAATATATTTTTCTACCACCTGCCACTGAACGATCAATACTTTTTGAATATTTTTGTAGAAGTGTAACGAAGAATGTGCCTTGCAAGAACTCTAAATATTCGTAGATCTTTTTGCGATCAACAGAAAGTTCGCTAGCCAATTTACTGATGTCTAGCAAAGAACCAATGCGCGGGACTAGTAATAGAATTAGATCTCTTAATTCTCTAATGTCTTTGTAATCAGACAATATTTTTAAATCCTTTTCAAAAAATGAAGCAAAAATATTCTTTAAAATCATTCTTTTGGTTTTATCATCTTTAGTTGTTACAACTTCTGGAAAACCACCAAATTCAAGATAATTAATATATTCTTCTTCAAATTGTTTTAAAAATATTTGATCTTTTTGGTTTAAAACAATCTTTAATTCTTTTTTTTGAGCTTCCTTTAAGTTAATTTGATTATTAAAATATAGATATTCCTTAAAATTTAGAGGTTTAAGGTGGTATAAGAATTTCCTGCCAGATAAGGACTCTGGGAAAAGGTTTTTTAAATAAAAATTTGATGAACCTGTTACAATAAATTTTATTCCATAATGGTCGATTAAGAATTTAATAACCTTAGTAATTTCTGGTAAATTTTGAATTTCATCAATAAATACAAAAAGTCGCTTTTTGTCATTTTTTGCCTTTTTGATCAGTCTTTTGTGTATATTATGATATTCAATATCTTCAAACAGTTTTTGGTCTAAAGGATTATCGAAATCAAACCAAAGCTTATTTGGTTCATTTAATTCGTCAAAAAGCTGTCTCATGAGTGTTGATTTGCCTACTTGTCTCATTCCAGTAATTATTAGTGCATTTTTATGGCTTATGTGTGGCATTATTTCATAGAAGAGAAGTCGTTTTTTAAGCATATTTTTAGGTTAATTAAGTGTGGAATCATTTACACACAAAGCGTATGTTTATGTGTAAATTATACCACACTGATATTTTGTTGTCAATAGCCATATTTAGTAATATAATGAACGTATACATATGCCAGTCTTATTACAAATATTAATAGCTACTTTTATTGTTAGTTTAATTGCTATTCTAGCAGTAGTTGTTTTTTTAAGAAAAAAAACAATTAAGAATTTAACTTCTTTGATTAGTTTGGCGGCTGGAGTTTTATTAGCATTTACTTGGTTAGATTTAATTCCTGAAGCAAGTCATGGAATTGACATTGGTCAAATAGGTTTAATTGTTTTAATAACAATAATAATTTTGTTTGTTATTGAAAATGTATTTCACTGGCATCATTGTAGACACAAAGAATGTGAAGAAACTGATCATAAACATTTAATTGTTTTTAATTTATTTGGTGATGGACTACATAATTTAATTGATGGTATAATCATTGCATCAACATTTATGGTTGATGTTCGGTTAGGTATTGTCACAACCATCGCAGTGTTATTACATGAGATACCGCAAGAACTGGCAGATGTTGGAATTTTAATTTATTCAGGTTTATCAAAAAAGAAAGTTTTGATATATAACTATGTGTTTGCTTTAACTGCAATAGTTGGAGCTTTGCTTACATATTTCTTTATTGAAAGATTTGAATATGTTATACCTTATCTCTTAGCTGTTGTTGCTGGTAATTTCATATATTTATCTTTATCTGACTTAGTTCCAATCATTCATCATACTAGTCGAGAAAAAGTTAAAATACAGATTTTCTGGTTTATCTTTGGTGTTGTGTTAATTTATCTGTTTGGGGTATTTATTAGACATTAATATATTTTTATGAAAAAAATATTGATATTTCTATTCATATTTTTAATTTTACCAACCTCTGTATTAGCAGAGGAGATTTCTAATTTCTTTATTGATATACAAGTTAACGAAGATAGCTCTATTATTGTTGAAGAAACAATAATGTATGATTTTGGAGATTTACAGAGACATGGGGTTTATAGGGAGATGTCATATAAGTATAAGGCCAGGGGTGGTAATTATAAACTAGATATTAAGGTATTGTCTGTTACAGGTGGTGGAAAGAATTTAAAATACACTACAAGCCGTAGGAATGGATATTTTAAGATTAAAATAGGGGATGCAGATAAATATGTTTCAGATCAACAAAAGTATATTATTAAATACTCTGTTAAAGGAGCTATAAACTATTTTGACGATTATGACGAGCTATATTGGAATGCAACAGGAAATGAATGGGATATATCTATAGGAAGTTCAGTAGCTCAGATTGAATTACCTGGTCAAGTAGATAAAGATGATAAAAAAGTTAATTGTTTTACAGGCTATCAAGGTAGTGCAGATTCGGATTGTGTAATTTTTGAACAGGGTGGGAAAACTGTTTTCAAAGGAGAAGGTTTTTCATCTAAACAAGGGATGACTATTCTTTTAGGCTTTCCAAAGGGAACTGTTCATTAGCCGACCATTATGGAAAGGATTATTAAAATTATAAAAGATAATATAATAATATTCATACCAATAATTGTTTTCATTTTTTTGTTCACATACTGGCGTAGACACGGACGTGATCCAAAAGGTAGAGGTACAATTATGCCTGAGTATGGACCTCCTGAAAATATATTACCAGCTGAAGCAGGAGTAGTTATTGATGAAAAAATGGATATGCGTGATTTATCAGCCACAATTATTGATTTAGCACGACGCGGGTATTTAAAAATTAAACAAGAGGATAAAAAAGCTTTAGGATTGAATATTGGAAAGGGTTGGATACTATTACGTACAGAAAAATCTATACAAAATTTATTAACTTATGAAAGAAGTTTAATTAATGCTTTTTTTGATAATGATACAAAAAAAGAAATGTCTTTAAGTAAGATTAAGAGTAATAGTAAAATCACTAATCAAATTAAAGAAATTAAAAAAAGTATTTATGTTAAAGTAACTAAAGACGGCTGGTTTGCTAAAAATCCAGAAACAACAAGAGCTACCCTAACTGTTATTGGTGGAGTTGTAATATTTGGTTTCTTCTTCTTAGGAGGTTTTAATTCTTCAGGTTTAATTCCAATAATTTCAATTTTAGTTACTGGGGCTCTCATTATATTCTTTGCTCAGATTATGCCAAAGAAAACTCAAGAAGGAGCAGTAATGAAAGAAAGATTAGAGGGGTTTAAAATGTTCTTGTCTGCTACAGAAAAAGATAGGGTTAAGTTTCATTTTTCTCCTTCTGCTAATCCAGATAAATTTGCTGATTATTTGCCGTGGGCAATTATCTTTGGAGTTGAAAAGGAGTGGGCAGGTGTTTTTAAAGGCATTGATTTAGCACAACCAGATTGGTATGTAGGATCTTGGACATCACATTATATGGCAATGTCATTAGCAAATTCTATGGGTTCATTTAATAGCTCGTTTAGTAAAGGGATGACAGCAGCTAATGCAGGAGCTGCTAAAGGTGTCTCGGGTTTTGGTGGTGGTGGATTTTCTGGAGGAGGCTTTGGTGGAGGGGGAGGTGGAAGTTGGTAATTTGTTTGTACTTATTGATTAATAAGCATACAGAGAACAGGAGAAAAGATATTAAATTATATATTAAAAAAACAGTTCTATTAATACTATAGAACTGTTTTTGTATAGGCTATATTAATTTTATTATATAATTTTAATACCTGTAGTTTTTACTTCATGTACCATTGGGTCGTTAGTATTTTTAAAATCTTTTGGAGTAAAACCGATTGGTTCAATTTTTGAGTCAACACTAAGGGTATATTTCCATAATTTATCCTCATTCCTGTTCCAATTTCTTTCTAATTTTTTAGAAATAACAGCAACATCAATATCGCTTTTTTTATTAGCTTTATTTTGAGCATGAGAACCAAATAAATAAACAGCCTGAAAAGGATAGTTTTCTGCTTTTAGCTTATTTATATATTTTCTAACTATTTTTTTTGCTTGAATTGTTGACATAGTTTTTTATATAATTTATTTATTTCATCTAAATGTTCTTGGGTATATTCTAAGGTACATTGTTTGTAGAATCGAAGTTTTACATCTGGGTAACGAGTTCGCATATTAAATCTATTTACTATTTTTAGATATTCTAATTCTTCTTGATTTAGATTTAGATTAGCTCTTTTTGATAATTCAACTAGGTCATGGATTCGAGGAGCTTCTTTATTTGTGTATTTTACAACATGTGCTTTTAAAATTTTTTCAAGAACAATATGACCAAAAAACAAGGAATCAGAATAATGTTTATGCTTAAATAAAATTAGCATAGTTTTATTGTCGTGTTCAGATGTCTTCCACCAATAATTAATTAATTCTTTGATTTGTTTTGGTATTAATTTTCTATTCATAAATCGTAATTTATATTAAAATATTACCATAAAAAACAAGTTAAGTAAATATTTTTATATAAACGAAAAATCCTGTTTTAGACAGGATTTTTTCGGAATGGCGGACCGGACGGGATTTGAACCCGCAACCTCCGCCGTGACAGGGCGATGATCTACCAATTGATCTACCGGTCCATTTTTATTTATTAAAATAGAAATTAATTGCTTCTTCAAATTTGTTTTTCTTTCTCATCATGCGAATTCCATCGTATGTGTTTTGATATATATAACTAAATAATCTTTTTGTATCATAAATACTAAATGATAATCTCCAACCCCTTCCCGAATAGCGCAAACTACCACCTTCTATGTCAGTTAATCTTTTCAGGCTTATAAATAATTCATTAAGAAAATTTTGATTTGCTGATATAAAAGCACTTTGTATGTACTGTTTCATTTTCTGCCGTTCTTTACTAAAGAAATTTCCGTAGACAATACAACCATCACCATCAAAAAATCCTCTCACAAAATGACTAAAATATTTGTTCGGAATTTTTGGTAAATTCATTCTTTTGGTCTTACCTGGTTTTAAACCTAACTTTCCTAAATCATTAAATATTTCTTTACTGCCTATTTGAACATGGTAGGTTGTTTTTCAACTAGAATTTTTCTATTTTCTTTTTCTAATTTTGTGTTCCGCAGATAGTAATTTGTTGATTTTAATTGGTAAATCTTTGTCTATAGATTGAAAATCTAAATAATGCACTCCTCTTTTGTTTTTAATCAGAGAACCGTCTGCTGCAATGTATCCTAAAACATAGGCCATCTCATTTGACCACTTTTTAAAGAAGTCCTTATTTACATATTTGTAAATGGGCATTTGAAAAACTTTATTTAATCAGACCCACCAAAAAGGCAGGTCATATACATATTAACATACTTTTTTTACATTGACAAGTGCCTAAAATTGTGCTAAAATGTATATGTAGGAAGACGTAAAATACCTTGAGGATTTTATGAAAATTAAGGTAAAGAATCTAACACCAAAGCAATATCGCTTGGTTGTTAAGTCAAAATAATCACTAATTTTAGTGATTTTAAATTTGCCTTAACTATTTAGGGCACATGTTAAACAAAAAACAAAAACAAACACCAATACCTAACCTATTTAAACCTAAAAATGGAAATTTTGGCTTGTTAAAGAGGTATTGGTCTAGATTTGTAGATATTACCAAATCTAGACAAACAAAACAGCCACTTTGGCCATATTAATAAGAATATGTTTAATATCATTTAAAAATCCCCTTTTCGGGGATTTTTTAGTTATTTCTTTATTTGTTCTATAATCTTTTTAAATATCTCTGGATTTTTTTGAGCTATTTCTGCTAATACTTTACGATCTAGCTCTATTTTATTCTTTTTCAATAAACCAATGAATTTAGAATAAGATAAATCATATGCTCTAACAGCAGCATTTAATTGAGTTTGCCATAGTCTGCGCATAACTCTTTTTTTGATACGTCTATCACGCAAAGCATGAGCACCAGCTTTCTTTGTTGCTTGTTTGGCACGGCGGATTAAATTCTTTCCACCCCACTTGTATCCTTTTGTTTTTTCTAGTACAGCACGTCTTTTCTTAGTTCGTACTTTTCCTCGTTTTACTCTTGGCATATATTTAAGATAATTTAAGTAGTTTCTTGATATTCTTACCAGATCTTTCAGATAAGTTCAAGTTATTTCTTTTTTGGCGGGTTGTCTTTCCAGTTTCTTTTGCATTCAAATGGTTTTGTCCATCTTTAAGTTTAACAACCTTGCCACGTTTGGTGACCTTGAATCTTTTTGATATTGCTTTAATTGTTTTTCCTTTATTAGCCATATATTTTATTTATTAACTGGAGCAATGATTGCTGAAAATCTACCACCTTGTTTTTGGACTGGTTGCATAATTTTAACATCTTCTCCGAATTCTTTTATAAAACCTTGTATAATATTTCTTGCGTTATTTGCTAGAGCTTTTTCTCTACCTTTTAAAATCATTTCAATTTTAATTTGGCTACCGCCTTGTAAAAACTTTTTAGTTTGGTTAACTCTTGTTTCCAAGTCATTACCCTTGATTTTAAAAGATAATCTAATACCTTTAATTTCAGATTTTTTACTAGCAACCTTTTGTTTGTGAGCTAATTTGTCTTGCTCATATTTATATTTGCCAAAATCCATTATCTTACAAACAGGAGGTTGTGCCTTAGGGTTAACTTCTACTAAATCTAATTCAGCATCCTTAGCTTTTTTTAAAGCATCTTCTGTTTTGATTACACCAATACTAGCATTGTTTTCATCAACAAGTCTAACTTCAGGAACTCTAATTAAACCATTAAGTCTGGTTCGTTTTTTTTGTTCAATCTCTGGTCTGCGTTTTGGTTTTCTTCTTTTTATTTGCATGTGTTTTTTTGGTGGAGGTGGTCGGTATCACACCGGCGTCTAGAATAGGCTAAATAATCATTCTACAAACTTAGGATATTTGGGGTTTTAAAGTAAAAGGTAAAAAATATCCAAAATATGTTTTACTCGAGCCTTTTAAATTTCAATATTTAATTAAGGCAGATTAAATATTTAGTTTACAGATTATGACATCCAATTAGACTTAGTAAACATCAGTCAGTTGGATGGCAGTAGAGATTTAGGCTACTGCGGTAACCGGTTGTAAAGCAAAAGAATTAGCTAAATTAGCTAAACCTGCCTTAGCACGGCTTAAAAATTTTGGAGTTATTTTAAACTCAAATGTTTTACTAGCTTTCACTAGATTTGCTAGATTAGATAGGTTAATTCCATCGAATTAAGACACCCCCATGTTTAGATTCCTAAACGAATCTATGAAAAAAGAACTCTCTGAGTTCCTATTTATTGTAAAGAAAATATGGTTTTATGTCAAGTTTTTATCTTTTTATGGCTGTTATGTAAATAGCAAGTTTTTTGATGACTTCTTTTTTAAGATTTTCCTTTACCCAATTTCTTTTTTTGGCATCTACTAGAGAACCCAAACCTTCTAATATCTTTTTGTTATCAACCCTTTTTTCAATGAAAGTTTTTAGTTCTTTTAAGTATCTAGTAGCTGATTTTTGGGTACGTAATTCTATAATATCAGAATTAAAGTCCCAGTTTTGTTCAAAAAAGAAGTTTATGTCATATAAGTCTCTATGAGCGATTGTTTTTTTGTTAATTTTGTTTGTGTATCTTTCTTTTAGGGCAACTAATTTATGGGCAAAAATGTCTTTTTTGTTTAAGATATTAAGAGGCACAGAAGATACAATGTCTTGGGCTGTGTAAGTGTTTAATTTATTAATATCAAAGCGATTAGAAATATCTATTTTAATAGCACTTGATTCGGGATTATATTTAACTTTGCGGGCAAAAACATTACCTTCTTTTTTTACTTCACCATATTTTTTTAATATTTTATCAAGTTCATTAAGTATTCCATCTTGTTTTTGGTTTTGTAATAAATCAAAATCTAAATCAACAGAGAATCTGTCTAACCCATACAAAAAGTAGCAACAAGTACCGCCCTTAAAACCTAGATTAGAGGACAATAGGGGATTAGAAGAAATGTCAGCTAAAATGTTTAACATTATTTTTTTATGTTCTATTTTTTCTAAACGCATAAATATTATTTTATGTTTAATAATTTTTTGATATCTCTAATAACTCTTTTGTTATATATCTTGCTTATATCTAAAATTAATTCTTTATTGATTGAAGTTAAATCATCGAAATATGTTAAACCGCTTTTATATATCTTATCGCACAAAGCTCTTTCGGCACAGGCAAAAAAATATTCGTCTTTTTTAATAACACCTAGTCGATTAGCTAATATTGTTTCTGGTAATTTTTTATATATAAATTTACCGTATTCGTTTTTAATAGATAAGTTTCTATCACTAGCTAAAATTATTTCATCATGCCACTGATTAATAACATTAGTTTGTGTTAACACGCTTTCAAAGCTTATATATGAGTTTTTCTTCATTTTGCAGGCTAATTCAAATATATTTATTTTTTTCTCGTTTAACCTATATATACCTCTTTTGATTGTTTTTAGATATCCTTTATTTTTAGCTCTGTGTATGATTACATTTAAACTTTTCTTATCTTTTGTTTTCCACATCAAAGATAAGTCGGTTGTGGAAAAAACTGTTTTGCTAGAATTAGCTAAAATTAGTAATTTATTAGTGATATTTGACATAAACATTAACAATATTGTTAATCTATATCTATTATATCATAGTTTTTAATAAAATGCAAGGGTTTACATTAATTTCTTCTTTCTTCTCTCAAAATCTCTTTTTTTAATGTCTTCTCTCTTATCATATTTCTTTTTTCCTGTTCCAATGCCAATTTCAAGCTTAATCAAGCGATTTTTTACATATATTCTTAAAGGTAAAATAGAGATACCTTTTTCTCCTTGTTTACCAACTAAAGAGCTTATTTGCCTCTTATTCAACAATAGCTTTCTTGGTTGTTCAGAATCATAGTCTTTTTGGTATGTTTTTGCTGGCTTATATAACGCAATATGTGCACTAACCAGATATGCTTCCATATTTTGATCAATTGATATATATGCTCCTTTTAAACTAATAGAACCTTTTTTAACTGATTTAACTTCTGGTCCAGACAATACTAAACCAGCCTCAATTGTTTCTGAGATCTTGTAATCATGATATGTTCGTTTGTTTTCTGTGATATTCATACTTTTATTATATCAGATATTGATATATAATGAATCTAATGATATGAATATCAAAGATACAATAAAAGAACAAATTAATCAAGTATTAAAAGAAAAGTATTCTTTAGAGAATACTTTGTTTCAGGTTGAATATCCTCCTCAATCAGATTTAGGTGACTATTCTTGTAATGTGGCTATGGTTTTAGGTAAGAAATTGAACAAGAACCCAATGGAAGTAGGTCAAGAGATATTAAATGAGCTAGGAGATTTTGTTAATGACTTTGAAAAAGTTGAGATAGTTAAACCTGGTTTTATTAACTTCTTTGTTTTAGAATCTTTTCTTCAAGAAAAAGTTAAAGAGATTTTAAAAGAAAAAGAAGACTTTGGAAAATTAAAAGCAGATGATAAACAAAAAATTCAAGTTGAATTCATTTCTGCTAATCCAACAGGACCTTTAACTTTAGCTAATGGTAGGGGTGGTTTTTCTGGTGATGTTTTGGCTAATATTTTAGATTTGGCCGGTCATAAAGTAGAAAGAGAGTTTTATGTAAATAACTTTGGTAATCAAGTTAGAATTTTAGGTCATTCAATATTAAAAGACGAGGAAGCACAATATTCAGGAGAATATATTGATAAACTAGCAGAAGAATTAAAAAAAGAAAATATTCATAAAAATAATATTGAAGAAATTGGTATATGGGCAGCAGATAAAATTGTTAAAGAATATATCCAACCAGCTGTAGAAAAAATGAATATCAAATTTGATGAATGGTTTTTTGAAAAGGATTTACACGATAAAGGAAAAGTAGACGACATATTAGAGGAGTTAAAAAAGAAAGATTTAGTTTTTGAAAAAGAAGGAGCTATTTGGTTAAAAGTAGCAGATCAAGATACAGAGGATGATAAGGATCGTGTTTTAGTTAAATCTAATGGAGATAAGACATATCTTTTGCCTGATATTGCTTATCATTGGAATAAATTTCATGATAGAAAATTTGATAAAGTAATTAATATCTGGGGCGCAGATCATCATGGTTATGTTCCAAGATTAAAATTAGCTACGACTTTGATTGGTTATCCAGGTCAATTAGAAATATTATTAATGCAAATGGTACGTTTAATTAAAGATGGCAAAGAATACAGAATGTCTAAACGTAAAGGAGTATATGTATTATTAGAAGAGTTAGTTAATGAAGTAGGATTAGATGTGGCTAGATTTTTCTTTTTAATGCATGCTAATAACAAGGCAATGGATTTTGATTTAGATTTAGCTAAAGAAAAATCTCAGAAAAATCCTGTATTTTATGTCCAATATGCTTATGCTAGGGTTTGTAATATATTAAAGAAAGCAAAAGGTACAGAAGAAATTAAAGATAAATATGAATTACATGATTCTGAAAAAGAATTAATTAAAGAATTAACTAAGTGGCCAGAATTAATTTCTGAAGTTTCTAAAACTTATGAAGTACACAAAGTAGCTTTTTATGCTATATCCATAGCAGACAAGCTTCATGGTTTTTATGAAAATTGTAAAGTTGTTGAGGATGATAAAGTTTTAGAATTTAGATTAGAAATTGTTAAAGCAACAAAAGAAGTTTTACAAAATGTTTTAAAGTGTTTAGGTGTTAATACTCCTGAACAGATGTAAAAATGAAGATATCTATTTCAAAATATTACTTAAGAATTATTTTGCCAATTATCTTATTGGTTATTATTTTATCCTTCTTTGAAAACAATTTTTTGTTTTTAATATATTTTCTCCTATTTGGTATATTAGGAATGGTAGGGGAAACACTATTCTCATGGTTATGGGATATTTTTTATCCCAAAAGGTTTTGGGATTACAAAGTACAAACTTTGTTTAAAAACTATACCAGTTATTTAAATTTAATACCGTGGGGTTTAGGAGGATTTGTTTATTGGTTTTGCTTTATTAAACTATCTGATGGATTAATAACTTTATCATCTGGGAATGTTGAATTTCTTTATGTTTCAGCAATATTTTTAGCTATCCAACTTTTAACAATATCCATTAGGCTTATATTCAAAAAGAAAAGGTTTGAATTTAAAAAAGTAAATATTCTAAACATAATATATTTCTATATCCCTTTTATTGTCAGTCTGGTATATTTAACAGTATTAATTGATGTTAGATATCTTTCTGTTGTTTTAACAACAGGGGTAATAGTCTTTTTATTTGAATATTCATTTGGTAAAGTATGTCATTGGACTTTGGGTAGTAGGTTGTGGGTATACAACTATTGTGCGTCTGATAAAGGACATATTACCTTTTTATCCATTCCTGCTTTTATACAGGGTGGTATATATTTTATGTTTATGGGTGAGTTATTAAAGATAATATTATGAAAAAACATATTCATTTTATAGGGATAGGTGGAACAGCTATGGCTTCGATAGCCGTGGCTTTTAGGCATGCAGGATTTAAGATTACTGGTTCTGAGCCTAAAAAGATATTTCCTCCAATGAGTGATTATTTAAAGAAGAATAAGGTTGATTACTATTATCCATTCAATCCTAAAAAAATCGGTAAGCCAGATGAGATTGTTATTGGTAACGCACATTACGCAGATACAAACTCAGAAGTAATGTATGCTAGAGAAAATGGAATCGAATTAGAGCATTTTCCTAAGTTACTAGAAAAATATTTTATTAAATCAAACTCTATAGTCATAGCTGGTACATATGCCAAAACTTCAATTACTGCTATGGTTGCTTGGTTGTTTGAATCAGCAAACAAAAATCCTAGCTATATGCTAGGAGGTTTACCTTTAAATTTTAACCACGGAGCCAGATTAACTAAAACAAAAATATCAATTGTTGAGGGGGATGAATATCCGGCAGCTTCACCTTGGGATTATTCTTCTAAGTTTGATTTCTATCATCCAAAGTATTTAATTTTAACTTCAGCTGAATGGGACCACATGGATATTTTTAAAACCAAGAAATCATATATTGATACATTTAAAGGTTTAGTTAAATCAATTCCTAAAGACGGAATCATTATTACTAAAAAAGGAGGAGAGAATTTAGATGAAGTTTTAAAATCTGCAAAGTGTAAAGTTTTGTATTATATGAATGATAAAAAACTAATGAGTGGTTTTGAAACTAATTTAATTGGAGATTTTAATTTAGAGAATTGGTCTGCAGCTATTACTTTAGCTAAAGAATTTAAAATACCATTAAAAAAGATTCAAGACGGGGTAAAAAGTTTTAAGAATGTTAAGAGAAGATTAGAAGTTAGACAAGTAAAGAAAGGTGTTACAATAATAGATGATTTTGCACATTCACCATCTAAGTCTAAAGAATCTGTTAAAGCCTTAGTTAAACATTTTCCAGATTCAAAAATCTTTGCAGTTTTTGAACCAAATCGTGGTGGTCGTTCAATTAAATGTGTGAAAAGTTACAACAATGCTTTTAAAGGGGTATATAAAGTGTATATACCTAAACTGAATGAATATAAGAAAAAACCAGGAGTATATGATGTTTCTGGCAAGGAATTAGCTGATAATCTTAAAAAAACCCACAAAAACGTAGTTTATCAACCAAATCCTGATAAAATTATACAAAATATCCTAAAATTGGCTAAACCCAAGGATGTAGTAGTATTTATGGGTTCTCGTAATTTTGATGGAATGATAAAAGAATTAATTAAAAAACTGTAACTAAAAATTAAAAAATTTAACTTAATATATAGAGAACTATAATATATAAGTTATCCACTTGACACTAAAGGGAATATATAGTAAAAGTAAAACATAACAATTAATTTTTGCGAAAAAATATAAAAAGTTTATGAATAATTATAATAGACAAAATAAATATTGGTTAAGAAATAATGCTATTACATATGTTTGTGATTTACCTGTTTTTGGTATGTCTACAAATATGGCTAAGGATTTGTCTATAAGTAAATTATGTTCAACTATGATTACATAAATTTAATCTAAATATACTTCTAGATAACTCCCTGGCCATAAAGACCAGGGAGTTTTAATTTCAAAAATTAAAAAAGCTATTTAACAATTAATAAAACTTAGGAGGTACATAATGAGTGTTGATGCAGATTTAAAAAGAAAGATTGCAAAAAACTGGAGTGAATATTTGAAAGAAAGTATAACCAGTATGCAATTAATTTTTAGTTGGATATGGAAAGAATTGGTTAGTGAGGAAGGCAAGAGAAAGGCTAAGTGGGTAGCAATGTTGACAGCTGTATATTGTGTAATTTCAATAGTTATACAGTGGGCTACAGGTTGGATATTTGATGGTGAGAAAGAGAGAGAAGTTTTTCTTATTTATTATAGTCTAGGTACTTTTGTTGTACTTACTTTGTTTTCACTTTTCATTTATTACAAGCAAACAATATTTCGAGAAGGTCTTTGGGGCGATAATTTTAGACGCTTAAATCAACAAACAACAAAAATGTTTTTAAGTAAATCGTTAGGCACACATATTATTGAGAATGATTTGTTAAATGAACCTAATATTAAAAAAGGTTATGATAGAGTTGCTTATTTACAAGGTTTACTTATGTTTGGTGGCTTTGATATTCTAATGAATTTAGTTACTTCTTTTCTCGCAATATGGATACTTGATTGGAGGGCAGGATTATTGGTAATGATTTTATTGGCTGGGTATTGTTTTTCTAGTCTTTATCTTAATCAACAAACATTAAAAGTGTGTTTGCCTATAGATATACGGTGGCGTAATCATAATAAATATCGTTGTGAGAGATTAGAAATGGTAGAGAGGGTTAAAAATGCTGGCATGGAAAAGAAAGAAGTAGATATAATGGACAAAGAGTTTGATGAAATCTTTGCGGAAGATTATAAATTTTGGGCAGGTTGGTTTTTGCCAAGAATTACTTTACGTGGAGTCGTCACAAGTATCTTGTGTTTGTTAATTATGATTTACGGAGCCTATGAAGTTTGGCACGGACAGATGAAGATAGGTTTATTATACCCCCTTGTTACTTGGAGTAGTTTGCTAGCTGCTCGGTTGTGGCAGATCGGAGAGATTGAGCATCAAATTAATTCGGTTGCACCAAGTATTATGTCGCTTAAAGAAGCTTTGGAATTGCCGGTTGGTTTGGCTAGATATGAGAATCCTATCATTTTATCTAAGAACGCATCTTGCAAACTTGATTTTGACAACGTGACTTATAGGTATCCGAAGCAGATTAACAAAGAGAGTGGCAGTGAACATGCTATAACCATAAGTAATATTTCGTTTACTGTTAGTCCTGGAGACAAAGTCGGGATTGTTGGTCCAAGTGGAGCAGGAAAGACAACAGTTATGAGGTTTATTCTCAGATATATGGATCCAATTTATGGGTGTATTAAGATAGACGGAGTTGACTTAAAGAAGATCGAACAAAAGTCATGGTTACGTCATATTGGTTATGTTCCGCAAAAGGCTCAAATTTTAAATGGTTCTATCCGCTATAATTTACTTTATGAGTTATTGGGTAGTGGATCTGAGATTCCAGATGATAAAGAAATTTGGAAGATTATGCAACTTTTGAAAATTGATTTTGGGGACAGACTAACAGACGGTCTAGACACTGTGGTAGGCAAAAACGGTGTTCAGCTCTCTGGTGGACAGGCACAGCGGTTAATGATTGGTTCGGCGGTAATGAAAAAACCAAGATTTATGTTAATTGATGAAGCTACATCTTCGTTGGATTCAACCACAGAAAGAGAAGTACAAGAAGGTTTAGAAACTATTTTAACAGAAGATATTAGCGCCGTTATTATTACACACAGATTAAATACAGTGCGTCGTATTTGCAACAAATATGTCATGTTAAATAATCTCAATGGCCAAGGTGGAGAAGTAGAGGTTATTGCAGAGAGTTTCGAAGAACTGGCTCTAAAATCCGCTACCTTTAAAAAACTAGCAGTAGATCAAGGAATAATTTTATAGGAGGAATACAGTGAAAGCAAAAAGAATTTTTCAAGATCCTTTTTCACGCAACATAATTTTTTATTTTATTTTTCACGTATTACGTGAACCCTTGTTTTGGGGACCAATTTTAATTCATTATTTGCAAGAGCAGGGACACATGACACTGCATGGAATATATTTTATGGAGGCAGTTGTAGTATTGGGTTTCATAATTCCAGAAATTCCTTCTGGGGCTTTAGCAGACTTAATTGGTCGTAAGAAAACCATCATGGCTGGATCCATATTATATCTAGTATGTATTATTCTTTTTTCTGTTGCGAATTCCCCAGCAATAGTCTGGCTAGCTAATATCGTATGGATGATAGGAGCTTCGCTCTGTTCAGGTGCTGATTCAGCTTTTCTATATGATTCCTTAAAAAGGTCTTCTGTTTGGGAAACAACGGATTATAAAAAAATAAAGGGAAAGGCACTGGCGATTAGATTTTTACTTTTTGCAGTTGGTTCTTTATTTGCAGGTTATTTAACTGAAATACATAGCCGTCTGCCCGCCTTATTATCCATTCCTTTTGTGGCCTTAGCTGCTATAGCAACTTTATTTTTTAAAGAAACGAATGGAATAAATAAGTGTGGTTTATCTGAACACCTGGATCTTATGAAGATAAGTGTATTGTTTGTAAAGAATAATAAAAAAGTAAAATGGATTATTGCTTTTGCTATGGTTATTACTGTAAGTGGGAAGGTCTGGTTTTTTACATATAACCCATATTTTGAATTGGTTAATTTGCCAATTAAATATTGGGGTTTCTTATTTGCTATTCTTAATATTGTCGCCATGTTTTTTAGTTGGAAGGCGGATTGGTTAGAAAAGAAGTTTGGTGAATATACAAGCATTATTGGTTTGGTTATTTTTGCGAGTCTACCAATAATATTGATGGGTAAATTTGTTGCTATGTCTGCTACATTATTTGTTTTATGTCAAAATATAGTGCGTGGCTACCAGGATCCATTTTTAGATCATTTTTTAAATGATCGTTTGGATTCTAAAAACAGAGCAACAGTAATTTCTATTCGTTCAGCCATTGCTGGATTTAGTCAAGCTGTTGGACTAGGTGGTTTTGGGTTAATGTTGTTTTTGTTCTCATATGAACAAAATCCAATAATCCTAGCTTCTTTGTTGCAGGGCTTGGGATCTATTACATTTATTTTAGGTATTTATTTAATTTTTAAATTTAAAAAAGTGTTTAAAAATTAGTCTTTATCGACGAGCTGGTCAAATCAAATTTGGCCAGCTTTTTATTTTGCAAAAAATAGGATAGAATAAGAATGTATGACACGTGAGAAAGATAATGAATCTAGTACATCGTTAATAATAACCATAGGGGCTTTAGTGGTTTTTGGTTTGATAATGTTAGCATCAGCTTCATCGGTAGTAGGGTATGCAGGTTTTAATGATAGTTATTATTTCTTAAAACATCAGTTAACCCATGGATTATTACCAGGAATACTCTTTTTTATTATCTTTTCTAGGATAAGTTATAAATTTTTTCAAAAAAAAGCTAATTTATTCTTTTTTGCGTCCATAATTTTGCTAATTTTAGTATTTATACCAGGACTCGGTATTATTCGTCATGGGGCACATTCATGGATTGGTTGGGGAGGTTTTTCGATCCAGCCATCTGAAATTGCAAAATTTGGACTGTTAATATATCTGGCAGCATGGTTTACAAAGAATAAAGAGAATCAAAATAGTATATCCCAAGGGCTTATTCCTTTCATAATAATAGTAGGAATTGTTACAGGATTGATTGCTTTACAACCAGACCTTGGTACTTTATTTATCATAGCCATTATGTCTCTTGGTATTTTTTATGCTTCAGGGGTTAAATTATCATATATATTTTCTTTGTGTATAGCAGGAATTATAGGGGTTGTTGGTTTGATAAAGATAGCTCCATACCGTATGCAACGTTTAACTGTTTTTTTAAATCCAGAAATAGATCCACAAGGTATTGGTTACCATATCAATCAAGCATTGCTTGCTATAGGTAGTGGCGGAATATTTGGTATGGGGCTTGGGCACTCAAGACAAAAGTTTCAATATCTACCAGAGGTAGCTGGAGATTCTATCTTCGCTATAATGGGGGAGGAGTTTGGTTTTTTAATTACTGTACTTTTTGTTTTGGTTTATTTATTTTTTATTTTTAAAGTTTTAAAAATTTCTAAAAGAACAACAAATAATTTCGCTAAGCTTTTTATTATAGGGTTTGTTATCTGGGTTGGGGGACAGGCTTTCTTTAACATGGGAGCAATGGTTGGTATCATGCCGTTGACTGGGGTCCCGTTACCATTAGTAAGTTTTGGCGGCACTGCATTAATGACAACGTTAGCTGCTTGCGGAGTAGTAGTAAATATTAATAAAAATAATTAGAGCTTTTGCTTTTTAAAAAACTATGATGTAAAATTAATACATAATAAATTAAACAAAAAATATGGAAACAACAAACACAGGATTTAAATATAGAGTGACAAAAAGTGGATGGGTATTAATTTTTTCAGCAGTAATAATAATCGGCTTACTAATATATTTAGCTATTCAAAATTTTGGTAATGCTGGTGGGCTTTCAAAAAATAAAGCAAGCTGGCAAGCAATTTTCTTAACTAATAATCAAACATATTTTGGACAAGTTATCTCAGAAAATAGTGATAGTGTAGTTATAAAAAATATATACTATTTACAAGACATGGTTAACCTTCATCAAGGAGCAGAACAGATTCCAAAAGACTTTCCGCTTATAAAATTAGGCAATGAAGTGCATGGGCCATACGATGAAATGAGGATAAATCGACAACATATCTTGTTTGTTGAAGATCTAACAGATGATGCAAAAATAGTTGAAGCGATTAATAAATATGAAAATACTAAGAAATAAGTAGAAAATACAAAATATTAACAAAAAATTCAGTTCTGAGCACTCAGGACTGAATTTTTTTATTTTTTATTACAAACAAACAGCACTTTTAGATTTAGTATCAAATGGCTTTTGTCAATTACTATTGACAAAAACAGTGGAAAATATTAGTAAATATTAAGTCCGATATGAGAATATAGTAATATATAATAAAATTTAATGAATATCCTGTATTCATATGCTATATTTGTATAATTGTGAAATATACAATATATAGACGTTTTAAAGTACAATATCGGATAGAAATTAAAGAATATACTTCTATTTAATTTTTGTTTTATGGTGTATGTTATGCTTTTTTATCATTAGAATAGCAATAAGTTTTTATAAGACAGATTCTGTAGTTTCTGATTTATACTATTTTTTAGTATCACGCTCTTGATAAGAGTTTCTATGCAGTCATAAATTATAGGTTTCTAAATATAATAAATGAATATTTACTCCTGAGTCTGCTTCTATGTGATTTGTTTTTATACTATAGGTTTTTAAGCATAAATTGTTTTAGATAAATTCAAAAATAATTAAATTAATAAAAAAATAATTTTAATTAAATATAAATTAATAAGAAATAATACAAAATAAAGAATTAATTTTCTAAAAACTTTATAATACAAAACAAAAAAATAAAGAAATATATTAGTTTTTAGCTTTTTATAAAGTTTTTAGAAAATTAATTATTCTGTGGATAAACTAAGAGAGCAATAGATCCAAAAAGAATAAAAATTTTCTCTCTTGTGTAAAACTTTTTTTCTTGTTTCTATAAGTAAAATTTCTTTTTTCTTTTTCTATAGTTGTCATTTTATATAATTTATATATTTCCGTGTTTAATAACTATAATATGACGTTTTAAAAATTTTATGAATATTTACAAAAAGTAATATCGGAAAAATATAATTAACTTTTAATTACCCGATATTAGTATTGACTTATGTATAGTTTGGGTGTATAATTAGACATGAAAGCGTAAATAAAAGTCTTTAATAAGCTATAGAGTAATATCGGGTTAAATATCTATCAACAATATATAAATTATATATTGATATTGCAAAGTCTATTTAATTGTTTAAGATTTTTTAAACAAAAAACGCCCACCAAAAGGGTAGAAACTAAAAATATTTTATAGGAAAGCGCAAAATATTAAATTTTAGTTGGATATTACCTTTTTTTGATAGACGTTTTTTATATACTTATTGTTAGTATAGCACGATTTAGGCTAAAAATCAATAGCAAAGTCCTGGTTTTACCAGGGCTTTGTGCGTGTATAGAAGATTTTAAAAATAAAGAAAAATATAGCTATATTATGTATTTAAAAACCATAATATATATACAAAATTTAGAAAATAAAATAAAATCAATTAAATTAATTAAAAAGAAAATAAAATAAAATAAAAAATAAATAATTTTTTCATGGCTCGTCATTCAAAAAAACAAGATATTGAGGTAAATAACAGGGTTGCTAATGGCAAAGGTTTTATTAGGTTATCTGAGGCAGCAGATAAATGCAATTATTCACAAGAGTATTTATCTCTTTTGGCAAGAAGAAATTTATTAAAAGCAGAAAAAATAGGGCGTAATTGGTTTACTAAAACAGAATGGTTAAAAAATTATATTGAAGATCACCCTTCTGATTTAAAAGGAAATATCAAAGGTAAATTTATATCAAAAAACACAGATAGGTTAATTAAAAGTGAAAAAAAATTAAAAAAAGATAACCAAAAAAGTTTTTTTAAATATTTTAAAGATCAGTTTAGGATCTTTTTTGTTTTTAAAAATATAGAATTTAAAAATTTATTAAAAAAATTTATTTTAGTTTCTTGTATTGCTGGATTGTTTATTTCAATTTTGTTGAATACAAATATTAATTCCGTTGATGTTACAAAACTTTCTAAAAAAACGCAAGTATTTTTTAAAGAATATGTTTATCCTTTGCCAATGTATTTGAAAAATTTTGTTGATACTGAAATTAATTTAGCATTCTCTGGTTTTAATTATGCAAAAGAAACAGTTGGTGAAGAGTTGTTTGGTAATACTGTGAAAAATATTTCTGGTGCTATATATGGTATATATAATATAAGCACTGACAGAGTTGACTCAAGTGTTGAAACAAACTCAAAAGAAACTTTTTTAGCAGGGGGATTTCAAAAAATAGCTGGAGCAAAAGATCAACAAAAATATTTGAACTTTTTTACAAAAGCAACAGAAGTTAAAAATATTTCTCAGAACATTGCAAAGGACTGGAATAGAGATTCAAGTGTTAAAAAGTATTTTGCTAAGTTAGACAAAAAGATTTTAGATACAAAATTTGTTGGGAAGATTCAAAATATGTTGTCTGATAAAGAATTGAATCTTGCGGTAAAGATGTCTTTAGAAGAGATTTTTGATCTTAAATTCTTTGAGATAGGAAGTAAAACAGAAGAAGGTTTAACAGTAGTTGGTAATATTGCTCTAAAAGGTGTAGATATGACAGGTAATGCTTTAAAGAAAACACCAAGGAGTTTAGAGATTGCCTCTGAAAAAGCAAACAAGGCATATAGCAATTCGGTTATAGGTTTAGAAAAATTTTCTGCTGGTATATACAATATAACCGTGAAACCAATAGTTAAACTTGGAGAATGGATATATAAACAACCTATCAACCTAGCTAAGTCTCTAGGTCTAAAGATGGGAGAAAGTAGAAACAGCTGGTTAGATGATTATGTTGCGTTACAGGATTCGTATCTTTATCTTTTAAAACAGCAAAATAAGAATAAAGGCGGTCAAACCACAATTGTTTATGAAGGTGATTATGTGGTACACCAAACTCCTGGACAAAGCTCATCTGGAGAGGTTGTGTATATTAAAGGACCTAAAGGTGATAAAGGTGAACATGGCGAAAAAGGTGATCCAGGTATAAATACTGATCCTTCAACAAGCTCAGGGTCTTCTAGTGGGGATACTTTTGTAACTAATATCTACAATGTTGGTTCTGGTTCAAGTGCTTCAGATGGTGCTGGTTCTGCTTTTGCTGCAACATTTATTGGCGCTGGCAACTTATCAGTTTCTGGTGCTACAGAATTAGACACTTTGGCAGTTAGGGGAGCAGCTAGTTTTGAAAGTTCAGTAAATATTGCTGGAGTTTTGACAGCAAACGGCGGAATATCAACTACAAGTGTTTCTGGTTCTAGTTATTTATCAATGGGATCTGGAACACCAGACTGGTCTTTGGGATTAGGTGATGGATATTTTTCAGATGATTTAGAAGTTGATGGTTCGATTAGAGTTGATTCTGCTACTACAACTGAACCAGCAATTTGGATTACTTCTTCCCCGTTGAGTTTAACAACGACTTCTCTTGTAATGCTTGGTCCAAATAATTTATCTTCAGCATCTGCAAGTGGAACATTTATTGGAGCTAATCCAACAACTTTTACTGGGGATTTTATAAATTTTCAAGTTGGAGACGCAAGTAAATTTAAAGTTGATAAGGATGGGAATATTATTATTGCTGGCTCAACTTCACAATCTGGAACTGTAATTATTGAAGCTACATCAACTCCGCAATTAACAGTAGCTTATGATACAGATCATCAATGGCGATCTTCAGTTGATAATAAAGGAAATATAACTTGGAATTTAACATCAGCAACTAACACTCCTGAATTTACTTTTGCAGATCCAATTAACATCTCAACTTCAACAACTGTTGATGTTTTTAATATTACTGCTTCAACAACTCAAAGTGTTATTGATATTAAAAGTTCTTCCACTGACTATTTAGTAAAAGTTGACCAGATGGGCGATGGAGGAATTTTTGATTTTAAACAATCTGAATTAAGTGTTTTGTCTTTGTCTAATGCAGGAGTTTTAAATTTACAAAATGCGTCATCAACACAAAGTATTTTTTCTTTAACTGCGTCATCAAGCGCGCCTTTAGTTGTGTTTGATCAAAAAGGTGCTAGTTCGGCTTTAATGTTTGGCTCAAGTCCACAAGCTTCATCAACTATTTCTTTGATTCAATTAACTTCAAATCCAATGACAGCTGGTTCTGTAAATGGAACTTTTATTGCAGCTAACCCAGCTAGTTATTCTGGAAATTTTATTGATTTTCAAGTAGCTGGTACAAGATATTTTTCACTTGCTTCTGATGGAGATATTTTTACTAGAGGCGGTATTTTAATGTCAGTTAATTCTACAACTGCAGTTTCAGTTCAGGATACAACTGGCGAAACTCATTTTGTAATTGATACGACCCAAGGGCATTATGGTTTTGCAACATCAAGCCCAGCTGATGGTTATGGTTTAACAATAGCAACTTCAACACTTCAATATGGCGATTATTATAATTTTGGCAATGCAACAACTTCTGGCACAGGAGTTTATTCTATTTCTTTAGCAGTAGCAACAACCACTCATCCTTATACATTAAATGTAACTGGAACAGGATATTTCACATCAGATCTAAGAGTAGATGGAACTTCATATTTTGCAGGAGGAGCTAGTTTTAATTCAATAACAACTACAGATACAGCATACATAGGAACAACATTAGCAATAGCAACAACAACATCACAGGACTTTGCTTTTCAAGTTGGCGCTAAGCCATCAATTTTTGAGCACGGCGTTTCAATTTTGGGCTATGCCACAACTTCAGATATATATATATCTGGCAATGCTACAACAACTGGCTCGCAATATATAACAAATGATTTTAAAGTTGATGGAAGTTCAATAACTTTAGGCGATGCCGTAACTGATCGTATTGTGATTAATTCTGAATTTTTATCTAACTTAATTCCGGCTGATAATCTGCAAGATGTTGGCTCTTCTGTAAATCGTTGGGCAAATGGATATTTTGACAGTTTTAATGTTAATACTTTAAGTGCTGGTGGAACAGATATTTCTGGCACAGCTTCAAATGAGATTGTGATTAATTCAAGCAATGTAACTAATGATACAGAAGATTCTTCTGTTGTTTTTGAGCGCGGTAATCCAGTTACTAATGCAGCTATGAGATGGGATGCTTCGGAAAATAATATTAATTTTAATTTTCCAATTTGGGTTGAAGGCACTGATAGTGGTGGAGCTGCAAGTTCAACTATTACGGTTAAGGCAGGTGTTAATCAAGGCATAGCTGATTTATTTCAGTTATTGGATGCATCAGATAATATTTTAGTGCGTGCAGATGACAAAGGGCATTTTGCTGTTGGAGCAAGTTATCAGAATACATATGGATTTAATGTTGCCACTACTTCATATTTAGCCACCACAACCATAGCAGGAAATCTGACAGTCCAAGATGATAATGGAACAGATATATTATTCATTGATAACAATGATCATAATGTAGGAATTTCAACATCAACCCCAGATTACAAACTATCAGTAGTAGGAGAAATATTCGCATCATCAACATCAGAGCAATTAAGATTAGCATATGATCTAGAAGATTCAGATTATGTGGCATTTACAATAGCAGATGGAGGAGATATGACTATTGATCTAGGAACAGACACAGCAACAACAACATTTACAGAAAACCTAGATGTAGATGGTGATATGGATATTGGAGGATTATTGCAAATGACTTTAGCAGGTAATAATTTTATTTACTTTGATAACGCCCAGACTAACTATTTATCATGGGACAATACAAATGATGAATTTGATTTTTCTAATGATTTGCATATTACAGGGAATGCCACTACTACAGGAACACATACAATATCAGGATCTTTATCAGTAGCAACAACAACTCATCCTTATGCTCTAAATGTAACAGGAACAGGATATTTCACATCAGATCTAAGAGTAGATGGAACTTCATACTTTGCAGGTGGATCAACATTTAATTCAATAACAACAACAGATACAGCATACATAGGAGGATTACTAACAGCAGTAAATGGAGCTTACATAACAGCATCAACAACTATCACAGCTAATGCAACCACAACTGGAAACTTTACTGCTAATGACACTCTTTATGTTAAAGACGGCAACGTCGGCATCGGGACGACAGCCCCTAACTACCCTTTGGAAGTAATGGGACAGGCAAGTACTACTGAATTATTTACTGGTAGGTTTGTGGTTAGCAC
>CAYSXS010000014.1:0-30816 GCA_964435065.1 uncultured Gammaproteobacteria bacterium
CAAATTTTAATTAATCTTTACCCTTGGTGGGGTAATTGTTCTACTGTCTAAACTTGTATTTTTTGGACAACCTTTTGTGTCCCAAAAACTACACCCATGCTCTATCCTTTTATTGTTCTATTATTAATTAGCTTGTTTGTTTATCTTAAAATTGCTTTCAAATATCGAGGAGTAGAAAAGTTTATCCCGTTTGTTTTTGGGAATATTTCTTTTCCTTTTCTGTCGCTATTATTCGGACGCAAAAAAAGAAAAGATCCTCTTAGATTTATACATTTTGATAGTATAGTAAAAATATTTAAAAAGGAAAGTACTTCTGTATCCAAATGTAAAAAATGTAAAAATAATACATTTGAATTAATTGCTTCTGAAATTGGAGACAAAAATAATCAAATTAAACTATATTGTACACGGTGCAAGTCTCAACATTATTTTTATATTGATAAAAACAACTTTGTGACATTACTATCTTTCTAACTCTTATATTTAAACCTCTCTCTTATCAATAATTGAGAGGTTTTGAGTTTTTATTTCTTCTTATTCTTATCTCTAGCCATTTTCTGCATATCTACTACTCTATCACTTTCATCAACTATTTCTACACCAAAAACTTCTTCAATTACATCTTCTAAACTAACTATACCTTCCATTCCATCGTATTCATTCTTTACACAAGCTATATGAGTCCTTGCTTTAACAAAATCATTTAATAGCTCATCTAGCTTAATATCTGGTGAAACAGTTAATAGTTTGTCTTTCCTATAAACTTTTTCAATAATAACACCAGGTCTAATACTGATCAAGTCTTTAGTGTACAACACACCAACAACATTATCTTTTTCTCCTTTATACACAGGAATACGTGTAAATCCTTTACTTTGAATTTGTTTTAATCGTTTTTCATCTAAAATATCATTTACTCCTAATGTATATATAACTGTTCTAGGAGTCATAACCTGTTTAACAGTTTTATCTGAATATGACAAAGCTCCTTTAACAATTCTCTTTTCATCAGCATCTACTTCACTTCCTTTGTGTACTTCATGCTCTTCAATAATTTTCATTAATTCCTTTTTAGAATAAATAGTAGCCATTTCCTCACCTAAAGCTTTATCTAATACCCAAGCAATTGGAAAACAAATTGGGAATAAAATAAATATGAAAAACTTAACTAACCAAGCTGTTTTTGCTCCAACTTCTAAAGCATATTTAGAAAAAGTTGCTTGAGGAATAATCTCACCAAAGATTACAATTAATCCAGTAGCTACGAGACCAGCAATAAGGCCAGGAGCAATATTACCTAAAAAGATTGCTAAAGCAGAATTAACTGCAACATTTCCTAATAATAAAGTACATAAAAGTAAATTACCTCTTTTACGTACAGCATATACTTTCTTAGCTTTCTTGTTTCCTAATGAAATCTTTCTTTCAAGTTCATTTTTATCCAAACTTAAAAGATCTAGAGTCAGACCAGAAAACAAACCAGAAAGAGCTACAAGAAGTATTACAATTATATATGTCATATATTTATTCTAATTTAATGTGATATAATTAAGATATGGACTGCGTTCAGTTTTGTGGGGGTGCTACGGTTAGGACACAGGTTTTGACATCCTCGTGCTTGGGGGTTCAACTCCTCTCACCTCCACGACCGACCAGTCCATATAATACAATTGACAATTTATATTTTTTACTATATACTTAAATTAACACAAGGATGTCAAGACCCATTGTTTCTAACTGGGGCACTGAACCCCCTAAAATTTCCGCCAATATTGGTGGAAATTTTATTTTTTAGTTATCCACAAGAACTGCTTTTATTCTACGAACTCCAGCAGAACTTGATATTTCTTTTTTAATTTTAAAATTACCCAACGCACCAATTCTTTCTACATGCGGACCTCCACAAATTTCACAACTAGTATCTCCAACAGAATATATTTTAACTTTACCCCCATATTTATCTTCAAAAACACCCATAGCATTTTTTTCTTTAGCCTCTTCTAAACTCATTTCTTCACAAACAACATTTAAATCCCGTCCAATCCATTCATTAACTAATTTTTCAACTTCAGCTTTTTGTTCATCTGTCATTTTTTCAGAATGAGAAAAGTCAAAACGTAAACGTTCTTCATTAATATTTGAACCTTTTTGTTGTACGTGATCACCTAAAACCTTACGTAAAGCTGCTAACATTAAATGAGCAGCTGTATGATATTTAATAGTTTGTTCTGATTGATTAGCTAAACCACCTTTAAATTTACCAACACTAGCTGTACGAGAAAGTTCTTGATGTTTTTCCATTTCAGATTCAAAATCTTTTTCATCAACTCCTAAACCTTTTTCTTTAGCTAATTCTTGAGTTAACTCTAAAGGAAAACCATATGTTTGAAATAGATTAAAAGCATTCTTACCTGATATCTTCTCACTCTTCCCTATTAACTTTTCAAACTCTTTTAACCCTTGTTGTAAAGTTTTAGTAAATTTTTCTTCTTCTGCTTTAAAATTACTTAAAACAAACTCTTTATTCTTATCTAATTCAGAATAAACATCTTTCATTATATTAATAACTACCTCACCAATCTTATGTGTAAAGTTATCTTTAATCCCTAACATTCGTCCATGCCTAATTGCTCTACGAATTAGTTTACGCACAACATACCCCTTATCAAGGTTTGACGGAACAACACCAGTATAATCTGCCATAATGAAGGTAGCAGCACGTAAATGATCTACAATTATACGAATAGATTTAGTTTGTTCTTCATTTTCTCCATACTTCTTACCACTCAACTCCTCTATTTTTTCAATAATTGGTTTAAATAGGTCTGTTAAATAGTTATCATCTAAACCATTCATAACAGCAACTAATCTTTCAAACCCAGTTCCATTATCAATATTCTTCTGTTCAGCTGGTACATATATATTATTCCCTTGTTTTGTATATTGCATTAATACATCATTACCAATTTCAACCCATCCTTCATTTTCAACATCAAATTTATCTGGAACAGAAACTGAATCATCTGCCCAATAAAACATTTCTGTATCCGGGCCACATGGCCCACTAGGACCATCAGGTTCCCACCAATTTTCTTTTTTAGATAAATATGCAATACGATCTTCATAAACCCCAACAGATTTCCAGACTTCAGCAGCTTCTTCATCACGAGGAGAATTATCATCTCCTTCAAAAACAGAAAAAGCCAAACGTTCTGGTTTAAGCCCTAATTCTTGGGTTAAAAATTTCCAACTCATTTCAATAGCTTCTTTCTTGAAATATGCACCCAAAGACCAATGCCCGAGCATCTCAAAAAAAGTATGATGTATTTTATCACCAACTTCATCAATATCACCAGTACGAATACACTTCTGTGAATTAACTAATTTATCTCCACCTGGATGTTTTTCCCCTAAAAGAAAGGGTGCGACTGGTTGCATGCCAGCAGAAACAAAAAGAGTTGAAGCATCGTTTTCAGGAACTAAAGAAGCACTAGGTATTTCTACGTGCCCTTTTTTAACAAAAAATTCTATATATTTTCTACGTATTTCCTGAGAACTCATGATTTTATATTATCAATATTAAGCAAAAAAATCAAATAACACAAATAAAAAAAACCCGACCAATTTCGTGATCGGGAATTTTATAATTTGTGACATGAGATCGACATGAGATCAACTAGGGCCTATCATGGCGGTAGTCAAAAGATCTAAAACTAATTGCCAAACATTTTCATGGTCCCCTGCCACACTAGCATTACGTGGGTTTTCTTTCTTTGTAACAACCCACATGGTGACTAGTCTTTTATGAATTTCTCTATTTGAAATCTCTTCAATACGAGATTGGATCAATCTCAAACGATTTTTTGCCAACGGATCATTAAGATTAACCCCGAATGCCGAAGCATTTGAAGAATCTTGAGCAGAGTAAATAGAATCAGAGATTATTGTTTTTATGTTTTTAGAACTATTTTCTACCAAACAAACCTCCAACTTCCTTAAATTCATCTGTGGATTTAAAATTTTTCTTAAATCTGAATCTTCACATAAAGCTCTGCTAAGAAAATAGCTAAAATTTGTTTTAACAATTGCCTTCACCCGTTCTTCGTCAACCTGCATACTTTGCATAATTAGCTGATTCTGCTTTTGAACTTCTTGCAAAATTTCTTCAAAAACTTTTAAAGCTTTTTGGGTTTCTGAAATCTTATCTTGTCCAAAAACAAAACCGTATGAAAATAATAAACTGATTACCACTAACATTGTTTTTTCCATTTTGTCCTCCAACATTTAATATTAAATTTTTAAGTTTCTCTACAAAATACATAATTGATTATTTTTAAGAGTAACAAAAAATATCCGAATTGTCAAGTCCACACTTTTTCACCTAGTATATAGCTAAAACTAACCAAACAAAAAAAGCATTCTCTTAAGAAAGCTTTTTTTGTTTTTAAATAGACTTTTTAAAATCCGTCCTCTGGTTCATCCCCTGCTATCATCTCTATTCCATCGTCATTGCGACAAAAGTCACATACTTCTTCTTCAGTTTTTTTTTCCAAAGGCATCCCGCAAAATTTGCATTCTTGCATATTTTTATTTTCTCTAATCCTATCCCAATTTATTTTGAATTGTATAGGATGAATATATGGTTTTTACTAATATATTTTCAATTATATATATTATATAAGATTTGTCAAATGTGCATAATTCTATTCTTCAATCCATCCTCCATATTGTCTAACTAATAGCTCTCCTGATCTTAATGGTTCTGCCATAACTTCTTTAGCAATTTTCTCAAATCTCATGCCCTGAGAAGCTTTAATTAAAACTAAATCATTTCTTTCCATCTTATCTTGTAAAAACTCTCCAGCCACTGTCACGTCATCAAAATGGAATATTTTATCCAGATTCATTCCCATAGCTTCTGCTCCTCTAACAATATCTTGAGATCTTTCACCAACAGTTATTAACATGTCTACTCCCAATTCACAAACCAATTTACCTAACTCTTGATGAGCTTGTTCTGTAAAAGATCCCAACTCCAACATGTCCCCTAGAACCGCTATTTTCTTTCCTGGGACATATAGCTTGGAAAGAACTTCCAATGCTGCTTTAGCAGCACGTGGAGACGAATTATATGTATCATCAATTAGCTTTGTATGTTTAATACCATCTAAAAAATTCATTCTACCTTTAGGAGGTCTAATGTTTTTCATAACACTCACTAACTGCCCTAATTCCAATTCATATACTAACCCAACAGCAACAGCAGCAAGAAAAGAATATACATGAGTTTTAGATAAAGCATTTTTTAATTCAATTAATATTATTTTTTCTCCATATGATAATTTAAAACTTAAATGCGAAAAAGAATTATCATCTCCATGTACATAACTAAAATCAAAAGCTCTTAAATCTGCCCCTTCAGTAAAACCATATGTTAAAACTTTTGCATTAGTTTTTTCTTGCATAGAAGCAACAAGTTCATCATCAATATTTAAAATTGCCGTTGAACTGTCTGCTAAGTGAGAAACTAATACTTCTTTTTCTTTTTTAACTGCATCTAAATTTTGAAAAAACTCTAAATGACTTTCACTTACAGCTGTAACCACAGCTACACCACATGGAGCAATCTTAACTAAATGCTGTATATCTCCTGGATGATCAGCAGCCATTTCTAAAACTAAAACATCTGGATAACATTCGTCATACCCCAAAAGTAGGCTTTGTGCTTTTAACCAAACCTTAAACCAACTTAATATATTCCTATTCCCTGTTTCTATACCAAAAACTGTTAATGGCACCCCTACTTCCGTGTTGTAATTTTTAATGTTTTGACGAACATTAAAATCATCTTTCAAAGCACTAAAAACAGCTTCTTTAGTAGAAGTTTTTCCAACTGACCCAGTTATACCAATAATCTTTGGTTGATATTTTTTAATTATCTTCCTGGCTAAACGGGCTAACCAATATTTAATAAATCTATTAGTCATAGTTTATTTTAATTTAGTAGAAGTAATTTGATTTAAAATTTCCGAATCAAAAACATGTGATAAAGAATCTTTTTCTTTTTGTCTATCTTCTGCTGAAATTAATAAGTTAGATAATAGCTCACTCAATTTTAAACCACTTTTTTCCCAAAGATGATGATATAAAGTACCTGGCATTGTATTTATTTCTATCGAATATACTTTTTCTTCTTTCTTGTTATACAAAAAATCTACTCTAGCAATTCCTTCACAATTAAGCTTTGTATATATATGTCTACTTAGTTCTTGGATTTTGTCTGTTAATTCTTTATTAATATCTGCTGGTATTACAAGGCTATCCTCTGCTTTTCCTGTTTGTGCCCCACCATCATTAATATATTTATCTTCATAACTAAAAAGTTTATCTTTGAATAAAGATTCTTGCAATAAAGAAGTTTTAAGATTTCCTTTACGTCCTAAAACTGCACAAGTTATGTCTCTTAAATTTTCAATAAAATTTTCTATCAATACACTATTATCATAATGTAAAGCAACTTCTATGGCAGAAATTAATTCTTTTTGATTTTCTGCTCTTGAAATACCAATTGATGATCCAAGTTTTGCTGGCTTAATAATTAATGGCCATTTTAATTGTTTTTCTGTGTTTTCCAAAATATCTGTTTTGTTCTTTAACCATTCATGATTAGAAAAAGAAATAAAATCAACAGTAGGTACATCAATACTTTTAAAAAATAACTTAGTTAATATTTTATCCATAGCCACAGCAGATGCTGCTACACCACATCCAACATATGGAATATTTGCTAGCTCAAAGAGTCCTTGTATAGTGCCATCTTCGCCGTTTAGACCATGAAATGCAGGAAACGCTATATCTATATCTTCTTTTTTCTTTCCCCAACCACTTTTAGTAATTAAAACTAGTTTTTTTGATAGAACATCAAAATCCAAAACAACTCTTTGTTCTTTTTTGAATTCGTCTTCTTTATCTTTTTTCTTAAAAAAAGATAAAGAACTAAAAGATTCACCAGAATACCAAACTCCTTCCTTGGTAATATATACTGGAATTACTTGATGTCCTAACTTTTTTAAGCCAGATATAACTAACTGTCCTGTTATTATGGAAACATCGTGTTCTGGTGAACGACCACCAAAAAAAACTGCTATTTTTTTCATATGTTTATTGTAAATAATAAATTAAAAGTATACGTCAGTCCAATCATTTTGAAAAAGAATTGTATCACCTTTTGATAAAATATTTTTCAAATCATTGTGTGCTTCTTCTGTTGTTTTATAAAACTTATAATTAGTAAATTGTTTCTTTTTTAAACCTTCTTCTACAAAAGAAGTTTCTTTACTTTTTATAAGCAAAACAAGATCTACATTATCAGCATAAAGTTCACCTATTTTTAAATGAATTTCTTTTGCCTTATCTCCTAACTCAACTATTGGTCCTGGTGTTAAAACTATTTTTCTTCCCTTTGCTCGATTAAGTACCTCTATCCCACTTCTAACACTAGCTTTATTTGCGTTATAACTATCATCAATAACCCAAACTCCACTAATAGAGTTATAAATGGGTTGTAATCTGTGGGGGATATGTTCTAGCTTATAAACAAAACTCTTAATTGTTTCTAAGTCTACACCTAAATGTATAGATAATTCAATACACAGCAAAATCAAAGATATGTTATGTTGTGCTAAAAGCTTTGTTTCAAACTCTACATCTTTATATTTAAAAGAAAGACCTTGAAAATCATCCTTTAAGTTTATCTGTTCAACATCTTTTAAACTTTTTAAAATAGATTCTTTAATATTAAACTGTTTATAATTATCTCTAATATTATTATCATCCATGTTCAACACTGATATCTTTTTTGTCATCTCAGGTAATTCAAATTTTGTTTTTATAATATTCTCTAAAGAACCAAACCTATCCAGATGACTTTCGTTAATGCCTGTTAATATTGAATAATCAGGTTCAACAATTTTGCATATTTTTTTAATCTCACCCTTTTTGAAAGCACCCATTTCTACAATTAAAATATCTTCATCTTTTAAATTATTTAACACAAACTGAGCAACACCAATGTCTGTGTTAACATTGTCTGGTGTTTTCAAAACTTTAAATTTACTGGAGAGTATTGTATAAAGAATTTCTTTTGTACTTGTTTTGCCATAACTACCTGTAATGCCGATTTTAACAATTTTTATGTTGTTTAATTTTTTATTAGCCAATTTCATTATTCTTTTCTTCAAAATTAAATCTGGAAGAAAAAATAAATAAAAACTAATTAAAATTATTAAAGGCAAAAATATAATTAAAAATATTAATGATAATAAACCAAACCATCCAAATTTATAAACAGATAAAATGAAAATAACTAGCACGAGAATCCATGAAGTTATAAAAATTAATTTCGATTTTAACGTCCAATCTAGTTTTTCTCTCTTTTCTAAATTCCACCAATTAAAATGGGTATAGACATATTTTAAAAATCTTCTAACAATATAATATTCACTCTGAAAGATATATAGTAAATTTTTAATTAGCATATAATTTTGAAGTAAAGATTTTATTAAATTCTTCTGGTTGATCTAAAAAAGGAAAATGCCCAGCATCCTTAATGATAAACAATTCAGAGTCATTAATTAATTTATTAAACAAATTAGCATCTCTCAAAGATGTTTCTTTGTCTTGCTCACCCCATATAATAATTGTCTTACTTTTAACTTTGTCTAACTCTGGAGTTAAGTCTTCTTTAATTATCTTTTTATAAAACTCTTTCATTGGTCCTGAATCGATATAATCTGTTGCGTTAATCTTTTTATAAAACTTTTCCCTTACCCTATTCTTAACTGATTTTAACCCAGGTAAATAAAAAGGTGCCTTTAATATCTTACTTACAACTTTTAACATAAAAACCTTCATACCTTTTTTTCTAATACCAGCACTATCTATTAAAAATATTTTTTTAACACCATGACCCTTTAAACAAAATTTTAACGCAATACTTCCACCAAAAGAGTGCCCCACTAAAATTGGATTTTTAATTTCGATCTTTTTTAAAAAATTATATAAAAAGTTCGAGTAATCATCTAGTCCCCAATTTAAATCTGGTTTTTCACTTTTACCAAAACCAGGTAAATCAATTGCGATATAATTTTCTAAGGAGTCTAAAATGGTTTTAAAACTTAAAGAGGACGATTGCCACCCATGCAAAAAAACAGGAATATTTTCATTTAAATTTCCTTTTTTGTAATAACCAACAATTGTGTTATTAATTAATATTTTTTTGAATAGTTTCATAAATCAAAGTTTGAAAAAATCGGGTGATAATTTTTGTCTTTTTTTGGAAATATACCTTTAAGATACTCTTTTGTCTTTTTAATAATTTTACTTATTTTCCTTTTTTCTTTTTTTTCTATCCCATCGCTTAAAGGTTTATCTAGTATTTCTTCAATAATACCCCTAGTCTTATCAAACTTTTCATTAAACCTATTTTCAACCATTAAAAAATGTTTGACAGTCCATAAAACAGTATTATATAAAGCAATAGTTTTATAATGAATATATAAATCGGTATCAATAAGATATATACTTTCTTTTGTATCATCTTTTCTTTTACCGTAAACATATTGTGGAGCAGCGTTTATGTCTACAAGGTAGGGTTCGTTGTTTATTAATTTATCTAGATAATATTGAGCAATCTTGTTGTATAGATCTTTTACTTGTTCTATAATTTCAGTGGTTACCTCAACTTCTTCTAAATTCTTTCCATTAACTTTATCTGTGACTCCATATATCACTTTTTTATCTTTATCGCTCTTCCCAACCAAATATTCTACCGGAGCAGAGATACTATATGAATTTTCCAATTCTCTATATAACTTATTACCTAATACAGCTGTATCAATACAGTTCATCCCACCCTCATCTTTTCTATAACAAGCAATCCTAACTATTTTTTCAGGGTCATTTTCAAACTCAAAAAGTTTACCTTTATATTCAACCAAATCTTCACTTTCAACAAAATCTTTTTTAAATGGAATTTGATTTTCAAAATTTGTTTCTGAATTTTTCATATAGATATTTTAATACTCAGTAGGTATCTCATAATAGTTTAACAAAAAACTCATTACTTCGGCAAATGTAGGAGCTGCAGTAGTTGCAGAAAATCTACCACGTGTAGGACGTTTTAACAATACAAAAACAGTAAATTCTGTATTAGTTATAGGAGCAAAACCAACAAACGAATGGTTATATGCATTAATATATCCACCTCTTGAACCTGCTATTTGTGCTGTACCAGTCTTTCCTCCCACGTTATATCCATCAACTTGTGCCATTGCTCCATGAGCATTCTTAACAACAGCTACAAGCATTGCTTTTAATGTATTAGATGTTTGAGAGCTAATAACCCGACGGACTTCTTGAGAATATGTAATTTCCTCTATATCACCATTAACAACCTTTTCTACTACATATGGTTTGTACAACATACCGCCATTAGCAATAGCTGAAAAAGCAGATATCATCTGTAATGGTGTAACAGATATACCTTGCCCAAAAGAAGCTGTAGCTAAATATATGTCACTTTTCTTCTTTAATGAGCTAACATCTCCAAAAACTTCTCCTGGCAAACCAATATATGTTTTGTCACCAAAACCAAAGTTCTCTATATACCTCTTCATATCTACCCTACCAACTTCTTGTCCAGCAAAAACTGCTCCTGTGTTAATAGATTCCTCAAGGATTTGAGTCATTGTAACTTCCCCATACTTCTTGTTCTCTGCATTCGTAATTGTATCGTTTCCAAAAGCTAATACACCTTCATCAAAATATGTACTATCTGGTTTAAGACTATTTGTATCTAAGGCAGCAGCCATTGTAATGGCCTTAAAAATTGAACCAGGTTCATATACTTCTGATAAAGCTGGATTAGAATATACTTTGATTGATTCTACTTGAGAATAATCATTTGGATCAAAACCTGGTTGAGAACACATAGCTAAAACTTCTCCTGTTTTAGAACGTTCAACAATAATGGTCCCACCATTAGCTCCATATTTCTGAACTGATCTTTTTAAAATCTCACATACTTTAAATTGAACCAACCTATCTATTGTTAGATATATATTAGCTCCATCTTTAGCAGATTCAATATCAAAATTACCAACACCAATCAAACGACCAGCTGGGTCTTTTTCAGATTTTAAAACTCCTGCTTCACCTTTTAATTCTTCTTCAAAATATTCTTCTAAACCGTATTGACCAACCCTTTCATCTCCTTTAAAACCAATAAAGCCTGTTAATTGAGAAAAAGTAGAACCTTCAGGATAAAATCTTTCTCTTTCTGGCTGAAAACCTATTCCTTGAATTTCTAAAGACTCTATTTTATTTTTCTCTTCTTCGTGAAGTTCATGTCTAAGAGGTTCATATGGATCTCTACTTTTATTTAACTGCTTAAGCATCTTTTCTTTTTCCTCATCACTTAATTCAATCTGTTCTGATATTCTTTCTAAAGTAGTTGATGCGCTTTCAATCATGCTTGGTACTGCATACAATAGATATTTTTCTTTATTCTCTGCTACAGCAAAAAGATTACCATCTTTATCTTGGGAATAGATAATTCCTCTAGCAGGAGTTAGTTCTTCCAGTATGCCGTGCTGCCCTGTAGCAAGTCTTTCAAAAAGAGAATGTTTAACAACTTGTAATATGAAAAGTCTAAAAATTACAATTGCAGCCAAAAACAAAAACAGCACACCGATTACATTTATACGTGCTGTTTTTATTTGTGATTTTTCTCTAATTCCTGCATGCATATTATATATATGATACCTCAAATTAGAAATCAATCAAGTCGCTTACTTGGCTAATGCAACACCACTACCAACACTTAGATATTCTACCTTACCTACAGAAACTAGATCCATCTCTTGAGCTCTTTCTTCTACCATACCCAGAGATTTCATTGTTTGAACCTCGTTTGCAAGATTTCTGTTTTGTTCTTGTAAAACATTAACTTGATCTTCTAGATCTGCAATTTCAAAACCTTTAGTAATACCAAAATTAGTTAAGAATACATATCCACCAATTAGACAGATTGTAATTGCAAGAAAGAAAACTCGGTTATATGTATTCCAATTAATACAAACCTTTTTCTTTGCTGTTTTGTGTGTTGTTGCGTTTTGTTTTTTACAAAATGAGAGATATTTTGACATTTTTGTTTTCCCATTTTGCGCTTTCCTATTCTCCCCAAAATGTGGGGAATTTCATAAAATACATAATATATTCTATGAAATGCCTCAGATCTTTTGTATAACCCTTAACTTTGCACTTCTACTACGTGGATTCTCTTTAATCTCTGCTTCAGTTGGGATAATTGGTTTTTTTGTTAAGATATTTAAAATCTTATCTTCACCTCTGCCATTGTCCCTAAAATATCTTTTAACAATTCTATCTTCTAATGAATGGAACGATATTACAGCTAATCTACCACCTGATACTAATATATCTATAGCTTGTGGTAAAACATCTTCTAAATTACCTAGTTCTCTATTAACTGCTATACGTAAAGCTTGAAAAACTTTTGTAGCAGGATGTGTTTTGTCTTTCCATCTTCGAGGACTAACCTCTAAAACTAAATCAACTAATTCTGATGTATTCTTAAACTTTTTTAACTTACGTTGCTTAAGAATTCTTTCAGATAAGTGACGAGCACGGGGATAGTCCCCATAATCTTTAAGTACATCATATATATCTTCTAGAGAATAATAATTAAGGATATCAGCAGCCGTCCATTCCTGATCTTTATTAAACCGCATATCTAAAGGCTCATCTCCCTGAAAACTAAAGCCTTTATTTGATTTCTCTAATTGGTCTGAGGATAAACCTAGATCCAACAAAATTCCGCTGACATCGTTGTTAAAGTGTGCTTTCACTATTTGTTTTAAATTTACAAAATTATCTGTTATTAATTTAAAATTTGAATTATCTAATCCTTTAATTTGTTCATTGGCATCAATCGCAAGTAATTGTCCATTCGGTGATATTTTTTCTAAAATAGCTGATGAATGTCCTCCTCCACCAAAAGTACAATCAATAAAATTCTGATTAGATTGAGGATCTAAATACTGAAGAACTTCTTTAATTAATACTGGTTTGTGGACAGTTGTCATACTATACTCCTAACTCCCCCATGGTTTCAGCAATCTTGCCTGCTTCCTTTTCAATCTTATTCTTATACACACCCCATTTATTCTCATCCCAAATCTCTAATCTAGAATACAATCCAGCCACAACAACCTTTTTGTTTAATCCAGCATATTTTTTTAAATAATCTGGTAATAATATTCTTCCTAAAGAATCTAATTTAACATCCATAGCTCCGGCTAACATAATACGGGAAAAGCCACGAGCATCTGATTTACCAATTGGTAGTTCTGTTATCTTATCAACCATCTTTTGCCAATCAGTTTGGGTGAATATAAATAAACAATTATCTAATCCTCTAGTTACTACAGCTCCGCTTTTTAAACTTGCACGAAACTTAGCTGGTAGCGCCAACCTGTTCTTATCATCCAACGAATGTGAATATTCACCTATAAACATTGCTATCTCTTTAGTTTTTACACAAAACACTTGGCTAATCTATACCAATCCTGAAAGTTATCCACTTTTATCCACTTCATACCACTTCCCCTTTATTATATACCACATTAAACCAAAAAACAACATCTAGTTATCCACAAAAAAACAAAAAATCCTGATTTCTCAGGACCCGATTAAATTAAACTATATTTTAGGGTGTTTTTTGAACTAACACCCTAAAATATAGCCAACTTAATAACTATTCAAATATTGTGGATAACTATTGACACATTTATTGTATATATGCTATATTATATTTGTTAGGTCATAAGACCTTCAATAACTTTATAGCTTAGGGGCTCCGCAAGGAGTCCCTTTTGCGTTATTACAAATTAAAATCAATTTGTTTTTTATAACAAATAAAATTTCTAATTTTCTGAATATCAAAAATAAATAATCCATCTTCTTTTAATTTATTTAATTCTTTGGCGACCCTTCCAGAAGTAGCAAATAAAATAACTTTTTTATTATCCTCAAGTAATTGTTTTATTGGATCATAAAAATCACTATCACCGCTCCATAAAATAAAAGTATCAACAACATTTCTTTCATAATCTAAAAACATATCTCTACCAATTTCAACATCAAAATTACATTTTCTGTCTTCAATATAATAAATTCCTTTCTGGTTCATTTCTGAAAACTTTTCATTTAAATATTCTATTGTTTTAATCTCATAATTTAATAATAAACATCTTCTAATAAATTGCTCTAGTAAACTTGTCTCGTCAGAACGAATACTAGAAAAATTTATAGAATGTCTCATTATTTTTACTGGCTTAGTTTTAAAATCGGTTTTAAATATTTTTGTTTTTTCTTTTCCTGTTTTTTCTGAACTTTCGTCACCTTTTAAAATTCCATCATAAAATTTTACTGATTGGATATTATCAAAAGAATCTAAAAATTGTTTTAATCTTTTTAAATCAATACTCCAGCCAAGCCTATGTCACCATGGTCGAACATTTGCATAATCAATATAAATATTTGTTTGACCAATAAAAATATTTTTCAGCTCTTCAATTGGCCATTTTAATTCGTTGTGTATTTTTTCTATTCTTTTTGTTTTTGGATTAAACATAATTATTAAGTTTTCTTTAAAAAAGTCTTTAAAAATACCCATCTAACAATTAAAGCTGCAACTAAACCAACAACGGCCCCAACAACAATGTCTACTGGATAGTGAACACCAACAAATATTCTACCCAAACCAACAAAACATGCTGATATCAAGAATATCCAACCAAGTTTTTTATTATAGAACCAAACAGCTAAAGCAAAACCAAATGCTAAAGCAGCGTGGTCTGAAGGAAAAGATTTTACAGATAAAGGAAATCCAATCAACACAGCTATATCATGTAATATGAATGGGCGAACTCTAAAATGGATAAAGCTTATGATATAGTTTGAGACTATCCCAAGAACAACAGATAAAACAACAGAAAATAAATCTAACCATTTTCTTTTACCTAAACCAGGCCAATTGTCACTAGTTTTTGTTCTTTTCAATTCTAACCACCAAATAACAAAAACTATAGCCATCACAAAGACCAAATACTTCGCACAGAAAATACCAAACCAATCTAATATATCTGATTTACCAGACAAAGAATGGATCATATCAAATATTTGATTATCTAGATGAAGAAAGTTCATTTTTTTATTTTAATTTTATTTCTTTAAATATGGCTTTGCCAACAAACATTTTTTTATGATAATCATATGGTTGAAAATCAACTTTTATAGAATCAATCATAAACCCTCTGCCTTCCAAACTTTTTAACCTTTTTGTTAGTTTATTTTTCAGATCTCTTTCTTTGGCATCTTTTTTAGAAAGTTCACCAAGTGTAATGTGTGGTCTAAAAAACTTTAACACGCGCATGAAGCCATACTTTTTAATATATTCAACTTCTTCTGAAGAATAAATATTTTGTTTTATTCTAATTAAATCTTTAGCACGGATTAAGCCCCCTCTTAATCTGTTCGCAACCTCTAAAACACTTTTATGCACATCCATTAAAGGTTTATTCTTTAATATACTAATATATAAAAAAGTGTTGCCTTTTCTTAAAGGAACCTCGCTCTTAACTTTACCCATCTTAACTTTAAAGGGTTTTAATTTAAGATCTTTAAATTCTTTTTCAAATTTCTCTACTGCGTTTTTTGTAAATTTAGTTGCATAAAAAGTTACATGTGGAGTAAGCATGTAATTACCAGAATAGCTAATACCAAACTCCTTTTGTATTTTAGCTACTTTATCTGAAATTTGTTTTGGAATATTAAAAAATACTCCAAATAAATCTTCTATGTGTTTAGCCATATATTTTTAAACCAAACTCTGCCCTGTCATTTCATCTGGTTTTTCAAGACTCATAATTTTTAAAACTGTTGGTGCTATATCTGCTAACACACCAGATGGAGTTAAAACACTTAAATCTACATTTCCTTCACCAGAATCTATATTCTGAAAGTTTTTACCTAATACAAGGATAGGAACTGGATTAGTAGAGTGTTCTTTAATGATTTCACCTGAATTTGGATTAATTAATTCCTCTGCATTACCATGATCTGATGTAACCACCATTACTCCATTTTTTTCTAAAACAGCAGTTGATATTTCACCTAAACATTTATCAACTGTTTCTACTGCTTTAATAGCAGCTTTCATATCCCCTGTATGCCCTACCATATCTGAATTAGCAAAGTTAATTATTATCAAATCATATATATCTTCATTAATTTTCTTCAAAACCGTGTTTTTAATTTCAATAGCTGACATTTCTGGTTTTTGAGCATAGTTCTCAACTTTTGGGGAATTAATTAAAATATCATCCTCGTTATTAAATTTAGTTTCTGCACCACCATTGATAAAATACGTAACATGGGCATATTTTTCTGTTTCTGCAATATGTAATTGTTTTAAATCATTATCAGCAACTACTTTACCTAAAGGATCTTCAACAAACTCTGGTGGAAAAGCTACTTCGATAGGTAATAACTTGTCATATTGAACCATTGTTGCAAAATGTAAATTTTGCAAATATTCTTTTCGTTCAAATTTTTCAAATCCAGGTAAAACAAAAGCTTTTGTTAATTGTCTAGCTCTATCTGGACGGAAGTTTAGAAATATAACAGAATCATTATCTTTTACCTGTCCTTTACTGTCTTTTACAATAATTGGTGACATCTCTTCGTCATATTCTTTTTTATCATATGATTCTTGAACTGTTTTTAATATATCATTACTTGTCCTGCCTTTTCCTTCTGTTATGGCTAAATATGCTTTTTCAATTCTCTCCCAACGATTATCACGATCCATTGCTAAAAAACGACCGATTACTGTTGCAATTTCACCTATTCCTATTTCATCTATTTTTTGTTGTAATTCTTTAAGTAATCCAAGTCCTGAGTTGTAATCCATATCACGACCATCTAAAAATGCATGGATATATACCTTCTTAACTTTTTGTTGCTTAGCCAGTTCTAATAAAGCATAGATATGATCAACTGAAGCATGCACCCCACCTTTAGACAAAAGACCCATTAAATGTAAACTACTGCCATTCTTTAAAGCACTTTTACAAGCTTTAACAAAAATTGGGTTATTAAAAAAACTTTGATCAGTAATTGCCTTATTAATCCTAGGAAGATTTTGATAAACAATTTTACCTGCTCCAATATTTAAATGACCAACTTCTGAATTTCCCATTTCACCAAAAGGTAAACCAACCGCTTCACCAGATGATTGCAAAGCAGCACAAAAATATTCTTTACAATATTTATCAAAATTAGGAGTCTTAGCTTGAGTTATTGCATTACCAACAGAATCGTGAGCAATTCCCCAACCATCAAGAATAGTTAATACAACCGGTTTGTTACTAATAGTTTTTGGTTTTTCCTTATTCTGTCTTGTCATAAATTATTTTCTGATTATTAAACTTTCATCCATCTCTTTTGGTATTTTTTTATTCATTAAATTTAAAATTGTTGGTGCGACATTACCTAAAGATTTATCTTTCTTTAAGACATATTTTTTATTTTTAGAACCTTCGCGTTCATCAATTAAAATTAATGGTACTTTATAGTTTGAATGTTGTGTATCAACTTCACCTGTTTCTTCATTAATCATTTCTTCAGCATTTCCATGATCCGCTGTAATAACCATAACTCCTTTTTTGTTTTTTATTTCAATCCATAATTTCTTTAAACTTTTATCAACTGACTCACACGCCTTTATTCCAGCAGCTAAGTTACCTGTGTGCCCTACCATATCTGGATTTGGGAAATTAATAGTTATAAAATCATATTTATTTTTCTTTAAATTCTCTAAAACCACATTCGTGACTTCAGGAGTAGACATCTCTGGTTTTTGATCATAGCCTGATACATCTGGAGAAGCTATCATGATTCTATCTTCATTACCAACAGGATCTGCATAACCACCATTAAAAAAGTATGTTACATGAGCATATTTTTCATTTTCTGAGATATATAACTGTTTTAAATCAGATAATTCCATTGGTAAAGTTCTTTTTAAGTCTGGGGAAGGAAAAGCTGACAAAACACTGCCCAAATCAGGTCCAAAATCAGTCATGGCAACAAAAACTAAATTCTTTGGTGTTTTCTTTCTTCCAAACGATCCTGGATTCTTTTTATTAAATTCCTTCTGTACAAAAGCTTTTGTCAATTCTCTTGTTCTATCAGATCGTAAATTAAAGAATACCACAGCATCATTACTTTTAATCTTTGCAACAGGAGTTCCTCCTGTACAAATTCCTTTATCATTACACTTTGCATCTTCAACAATTACTGTAGGCATAATGAATTCATCTGTTTCTCCTCTATCATACGCTTGTTGTATAGCATCGCTGGCACTGCTTGCATAATGCTCTGCTTTACCTGAAGTCAAAGCATCATATGTTTTCTCTGTTCTTTCCCATTTTTTCTTTCTATCCATTGCATAATATCTACCAGAAACTGTTGCTATCTTTTCTCCATTCTGCATTTCTTTTTTTAATTTTTCCAAAAAGTCTTTTGCACCATATTTAAAAGAGTCTCTTCCGTCTGTAAACAGATGAAGATACACATTCTTAATCTTTTGTTGTCTATAGAAAGTCAAAAGAGCTAGAACATGATCAGGATCTGAATGAGCTGATTGCCAACCTGATAATAGCCCAACTAGATGAATACTACTGTCGTGTTGTTTAACATGATCTATGGTTTGTTTAAAAGCAGGATTTTTAAAAAAAATACCACTATTAATAGCTCTGGAAACTATTACAGTATCTTGATTAATAGATCTACCTGCTCCTAAATTCATATGCCCGGATTCAGAATTTCCATCCTGAGTAGGAGGTAATCCTACACATTTTCCATGAGCACATAGTTCTGTATGAGGATAATCTTTCCATAACGAATCATACACAGGCGTTTTTGCCTGCGTAATAGCGTTTCCATTATATTCTTTATTAATACCCCAGCCATCTATAATGACAAGGACAAAAGGAGTTTTCATAAATATTTAAATATTTTGCTCTATTTCCATCAACCTATTATATTTCCCTATTCTTTCCCCTCTAGATAAAGAACCAAATTTAACAAAATCTGAATCAATAGCTACGGCTAAATCTGCAATAAAATCATCACATGTTTCACCTGAACGATGAGACGTAATTATCTTCATCCCTGCCTTTTTAGCTATCTTAGCAAACTCAATTGACTCTGACAATGTACCTATTTGATTTGGCTTTAAAATGACTGCATTACAAGCTTTACGCTCAATAGCTGCTTTTAATCTCTCTGGATTAGTAACTGTTAAATCATCCCCAACCAAAAGCATCTTTTCCTTATTTGCTAAAGATTTAAATCTAACAAACTCTTTAGTCAAATCTTCCCAGCCCTCCCAATCATCTTGAGCTAATCCATCTTCAATAGAAAAGAATGGATATTTATTAGCCCAATCACGATAAAGTGAAATTAATTGATCAGATATAAAATCATGATCATCAAGTTCAAACGCATAAAGTCTTTTGTGCTCATCATAAATCTCAGATGCTCCAATGTCTGTAGCTAATCCAATCTGTTTACCTGAAACATATCCTGCTTTATCAATTGATTCCATAATTAAATCAATGGCTTGAATACTTGAAGAAATATTTGGTGCATAACCACCTTCATTTCCAACATCTGTATCTAATCCTTTACTGTGTAATACATTAGCTAAAGTATGAAAAATTTCTGAACCAGCTCTAACCTGTTCTTTAAAATGTTTTATACCAACAGGAACTATCATAAATTCCTGAACATCTAAATTTGTATCTGCATGTTTACCACCATTAAATATATTAAACATTGGTACAGGAATATTCTTAGGTTTTAACTTGTATACCTTCGCAATATATTCATACAATTCCAAATCAGATACCATAGCTCCAGCTCTACAACAAGCTAAAGATACTGCAAGTATTGCATTAGCTCCTAAAACTGCCTTGTTATTACTCCCATCCAACTCAATCATTTTTTGATCAATCTCTTGCTGTCCCAATATATCCATTCCTTTCAAAGCTTTATTAATCTTCGTTTTAATACTTTCACAAACCTTTAATACGCCCTTACCAGCATATCTTTTTTTATCTCCATCTCTTAATTCAACTGCTTCATGCTCTCCAGTTGATGCGCCGCTTGGCACAGCAGCTTTAGCAGAAATTCCACAATCCAAAATTACCTCTGCTTCAACAGTTGGGTTACCACGAGAATCTAAAATCTCTCTAGCGTTTATCCTAGATACTTTAAATATATTTTTTGACATATATATTATTTAATTATCTTTTTTAACCCAGGAAGTTTCTTGCCTGCTAAAAATTCTAACATTGCTCCACCACCAACAGAAACAAATACATTCTTTTTAATTTTCTGATCTTTAAGAACTTCTCCTGTTTCTCCACCACCAATTACAATATTTGCTTTGTTGTTGTTTAATATACCTTCAACAACCTTAAAAGTACCATTAGCAAACTTTTTCTTTTCAAAATTACCCATTGGTCCATTCCATATGATGGTTTTAGCTGATTTGATTATACCATTAAACAACATGATTGTTCTAGGTCCAATATCTAATATTTTATCCTTTTCAGATATATAATCTACGGGTAAAATTACTTTATGTTTAAACTTCTTTAATATCTTCTTAGCATCTGGTAAATATTTTTTATCTATTAAAGACTTACCCACATTCTCACCCCTAGCCATCATAAAGTTATTAGCCACCGCCCCACCAACTAAAATATATTCTGCTTTATCTAAGAAAGAATTAATAACTGGTAATTTAGTTTCAATCTTGGCCCCACCAATAATTACAACCAAAGGTTTTTTGGCCTTATCTTTAACCAAAGATAAACTAGAAATTTCTTTTTCTAAATGTAACCCAGCATAACTTGGTAAAAAGTTTTGAATTGCACTAACCGAAACATCATTACGATGTGAACTTGAAAAACACTCATTCACATAAATATCTGCTAATTTAGACAATTGTTTAGCAAATTTTTTATCATTTTGTTCTTCTCCTTTAAAAAATCTAATATTTTCCAAAACAACAATTTTAGAATCTGATTTTTCATCTGGAGATTTAATAAAGTCAATATCTTTAAATTCTTTTTTTAAATATTTAACAACAGGAGCTAAACTTAATTTCTTATCTACTTTACCATTAGGTCTACCAAGATGGCCTACTAAAACAATTTGTTTAGCTTTTTTAACTAACAAATATTCAACAGTTGGAATTAAAGTTTTTAAACGCGTATCGTCTACAATTCTATTACCTTTTAAAGGCACATCAAAATCTGCTCGTACTAGTACGATTTTCTTTTTAAAACTTTTAACTGATTTTATTGATTTAATTTTCATTTCTTTTTTCCTTTATCTTCTACTTCTTCTTTAATCCCCAATTCTTCCTTCAACTTATTTGTAGCCCTACTAAGTTTAATAGTTGCTACAACAACTACTACAGTAATGACTATGGCATAGAGAAACATAACTGCTATATTAGAAGATTTACCAAAAATGATACTAAATAAACCTTTAATAGCATCATTCCAAGCTAAAGCAGCAACTAAACCTAAACCTGCTGCTATGAGAGTAGTCATTTTTTCTAAAAGTTCTAGTTTTAAATTTTTGTTCATCATATTTGTAAAATCTTTAATTATTATTTATAATTATATAACTAATTAGTATATTAACAAATGAATAAATTTAAGGAGTTAAAAAAATGAAAAATAATATAGAAAAGGTTGTTCCTTTGGGTAATCCTGCATTTCTAAAATTACTAGGTGAAAAATTAAATTCTGGGGTTAAGATTAAAATAATTATTCATAACAATTTTCCTTTAGCTGTTGCAAAAGTTGTTAGTGAGAATCATCCAAATCTAGAAGTTTATTATCACCCTAAAAGACATGATTTTCTTTATATGATAACTGATAAAAAACATGTATTTTTTGTAAAAATTTTGGGATCAAATAAAGTATTGGCAACAGCCATATTTTATTCAATAATTTGGTCTCGAAAGTTAAGAAAACTATTTTTTAAAATACAACTCCCAGAATCAATTAAAGTACTCCCTACTAAAGCATTGAAGCTCAATAAACTAATTAAAGGGGGTGTAGAAGTAAAAAATATTTTAAAATTTCTAACTGCTTAACAAATTCATTCCATGCCCGTTAAATATTTGCGGGCTTTTTACTTTTTCAAAATCTTTAAAACTCCAAATACAATTATTCCACCTATTACTGCAGTAATCATCTGTGGCCAAGACATCATTGCTGCTATTTTAGGAGCTAATGCTTTATTAATTAACAAAGATACTACTACACTAGATGTTAAAAATAGAAATAAGGCTTTTAACCCAGCTCCTGCTATTAATCCTACTCCATAATTTATATTATCTTTATTAATTAACTGTTTTTTATAAAACAAATCAATAACTAAAATTAATATACTGTTGGATATTATAATAAAAGGAATCATGGATGCTAAAATGGCTGGTAATAATCCTGTAGACAAAGCAATGGTTGATGGTAACATTCCAATCAATAAAGCTCCTCTAGCTCCAATCATATATACACTTAAAATTAAAGCTGCATTAACTAAGGGACCTGTAATCCATTGAGAATGAAATCCAATAAATGGTGCAAAAGTTGCTATGGCTAATAAAAGTGTAAATTTAGTTAAATAAATAACATTTGGTTTTGTTAAAATTGCTGTTTTAGTCATAATATTTTAGCTATTGACATAAAATATCTCTATGTTAATCTTAAATTAGTTAGTTAACCATATCATAAACCTACATATTAGGAGGAATCATGGACCAGATACCGAGTCGTAATTTTGTGTTTATTGATCCAAGAAATTTAATAAAACTTGAAAACAATTCAGTTGAATTTATTCATGCATTCTCGCAACCTATCTTAAACTTTACTCAAAGCCAGACTGTTTCTACGAAAGAACTTCTAGAAATGCTAAGTAGTAAAGAAACAACAACAGCGAATAAGATCAAAAATAATCCTGAATTTACAAAATTTTTTAGAACAAAACAAGCAAATTTAGTCTATCATGTATACGCCCTAAAGCGAAAATATGTAAATTTTGATCAATGAAACTTTGCAAACATTTTGCGATTAATCCGGGAAAACTAATTCTCGGATTTTTTTATACTTCAAAATATCCTTCTTTATCTGATTTCTCAAACCCAGAATGTAAGATATCCTCAATTAATTCTTTATCACCTTTGAAATATTTTTTGTAAATCGCTAAAACACTAGGATTCTCATGTGCAGTACGGATTGGTAGATTTTTACCAATTTCATACAAAGCAGCTGCTCGTTTGGCACGTAATTTAGAATCTGTTGGAACAGGTTGTCCTCCACCACCTATACAACCACCTGGACATGCCATAACTTCTACATAATCATATTGTACCTTTCCTGCTCGTAAATTATCTAAAATTTGTCTTGCATTACCAAGACCATTAACAACGGCTATCTTTACTTTTCTGCCAGCAACCTTAACTGTAGCTTCCTTTATTCCTTGCATTCCCCTAGCTTCTTTAAAATCAATTCTTGATTGAGAAATCTTTGAAAATTTATTTTTCTTTAATTTATAGTTCTCACCATTAACAACAGACTTTAAAGATCCAGTTTCATCTAACACGCGGAACATATAGTCTGCGCTACGTAATGCAGATTCCATTACTCCACCAGTTGCTCCATATATTGCAGCAGCTCCAGAATATACACCAAGAGGTTTATCTAGGTCTTGTGGTTTCAAGCTAGGTAAATCTATCTTATGTTTATGTAATAGATAAGCATATTCTCTAGTAGTTATTACATAATCAACAGATGGAACTTTAACTCCTTTTAATTCTTCCCTATTCTTACAAACTTGTTCAATATTTTTTAAATCTAATCTATCTAAACATAATCCTAAATCTATATCATGTCTTACCAAACCTGCTTCATGTTTTTTTGCAGTACAAGGCATTATTGAAACAGTAATAATATCCCTAGGATCCTTTTTAATAAAATCTGCAAAATATGTTTTAATAATCGGCCCAGAACACATAACTGGAGATTTTGTTGTTGTTAAATGAGAAAGAAACTCTGGATAAAAAAATTCTACAAATTTAACCCAACCTGGACAACAAGAAGTAAACATTGGTTTAGGTTTATCTGAACTTAACCAATGCACAAGCTCTTGTGCTTCTTCATACGTAGTAATATCTGCACCTAGATTCACATCAAAAGCATAGTCAAAACCTAACTTCTTCATTGAAGCTGCTAATTGCCCTGTTACAATCTTACCTGGCTCTTGATTAAATTCTTCTCCAATTGAGACCCTAATAGATGGGGCTATTTGAGAAACTAATACTTTGCCTTTACGATCTGCTAAGAGCTTATCAACTTCTTGCCAATGGGATACTCCTGAAATGGCTCCTACCGGACAATGCACAACACACTGGCCACAATATGTACAATCAAATTTATTATCATCGTTGTTTAATAGATCTAGATCACCTTCCTCTAATTCATCTTTAGGTTTACCTTTTGGTTTAACTGTTGTCTCTACACCACGTTGAGCTACTTCATAGAAACCACAGGTTTGATTTTTTTCGCAAACTTCTACACAATTCCTACAATCAATACATTTAGAAGAATCAAATTGAATTGAATCTCCAAATTGCCAAATTGGATAATGTTTTTTTCTTTCTTCAAATCTAGAAATTCTTAAATCATATTCTTTGGCATATCTTAGAATAGTACAGTTGTCTTGATATATACATGTACCACATTTCTCAACATGTTCAGCAAAAATTAACTCTAAATTAGTTCTTCTTGCCCTAATAATATTTTCATTTTCAGTAAAGATTTCCATATCTTCCCTAACCTCAGTTGAACAAGATGTAACTAGTCCCATTCCTCTAACTTCAACCAAACAAACTCTGCAGTTTCCTTTTATATCTAAATCTGGATGTTTACATAAATGAGGTATCTCTATCTTCTCTCTCAAAGCCACATCTAAAACTGTTTCACCTAGTTTGGCAAAATATCTTTTGTTATTAATTTTAAATTTAATTTTTTTCATAAATTATTTTATATCACATTTCTCACCAAACTCAGTTTTTAAATTTTTTCCTTTTACATTTTTAAAATATGATAACATTGCATTAGCTGAAATTCTTCCTAAAGGACAAAAACTTGTATTTTGCAATGTATATATTAAATCTTCAAATAATTCTTTATTTAAACTAGAGTTATCGTGAAAGTAATCAGCCATCATGTTCCTTAACCTATATGTCCCTTCTCTACAAGGAACACACTGTCCACAAGATTCATCTTTAAAAAAGTCTAACCATTCCATAACAACATCTTTTTCACTTCTTTCTGTGCGATAAATAACTATTGAAGCTAAACCACTAAATTTTCTATTTAACTGTTTATGATTAAATACATTCCCTCCGGCCTTACCTCCTATTTGATAAAAATATTTATCACTAGGACTATGTTCAAATTCCTTTAAAGCTTGTCGTACGGTAATATTAACTGGTAATTCTAATATTTTTTCTTCTGTATCATCTCCTGAAAGACAATAAAAACGAGTATTCTTGTACTCGTCAGAATTAATCAAAGACACTGCATAAAATGTTTCACAGTTATTAACTAAAGTTGGTTGATTTAAAAAACCGTTTGTAGTTGGGTAAGGTGGTTTTAATCTAGGCTCTACCCTATCACCTTGCATTGAATTAACTACAGCTGTTTCTTCTCCACCTATATAGTCATGGAGGGGTTTTTCATATATCTCAATATCTACTTCTAAAGACCTTATGGTAGATATTAAATGATCAAAAAATTGTTCATAATATTCTGGATTGATATATATAAAACCCTTTTTAGCATGAACAGTCTTCATTGCTATCTTCATACCCTCAACTACTCTTTCCTGCCACAGTTCTAAAATATATCTATCCTTAAAAACGCCTGGTTCTGATTCAGAAACATTACAAATTACAAACTTACTATCTCTAGTTTTAGCTTTTCTAACTAAATCCCATTTATCTGCTGTAGCAAAGCTATTACAACCTCTACCTATCAAATTTGCTTTTTTAATTTTCTTAATTATCTTAGGTGTAAACATGAATGTATTATATCATAAAAAACTATTTTATTTGTTTTTTGTTTGATAAGGTTTTAAGATTATTTGAACTTACAACTTTTTTACCTGTTTTTTGCTCTAACGCAACTCTGGCATCCTTTGCTATCTTACCACCTTTTTTAGCTGGAATCTTATTTTCTATCAACCCTTTTGATTCCAAGGTCTCAGCAATTTGACGTGTGGATAATTCCGCTAAAGACGTAAAAACCAACTCCGCATCAGTCATATGATCTCGTAAATTTTCTCTTTCTAATCTTTTTAAATTCTTATGTTCTCTAACTGAAAAATCACTCCACTCTTTATGAATAATATTTGTTAAAATTGCATATTCATCTTGTTTTTTGACTTTATTATCTTTCCAATAATCAGTTAATTTATTTCTAATTTCCTGCCCCATCATTCTTTGTTGAATCCATTTTTGGCTTCTACCCATTTTTTGCCAATAATCCCGACTGCGATTAAGTGCTTTTTCGGGATCATTTATCTCTTCCATTCGTTCATAACCAACCTTAGCTAACCAAAGTTTAACTGGTTCAGCTTTTTTTGACGGAATAGATTGAATTAAACGCAAAAGCGTTTCTACATCCGCAACATCAGTTGCTCTTAATTTTCCATCTTGGGCCATCATTTTCAACTGGTCACATTTTGTGACCACTTCACTTCCTTCATTTTTTAAACGGTTTTTAAGAGTTGTCCAGTATGTTTTAGCTCGATTATAATCTGACTGTTCTGTAAGAATAGCTATAATATCAATAATCGAAAAATACCATTTTTCTTCTTTTTCGTTCCAATCTCGACGAATCTTTTGTTTTTCAAAAATTGTAATATTTTTTGAATTTTTCATAAAAATATCTATTTTACCGGAATCTCAAACATGAAAGTACTTCCCTTTCCTTCTCCCTTACTTTCAACCCAAATCTTACCACCATGTAATTCAACAATTTTCTTAGCGATAAAGAGGCCTAAACCAGTACCTGATGTGTTAATTTGAGCAATTTTCTTACCACGCACAAATTTATTAAACAATTCCTTGGCTTCTTCTGGACTTATACCAACACCAGAATCTTTAACTTCTACCCTAGCTTTTTCTTTATCTAGGATTATAGAGGCTTTGACTGTCCCTTTCTCTGTGTATTTAATTGCATTATCTATTAAATTTAATACAACATCTGCAACCTTATCTCTATCGGCAGTGACTTCTAGTTTATCTTTTGTTTTAACAACTTCTAATTTTAATTTCTTTTTATCTGCTTCTAATTTTAATTCTCTAGATATTTCATCTACCAATTCAGATAAATCAAATTTAGACTTTTGTAGTTTTAACCTACCAGATTCTATACGAGAAACATTTAAAAATATATTTACTAACCTAACCAACCTATTACTGTTATTAAAAACATCTAACATTATTTTTTCTTGATCTTTTTTTAATTTACCAAAATCACCTTCTAAGAACATTGATAAATATCCTTTAATACCTGTTAATGGTGTTCTTAATTGATGAGATGTAATAGATATGAATTCTGTTTTAGCTCTATCAAGTTGTTTTAAGTGTTCATTGGCAATCCTTAAATCATGAGTAGCAAGTTTCACTTCTTTCTTTAATTTCTCACCAAAAGCTTGAGATTCCTGATAAAGTAAAGAATTTTTCAAAGCCACAGCTGTTTGTGCTCCAACAACTTTCAAAACACTTAAATCCTCTTTATTATACATATCCCCAGATTCTTTTTCTCCTATAGCAATTAATCCTACCATTTTATCTTTAATGTTTAATGGAGCTAAAATTTCAACCCCTAATATGTCAAATAAACCAATGGTTGTTTTTGATTTTTTATATATTGGATCATTTCTAACCTCATCTACAATAAGAATCTTGTTTTGCTCAGCGAAATTTTCTTGCAATAATTTATCATTAGGAAACCTTGCTTGTTCTTTAGTATCAAAACCATGATTACATTCTACAAAATATTGATTCTTTTTTTCATTAAAAATTAAAATACCAACTGCTTTTGAATGAAAAGCATCTATAAGTGTTTTTGAAATTAAATCACAGATTATTTTTGTATCTAAACTAGAGCGTAATTTATCAGATAAATCATTTAATACTTCTTGACTATCATACAATGAAGAAAAGAAATATTTATTAGCAAGACGGTAATAGAAGTTCTTTAGAGGAATAAATATTAAAATTGACAAAACAAGGACAACAACATTTGCAGTATCTACCCAACTAGGTAAATATATACTAACCATGTACTCAATAGTTGTATATATAGCCAAAACAGTTATTAATGGAGCTAAATATGCGAATGATCGACGTAAAACGAGTTTAATATCCATTAAGTGGTGAGCCACAATAGCATAAGCTAATATTGCTGAAAATAACACGCCAGAAGCATAAGAAAAAGGATAAATACCAATTTTATACGCAGGAAAATATGCAGTTGAACCAACTGCGATCAGAAAAAAGAAAGCAATAAAGACATATTTAGATTGATTCTTATTTGCTGCATTTCTGTTCCTAATATAATGTTTATAAAAATTACGTAAAACCATCCACAAAAAGAAGAAAAAACCAATTAAAAATATATGATGAAAAAACTTAGCTTGAGAGTGAACACCCCATCCATACCTGAAAATTCCATCTACAAAATATTGTGTACGACTTAAAGCTAAAAATATAAAACCAAGAATATAACTAATAACTACCAGCGTCTTCTGGTTTTTGGTTTTTGTCCAGGCAACACTAAAATGATACATAAAAGCAGGTATAAATACTACCCCCATGTAAATAAATCTATCCCAAAATATTGCCTGTTGATCTGTTTTACTAATGAACATCATAAAAGTTCCTATTAACCAAATTGTAATGGCAATAGCGTGTAGAAAAAAAACTCTATGAACTGTTGATTTTGTATCTTTGCTCACTACAATTATCCCTAGGAAAAAAACAAAGATACTACTCAACAGCGGTAATGTATCTAGCATGGTCATGTATTTATTATATCATTTTTAAAGATAAAATAAAAAGCCCGAACTTATTTTTAAAATTCGAGCTAAAATCTAAACAATAGATTTTTATGTAGTGTGTTGTAGCTTAAATCCATCTTCTATCGCCAGCTTTAATGCTTTAACAGGTTCCATTTCTCCATACTTAGAGAAAATATACCCAGCCAAGAAACAAGCGAACAAGCCTTTTTTCTTTGTATCGTATAAAGGATTTTCCCATATTAGTTCAGGATGTTCAAAAACGCCCAGCTGCGCCCACCGAACACCAGTCTGGTTACAGATTGAGCTGTAGACAGTTGGCCGAGCGACCTCTAAACATATTTCAATACCTAATCTTTTAAAATCACAATCTTGTAGTAAAGGTAGATGGATCGAATTCAGAACTTGGGTAGTTCTAAATCCGTTATTAATCTCATCAAAACCAACTGGGACAAAACCCGTGTCAACAAATTTTTTCGCCAAGACGTCGTCTGTCCCCCTCGCGTTTGGTCGAATGTTTTTTGCTAACATGAAACTTCGTAAAAGCTGTGCATTAAGTGTAGCGAGATTGGTGCTTCCCCCCAAGATTAAAATATTTTTATCAGCATCTAAAAAATGTTTCTCCTGTAAAACAATTGCAGTGGCGGTCAATTCATTACCACCTAAAAAAATACACTCAGAAAACTTTTTTTTCAATTTATTTATTACGTATTTTGTACTAGCACCAAGTACAAAAACAGAAAAACCTCTTTTAACCGCTTCGGAAACTAAACTAATAATTTTACTAGTTGCATTGGATTCTGCTAATTTGTGACGATCAGAGAAGTCGTCAGCAATACAATTAACAGCACCAAGTGTAGCGATTTCTTGTTTCCCTAAAAAAATCTTCTGCCAAATTTTATAGCCAATTGTTTCTCCTCCAAACACATATTTTCTTTCATCTTCATTTGCAGTGTTTGAAATAAAAAAAAGTTTTTTTTGTTCCCCTGCAAGAGGAACCTTCCTAAGTAGATTTAATTTTTTCATTTTGATTCCTCCATCATTGTCTTAAGTAAAAAGAACTTGTTAGTTGATTTTAAAATAACACACAAGAGAATATAATACAAGAAAAAAATGGCCACTATGCAATCTATGGCCATTTTAATAACTATGTACTAACGTTAACTGGTTATTTAAATAATTATTTTTAGAGTAATAATTATCATAATAACAGGCGATAAAATAATTGAACAAAAAACAATATATTTCTTGATTGGTTCGTCATAATCATTATTCTTTACTAAACGCTTTACAAAAAAGAACGGGGCAATAAATAAAAAAACAACCCATAATATTATTAAATATAAAAATTTTATCATAACATTTCCTCCCATTTGTAATTTGTGAAAAATTTGTTTTTAATTGTTTTTATTATAAAAAAATCATAACCATTCAATTAGAACTCTTGCCACCTCGGAGCTCTATAACAATATGAATAATCATCAACATAACTGGACC
>CAYSXS010000015.1:0-30217 GCA_964435065.1 uncultured Gammaproteobacteria bacterium
CTGGTGGGACTTTAACCCACTGGATAATTAGAGCTTAGCTTGGCGCTTCTCATATCTTTATATTACCATCTGTTTATTATTCTTTCCAGTTCTAGCGTCCGACTCGCCTATCAAAAAATCACCTTAATTAAAAGATGGTTTTTATTCAACTACCTTACTATAAGCACGAAAATGCTTTTAATGCATCCAAAGTGTTCGGGCTTTCTCCACCAAGTAAAGCCTCTATTCTCTCTTGGTTAAACCTACCTTCCAAACATTCTTGTTGTGCGGGTGTAATTTCGGTTGGTATTTTTGCTGGATCAATACCAATATCGCGCAATTGCTTTTCTTGGGTTACGTCAAGTAAAGGATGATTATATGTTTCATCTATCTCTATACTGCTTGGTGAAATTTTATTTTCAATTACACCCCTTAAACCAAGTGGATTTTTGAACCAAATATATGCACCTAGTGCAATAGCTAAAACTAGGATTATAATAATCAGAATTAAAATAATCTTTAAAAGGGTCTTCATAAAATATATAAATTATGTTTTAATTTTACTTTCTATTAAGTAATCCAATTACAATCATCACCAACCCACCAACAACCCAAACTGCTAATTCAATACCTGTATGTAAAACTAAACCAACAAAGACCCAGATAAGCCCTAAAATTATATGAATTTGATATGGAAATTGTTTTTTCATAAAATTTACCTATTTATACCTATAAATGGACTAATTTCTCCCCAATAAAGTGGGGTCTTACCATCCCATTTCTCTATCCAGCGCAGTTCTACAACTTGAGGGTTGGCTCTTAGCGCCTGAGCTTCAGTTAAAATAGCTTTAGCTTTACCTCCAGCTTCAGCTATCCGTTGTTGGGCTTCTATTTCTATTCTTTTCAAATCACGGTCCGCTTTGAGTTTAAGTTGTTCAGCTGTTACCTTAGCTTCAATGGCTTCATTAAAAGCCTGAGAAAAACTAAAATCAATAATATTAAACTCATCGACAACAATAGAGCTACCTGATAATCTTTCAAATAAATTTAATTTAATTTGTTCTTTAACTTCTTCTCTTTTAGTTATTAATTCTTCAGCTGTAAATTTTGCAGTAACTGATTTTACTGCTTCTTGAATTGAAGGTGCAATAATACGTGTGTTATAGTTTGTACCAACTTCTTGCCAAATCTTATTTACACCATTTGGATCTAAATGGTAATTTAATGCAATTTCAGAAGTAACAATTTGTAAATCTTTGGAAGAAGCACTGGCAGGAACTTCATCTTTTTGAATTTTAACATCCATTGTTACAACCTTTTGGATGAAAGGTATCTTAAAGTATAGTCCTTCATCCAAAATTCTATCTTTTACTGCGCCAAACTGCAAAAGAACGCCACGCTCACCAGCGCCAATTGTGCCGACACTACCAAAGATGATTATCAGAGCAACAATAGTAATTAAAAGATACGACCCAAATTTACCAGTTTTCTTTTTAATTTCCTCCATTTTTTGATCAATAATTTGCATATTTTTATTATTTAATTATTAGTTTATTATATTTTCATTCTACCATTTTGTGGTTAAAAGTCTAGCCCAATAACGGCACTTTGAATATCAAAAAATCCAGCTAAGATTAGCTAGATTTTAAAGCATTCTCCAAAGATTAAATATTTACTGAACTGTCAAGAGTTTTATGTGGTGGTTAAGAAATATTAGACATCCAGATATTGTTTTATCTCAACCTCAACTATTACTAAAATTAGCTACAAACATCTAAGCTTGCTCTTGGGCGGTGAGGATAAATAGATAAACATTTCTATCTTCCAGTAGTATTAAAAAATAAAAAAGATTATTACAACTTTCCTATATAAGCTTTAACAGTTTTGTCTCCTGTTAATGCATAGGCAATAGACCTCATACATCCATCATTAACATCACCCTTCATTAACTCCATTCCCTCTCTTCCCATATAACTTCCTAATAAAATTATAGGCAACAAAAATTCATCTTTTTGAATTATATCCTTAAATCTAATAAAATATGGAACAGCTCTCGTTACCCTTTTACTACCACCCAACAAATCTGCATTTTTCTTAAAAATATCTGTTTTTTCAACAATCATATTGGCAGTATCCTTTAAGGAACCTTTTGTCCACGAGTCAGGTAAGCCTCCAGCACCTCTCCATACTCCAATCTCATCGACAGCTATATGCCCCAAATACCATTCAGCTTTATTAAAAGCGGCCAACCTTGAAGGAAATTCATCGTAAATTATTTTATCTAATACTTTTTCATCTAATCTAAATATTTTCTTTTTAGCTTTTTCTAATTCTTTAGAAAAATTACTTTTTTCCATATCTAAAGTTGGAACATATTTGCTTAGTTTAGAGATATCCTCTCTCTTGAATGTAAAAACATCCGAAATAACAAAGTCTTGTTTAACCTTTATTTTATCTATTTTTTTAAGTAATTTCATTTTATGATTATACCATAAAAATAAAAAATGACTAAAACAAAAACTCCCCTAATATTAGAGGAATTTTTGTTTGGCTCCGCAGGCTACATATTTACCGAACTATTGAGTGTTTATATGATGGTTAGGGTTAGTATGGGAAGGTTGAAAAGACTGACATACACTTAGCTTAACAAACCTTTAATCAAGATCTCCCATTATTATAAGTCTTTTTATGATAAATTATTAATTCTTGCTTTTTCTTGCCTTCTCTAAGGCTAGTGAAGCTATAATTTCTACTGCATCAAATACCTCAATATCAACATTTTTTTGTGTTATTGCTAAAGGAATTTCAGTACAACCAAAAACAACGCCCTTTGCTCCTTTATCCTTCAGCCTCTCTATAATAGCCCCAAGAACCCTGACATCCTGTTTGTTTTGATTTCCAGACATAACCCTTAAAATTACTTTATTAATTTTCTTTTGACCTTTAGCGCTAACCGATAAAGATTTAATTCCTTTATCTCTTAGAGCATTATTATAAAGCTGTAATTTATTGGTGCTCTCAGAAGTCAATAAACCAACAGCGCTGTAGCCTTTATTTTTGACCTGTCTTACTACTGCATTAATCATATTAATTATTGGAATATTAATAGCTAATTGCATTCCATTATAAAAAGAATGAACGGTGTTACAAGCGATGATTATAAAATCGCTGCCAGCCATTTCCAATTTTTTAACACCAGCAATAAGTTGTTCTTTTACAATATCCGATTTGACCACTCCTGTTTCGTCAAAACCAACAAGCGGTAGATTATAAATTATCATTGGTGGATAATCTATATCTTGCTCTGATTTATACTTCTTTTGTGCTATTTTAATAATTTTTTGATATAAACCAAGACTGGCAGAGGGTCCCATGCCGCCCAGTATACCTATTGTTTTATATGGTGATAGTGATTTGTAATTATTCATAAATTTATATTTAAGTAAACAAGCGGAAAACAAAATTTAATAATGTTTCCCGCTATAAATCTTCTCTATTTTATTTATTAATGTTTATCTCCCAATGATGACTGCTCTCATCAAAAAGGATAACTTGCAGGTTGAAATCTGGTAGTGCTTTTTTAACAATCTTTAATAACCTGGATTGTTGCTCTTCATAATAACAGGGAAGAATATTGACTCCATTATTAAAGCCAAGTTGTTGTTTCTTAACTGTTAACCCGGCATCAAGTAATATGCAAAGCGGATTACCTCTCCCATTAGTAACTGGGAAACCTGAACAAAACCATTGGTTACTACCATTTCTTTGTTTTGCCTTTTTCCTCCTAGTGAGATTTTTTAGTTTATCCAAAACCTCTAAGGCCAGCTCATTTACTGCCGACTCCATAATTTCATAATCTGCTTGTGGTTTAAAATTATAAACAACTTCAAGATTACGTTCATTTTGATGTAAATCACCTATACTATGGATATCATCAATAAATAACATCGTCCTGTCGCCATCGTGCCTTATTTGTTGGAGAATTTTCCACCCCATCACAGAATTTACCGTCGGTCCTTTTGACTTATAATAGTGTCCTGCCTCTAAAATTCTTCTCTTATTTTCTTTCATTAGTAACCACCTCCGTTAGTTGTTTTTTGTTAAATCAAATTTTATTTATTTTTATCTTATTAATTCAAAAACGGTCCCGTTTGAGACCGCATGGTGATATTCAAATTTAATACATAGATTATAATTTTATTTTTTGAACACCATCAAACAACCTCAAATATTTCCTTGAGTTTCTACGACTTCTTAAATTTGTGGTTATTTGTATGACTTGCATATTATAAAATTAAAAAAACCTCGTCTCTAAACAGCAAAATGCCATTCAGGGACGAGGTTTAATTACTCGCGGTACCACCCTGATTCCCCAACGTAATGTCAGAGCTCTCATTGGGCTATTGGTTTGCCTGGAAGCCATCCAGCTGGATCCTACTTGTCCCAAATTCTTGGAACTTTCTTCGGCCCAAAACCTCAGAAGCTCTTTTGGGAAACTATTCTTCACCAGGCTTACACCATCCCTGGCTCGCTTTCAAGAATATAGTTTCTTAATCTTCTTCTTCAACGGTTTGCTAAATTTATATGTTATGTTCTGATTATATTATAAGAAATGAATTATTTTTGTCAAATTAATCAAAAAATCCAGCTAAGATTAGCTAGATTTTAAGAAATTCTCCGCAGGCTACATATTTACCGAACTATTGAGTATTTATATGAGAGTTAGGGTTAGTATGGGGAGATTGAAAAACTTATATTTTCTTAATCAAAAGTTATCATTTGGGTGAGTATTTTTATAGCCCGAACATACAAAAAAGCCGTCGGATAAACCACACGGCTTTATAATTATCTACTATGTAGAATTTTTATTCAGAAAAATGAGAGCATTCTTCCTCAGTAGCTATCTTGTCAATGAAGTCAGCTACACTCACCTCGTCAATTTGGATAGGAAAATTACGGTGGGCAAAGTAATTGATGTTGGAAGAAATAGAAGCTCCAAAATATCTAACCGTTTTAATTTCCAGACCTTTTTCTTTCGCGATCTGCGAATTTATTGAGCCACTCCCGGTGTAAAAATACTTACCATTTGGTAACGTAATCTGATCCGCAAAACCCTCATAAGTTCCGTAGCCATCCGTAATGATTACTTTTTTCATTATAAAATTTCTCCTATTTATGTTTATATATATTTTTAACTGTTGTTTGTTTATTAAATAATACTATCATATTTTAGATAGAATGTCAAATCGAGTTCGATAATGGTAACCTGGGTATCAAAAAATCCAGCTAAGGTTAGCTAGATTTTAAGAAATTCTCCGCAGATTACATATTTACCGAACTTTTGAATATTTATATTATAATTAAGGTTAGTACGAGGAGGATAGAAAATTTACTATTTCTAAATCAAAAACTGATAGCTTAATCAATTAACTTAATTCTTTTAATCGTATTATCTGAATTAGCGTTGTATTCTCTAACTTCTTCTGTTCGAAAATCCAAAATATAATTTGTGTCCCACTTGCCCTGAACATCCTCATTCCAAGTGCCACTAAAATTAAATTCCAATAAAAACAAATCATAAGCTATTTTTGATACTTCAAAATTAAAAGATGGCTCTGGTTTTAAAAGAGTACCAAAATTACCCATTACACACTCTGATTCTTTTTGAGTCTCAATTAAATTCAATGGTTTATCGTTTAAAGTTAAGTCTGCTATATAATATTTTTTACCCTCTTCACAATTACTGGTAAGTATATTATCTTCATCGTTTAATACAATATAACGAAACTTATATTCTATATCATCATTCATAACTCTAAAACTTGATTCACTGGGATTATGACCAACATATATCGCCGTAATTTTTAGGTTCTCAATATTAATTAAATAATAACCAACATCACTACTACCCATATCTCCACAAACAGTCTTCAATAGAACAATAGATGGATTAGAGGTTACATAAAATTCTGGAGGGGCTATACCGCTCCTGCACATTGAAATATCTTCTAGTAGTTTGACTTTACCATTACTGCCTTCAGTATAATATAAAACCCAATTCTTTTTTCCGTCCTCTTCATAAAATAACTTTATACCATCTTTTAAATAAAAATACTTAATTCCATCTTTATAGACAAGCCCACCCTCTTCTTTTTTATCATTCTTTTTATTAATCTCTTCTTCTGTTTTTTGACTTTGTAATTGGCTTAATTGGCTCCTTAATTCCTGAATTTCACTTTCCAAATTCTTAACTCCCCCTTTCTCCACATTTCTCTGCCAAACAAAAACTCCACCACCAACAATTAAGGCAGTAATAACTACAGAGATAATGATTATCCAACCATTCTTGCTCTTTAAATTTTGGATAGGCCCATTAATTTGTTGACTATTTTGTTCATTCATATATTTATATTTTATTTATTATATATCTATACTTTACCACTTTAAGATATAAAAATCAATTAAAAAGTTCGGTAACAGTAACCTGGGTATCAAAAAATCCAGCTAAGATTAGCTAGATTTTAAGAAATTCTCCGCAGGCTACATATTTACCGAACTAATAAATATCTATGAAGTAGTTAAAATCAGTATGGAGAGGTTGAAAAACTTAACGTGGATTAAACAAGTTAATCAAGCTCCCGCCCGTTTAGGATAAATTTCTTCGAGATTATAACTTATTTTCAAAGCTTTAATACAGAAGCGAGCGCATCAATAACTTTCTTATTTTCTTTTACAGCATCTTGATCTATTGCAGTTGATGTATTTTTATTGAATTGAATGCCTATTTCTGAAAGCCAATGAATTCTATTTAGTAATGCGTAAACAGTTACCATTTCTTTTTGTTTATCATTAAGGTCTAAATTTTCTTCAACTGCTTCAGTATAAATTTTTCCATACTTTGTGCCATACCAACTGGCCTCTATTCTTCCTATTGCTTCAAGGGGGTCTCCATATGCCATGGTGTCTAAGTCAACAATGCCAGAAAATTTTCCTTGATGGATGATGACATTTTTAGAACACATATCATCATAGTAAAATGTTGATTTCACATTTTCAAAATAATCCTTATATCTTTCAAAAATTTTGTGAATAATCTCAATGTAATCACTACCAACAACTCCGGTCTTCTTGTCTCGCTCTATAATCTTAGTCGGTTGCAATACCTCCATCCAAGTATCATAAAGTGGCTGTTGATCACTCCCAATCCATCCAAATTTTCCATTAGTAGGAATGGTTTCTAACTTTCTAATAATAATTGATATTTCTTTTGCTATACCTTCTAACTGTTCATCTGAAAGATTCATAATAATTTGCCCCAAATCTTTCCCCTCTATCTTAGAGTGTATCTGATACGCAAGCGGTATAATTTTTTTAGTATAATCAGAAGCGATAATATCTGGAACATGTATGCCTTTTGATTTGAAAAGAGGTATATGCTTTTCCGACCCCATCATTTCTGACTCGTCAGTATTTAACCTAATAATAACCTGTCTCGAAGGCAGCGATACTGAAAATACATCATTACAAATCCCCGTAGTCATTCTTTCTATATTGACTACGGTTTCTTTAAGCTCTTTTTTAATTATTTGATTTATAATTTTTTGTTCTTCCATATTTTTATATTACCACTTATTTTATACATTTTCCAGTTCGGTAATGGTAATCTGGGTATCAAAAAATCCAGTTAAGGTTCACTGGATTTTTTGTGGCTCCGGGAAAGCACTGCCGTTAGAACTAAATTATAACAAATGATCAGTGAAATACTTGGATGGCGGAGATGAGTATTTGAAACAAATAAATCAACTACTCGCTCTTATTCCAACTGCTTAAAAATTCTTCAGATGTTATCGTCTTCCCATAAAGGAACGGGAACACTCTTTCTTTTAATAATCTTGATGTTTTTTGTCTGTCTTTACTATCGGCAGTCTCAATTAAATCTTTTAAAATAACAAAGTTAAAACCAGCAGAAAAACCATTACAAATAGTTGATAAAACACAACCTTCAGTAAAAATTCCCGTAGACACAAGATATTGAACTCCTTTATCTTTTAATATCTTTTCTAGATTGCCATTGGCAAAAGCATCATAAGTATTTTTCGTAATTATTAAATCATCTTTTTCTGGTTTTATTTGATAAAACTTTTCTGGAAAACCACTCTCATCATCAGAATAATACACAACATTTGGGTCAGTGTACAGTTCTTGGACATTTTCAGGCAGATACCCTTTAGTCCAGGGTGTAATGTTTACAAAAATAATAGAATCACCAACTATTTTTCTATAATCCTCTATGAAGTCACCCAACTTTGGAATCATCTTTCTTATCTTAGAAAAATAAATGTTAGTTTCAGGGTCTTCACATTCTTCGTGGGCACAACCATTAACCACATCAATTATAAGAAGTGCCGTGTTATCTTTATTCATTTTTGGATATAATTTCATATGTTTTATTATACCAAAGTCAAAGTAGATATTCAACTCTATATCAAAAAATCCAGCTAAAGTTCGCTGGATTTTTTGTGGCTCCGCAGGCTACATATTTACCGAACTTGTGGGGATTTATATGATGGTTAAAATTAGTATGGAAAAATTAAATCAATCCACAACATAACAGATTAAATCCCTAAACTTATTATAACCTTTAAAATATTTATATAACTTACAAAGTCGTAATCGGTCTACTCTGAGTAATATATAATTTATTCTTTTCAAATGCCCATTCAATGTCTTGTGGGTACTTATAATGTTTCTCAATCTCGTGACACAACTTAGCAAGTTTAATAATATTAACGTTATTCAGTTTTTGTTTATCTTGTCTTGATTCTGGCACACTTGTTTCCACTGCATTACCTTTAGATGTTTTGGTAATCATCATTTTTTGTTCCGATATGTTAATATCCATTATTGAATAGTCTCTTTTGTCTACTATACATGTATCAGGAGTAATTAAACCACCCACAATAGCCTCCCCTAGGCCATAACCTGCTTCTATTACCATTTGGTCCTTATCTTCTGTTACTGGATGTACTGTGAAACAAACACCAGACACTTCAGATTGAATCATTTTTTGAATAACTACAGCTACAGATACTTTAGTAGTATGAAGCTTCTTTTCAAATCTATAAAAGATGGCTCTAGGAGTGAATAATGATGACCAACATTTTTTAACTGATTCTAATAATTCTTTATTAGTTACATTTAAAAATGTTTCTAATTCTCCTGCCCAAGAAGCTATACTTGAGTCTTCAGCTGTAGCAGAACTTCTCACTGCTACATATTTAGTATCTAATTTTTTATACTCTGCTTTAATTTCTTTGGCTATATCTTTAGGAAATTCTGAATCCCAAATTAAGTCTCTAATCTTAATCGATGCTTTTTCAACTGAGTTTATGTCTTCATGGTTAACTTTACTAATAATCGAGTCTATTTCCATTGTTAAATCCGTTTCTTCAAGAAATCTATCAAAAGCATTAGCTAATACAACAAAACCAGGTGGAATTGGTATCTTAGCATTAGTCATTTCACCTAGAGAGGCTCCTTTGCCTCCAGCTTGGTCAACATTGTTTTTTGTGAGTTGTTTGAATGATTTAGTAAACATATTTCTTTAATATAATTATTAATTTTTTAGTGGACAATTTCATTATATCATTTATTGTTAATATTGACATATATCTATATCTATGTTATACTACGTTTATACTACAAAAATAACATTATTTCAAAAAACAATAAAAGAAGGAGAACACATTGAAAAATATTAAACTGACTCTTTTGGCACATTGTCCCCATAATTCAATTGGGGATAAGAATACCCCCTCAGGATACGATGGACATCCCTCCGAAGAAGGTATAAAAACCGCTAAAAAGCTAGTACTCCCCGAATTTGACAAAATTTTTTGCACCAGGAAATTCCGTACAACTGGAACAGCTAGTGTAATTGGTCTTCAAGATGCAATAGAATTAATTACTATTAGCTCTGATGAAGAGATGATAAACGATGAAGCTGGGACAGTAAACCGCTTTAAAGTAGCCTTGAAAACAATTTACAAAAAATGCAGGGATGGAGACAATGTCCTGATTATTCTTTCACGACAAGATGTTGTTGCGGCCCAATGGCTTTGCCACTCCGTAAGCCAAAAAAAAGAATATTTAGACAAAATTGGAGGATTCACCCAGTATATGTACTCAATTTGGGTTGAATCTACGGTTCAAGGAAATTCCATTCAGTCCGCCACGCAGCTTCTCCCCCAAAAATTTATCTTTGATGGAAAAAAAATAAACCGAACAACAAATTAACAAACAATAAATTAACAAATGATACCCTCCCGTAAATACGTGAGGGTTTTTCATTTAATCGTTTTTTAAAATTTTAACTACTCCATTATTGGCGTCAACTTCAATTAAATCACCATCTCTTATTTTTCGACTGGCGCTCTGTGTACCTATAACACAAGGTTTTCCTAATTCACGTGAAACTATAGATGCATGGCAAGTTAAACCACCTTCATCTGTCACTATGGCAATTGCTCTTTTCATTAAAGGAACAAACTCTGGACGAGTCATGGAAGTCACAAGAATCTCCCCTTCTTTAAATTTATTAAAATCTTTCTGACTTAATATAACCTTAGCACGACCAACCGCATGTCCTTTTTGTGCAATATTTCCCTTTATCTCAGCGCTTGTATTTTTATCCATAATTTTAAAAACTTCTTTTTTGGTTTTAAAATAATCAACCAAGGTCCATTGGGTTTTTTCATTATAATAAATGAGTGTTCCGTTTTTTCTTTTTTTCAACTCATCAAAATAGTCCTCTTTTTGGTGTCCGTCACCCATAAAATCTATATGCAAAACAGATAGGATATACTCTTCTGGAATATCTTTTCTTCTAAAAAATTCTCTAACACCATTAGAAAGCAGTGTTATTTCATAAAAAAACTGTTTTTTTCTTAAATCTCTCATCTTTATTGTTTCTTGTGTGAATTCAAAAAGATCTTTTAGTTTACCCGATAATTGATTTTTAAAATTATTTATTATTTTAACATTTTCCTTAATTTTTAATTTTAGTTTTTGTTGTTCCTCTTTTATTTTTTTTACCCCGCCTTTTTCTTTAATGGTTTGTCTAATCAATTTACTAGTATTTTTAATACTTGGTGTTTCCAAATAACTAGATAGTGCCCACTGGGCTAAATGTAAATTGTTTTTATCAAAATTAATCAAAACCGAATCAAGTTGATTTAAAAATGAATCAAAATATACAAGAGAAGCTACTTCAAAAAATTCTTTTAATTCAATCTTGCTGTTCCTTTTGTTTTTTTCAAAATATCTCTTTACAATATTTTCATCTAATGCCTCGCAAAAAAGTGTTATAATTTGTGCGTCTTGCAAAGCAACAAAAGTCTGTCTAATAAAATCTACCAAATACTCGTCACTCATTCCAGAAATTACCTGGGAGTTATTCTTTAAATATTTTTTTTCAATTTTTATACAACGATCCTCCCAGTCCTTAAACTCTAATACACTTTCTTTCTTTTTTAAATATTTTTTTAATCTATTTTCAGATACATCTAAGTATGATTGAAAATTAAAAAAACCAATACCTTCTCTTTCTCTCATTAAACAAAGTATTGGCCCAAAATCCATATTTGGGTAATATTTTCTATAAAGTGGGGATTCTAGAGACGAAGCTGCGGTACCCCAAAGTAGAGAAGAAAAAGAACCCTCGTGTTTTGTAATTTGTTTATCTTTATAATACCTCTTAAAATCTTTTAAAAAATCCTCTTTTTTCATATATTTATTTTGAATATTTATTTTTTAATTCTGTTAATCGATCTTCCGCTATTTGTTTTATATCATTATAAAAATACAATTCCAAAAAATCCTCCAAAGCTTTGAAAATTTTAGCCCATTTATTTTTATCTCCACTTTCAAACATTTTTAAAAAACTTTTCATTCTTTTTTCATTATATCTATCTAAAGAATCAAAATCATGAAATAACTTTTTGTGTTTAGTATTATATATTTTTTGAATGTCCACACCCTTTATTTGGTCCATATCATGTATACTAACACTTTCGACTATTTCTTTAGATTTATTTTTGTCATACTTGGCTTTTTTTAAAACTTCTTGAGCTATCTTGGCTCCGGCCAACATGTGCACCATTTTTCCATTAATTATCTTTTTAGGTCCCGTTATGTGAATAAAATGTTCAGGCAAAATTGCTGCATGCCCAATATCGTGCATCATTGCTAATGGGATCAAAATATCTTTGTCAAATTGTATTTTTCCTTTATAACTCAATATAAAATTGATTACTTCTTCTGCATGCTCTTTATCCCCTGGTCGACCTTGTTTAAAATAAGGCTGACAAAGAAACCATATCTTTTTATATTTTGGTGGTATCTTTTTTATCATACTTTTATACTTTATTTGATATTCTTATAATACCTTTATTTGCATCCACTTCAACCTTGTCTCCGTTCTTTAAAATCTTAGTAGCATTTTTAACCCCTACTATACATGGGGTTTTTAGTTCTCTTGAAGTTATCGAAGCATGACAAATCATACCGCCATGTTCTGAAATAAAAGCTGATGCTTTTTTCATGGCTGGTAAAAAATCTGGGGTAGTGGTTGAAGCTACTAAAACTTGTCCTTGTTTAAATTTTTTCATATCTGATTTCTGTTTTATTATATTTACTGTTCCACTAACTTTTCCTTTATATGCTATTTGCCCCTTTAATTCTTTAATATCTTTATTTATTTTTTCTTTTTCTATTTCAATATTATATTCTTTTTCAACTTCTTGTATTGAATTATACAGTTTGCTATTAGTATACGCACAACCTTTTAATCTTTCCTTTAAAATATTTTCTGATGGCACTTTATTGTTTAAAACTTCATTAATTAATAAAACGTCTTTATATTCTTTTTTGTCTGGCAATATTCTTTCAATAGAGTGTCTGATAGTGCCTTGTATGCCTGGCGCCATATATTCTGTTTCTTTTCTAACTGCCATTAAATCATCCAAAGGAAGTTTGTGCTGATCATAATATTCAATAATAAACCACATACATTCCCACCATGTCCAAAGTTTTTTTACTTTATTAAGAAATATTTCAAATTCTTTTTTATCCAAAGCTTTTTCATTAAGTAAAATGTCTTTAATTTCATTATACCCATCTAAGGATTTCTTTTTCATTATTTCTTTATCAAATTTACCACCTTGTTCTGTTTTCCATGCAATTCCTTTCGAATCATAAAAATAATATAACTGGTTATCTTTTCTTTCATAAACACAATATGGATCAAACTTAAATTCTTCCTTACTCCAAGGGAAATTTTTTAATGATTCACCATAATCTGTAAGCTCAGCAATAATTAAAGGAAAATCATGATGGAATATTTCTTGATATTGTATTTTTGCTTTCTTCATTTTATTTATTATTTAATAATTCTAACAATTCCCTTATCTGCATCTACCTCTACTAAAACACCATCTATCAATATCTGAGTGGCTATTTTAGTACCAATGATGCAAGGTTTTTTCATTTCACGAGATATGATCGCGGCATGACATGTGATTCCACCTTCATCTGTTATAAAAGCAGACGCTCTTTTCATGGCTGGTAAATATTTTGGCATTGTCATTGAAGCTACTAAAACATCGCCTTTTTTAACTTTTTCAATATCTTTCTCGTTTGAAACTACTTTTACTGCTCCTGTAACTTTCCCCTTTTGAGCAACCTGTCCTTTTAACTCTTTTTTGTCTTCAGCTTCCTTACCAGAGTTTAGAATAATACCTAATTTATTTAAAATTATTTCTTTACTTCCTATATATAATTTATTTTTGTAGGAAATAAATCCTTTTGATCTCTGTTTAATTGCTTGTTGAACTTTAGCACTTTCAATCTTATTTGACCAAATTTCTTCTGAAAGAATAAAACGTGATTTTCCTTTAAGAATTGGATATTTATTTTCTATAAATTCTTTAAAAATTTTTTCAATTGTTTCATTATATTCTTGAGTGTCTTTCCTTGCCTTATAAGCAAGCTTTTTCAAACTATTATCAACTGGTAGGGTTGGGATCAAGAAAACTATCGCTGTATACATCCATATTTTAGAGTAAAGTTGATAAACAACCTTAAGCTCTTTTATGTCTTGTACTTTCTTTTCACCAATATAGTATGGCTTTAATTTTGCAAAAACTTTTAAAAAATTATCTATTTCCTTTTTCATGTATTCAGGTTCTTGTATACTTTTTTGAGCAACTGCACTAAATAACGCTTTCAAATTATTTGGTTCATAATATACACTTACCAAATCGCCACCTTCATAAACCGCGCACGCTTCTTTGACTCCAGTCCCAATAACTTTCTTTAGCTCAATACTTAAACAATCAAACCAACTACTTATTCTAAATAAAGAATACTCTCTACTATGTTCCTTTACAAATATCTTTTTACTCATATCTTTATTTAACTTTTTTGATTATTTTTACTATTCCTTTATTGGCATCTACCTCTACTAAATCTCCATCTTTTAAGATCTGAGTGGCTACTTTTGTGCCAATTACACATGGTTTGTTAAGTTCGCGAGATATAATCGCGGCGTGACATGTGATCCCCCCTTCGTCTGTTATAATAGCTGAGGCTATTTTCATTAAAGGCACAAATTCTGGACGAGTCATGCCTGTAACCAAAATATCTCCTTTTTTTAATTTTTTACCTTCAACTTTAAGATTCTTGATAATTTTTGCTATACCTTTTATTTTACCTAATGAACCTGCCTGCCCTTTTATTGTCTCATCCTGCCCGTCGTCTTTGTGTCGAGTTTGTTTAGTAAAAAATTGTTCTATTATTTCTCTATTCTCATCGGCCATATTGTATTCAAATTCCATTTCACCATCATATGGCACAAAAACCGAAAAACCTTTAACTCTTTGTTCAAAAACATCATTGTATTTCATTAAATATCTTGCGCCGTTTTTTAATTCACCAAGAGTACAATAATGAATATATTTTTCAGGAATTTTTGCATCTTTAAAAAATCTTTGAGCTACTCGATAGACCACAACCAACATTTTTGAGATATAATCTTTTCGAATATCTCTCAGATTAATTATTTCTTGAAGATAATTAGCTAACTTCTTTTCTTCATTATTTTTTAAGGTTGATAACCAATTATTATATTCAATAATTGTTTTATTTTTTATAGATGCTTGGTTTTCTAATTCTTTTCTAGCAATATTTATTTTCCTATATTTCCCATAATTTTTTTCAACAGACTTTTCAGTTTCCTTTGTATTGGCTATGTTTTGGTAAGTTGCCGCAAAAAACTGGCATTTTTCAATAATTTCGGACCAGGGCGTTTTATTAATGATTAAGTTAAGTATATATAGTAATCTTCTAGTAACAAACGATTCTTGGACTGGAATACTGGCCCTCTCCCAAATACGTTCTAATTCTTGTGAATTAAATTTTGTTCCCAAGTCAGCTAGTAACTGGTTACACATTTCCTTATCAAAATATATTGAAAAGAATAAAATAGTATTTAAGCTCCACGTAGCTTCTTTTACCTCTTCTATGTGCTTGAGTAGTAATTTAAGACTTGCCTTGTTCGTATAAGCACAAGAACATTGATTATATATTTTATTAATAATTTGTGCCTGTTTTTCAAAATCTTTTTTTCTAGCATCTAGTTTCTTTGGATTCCGCCAATATTCTTTAAAGACCTCTTCTGCTAAATGTTTTATATTTCCAGCAGGTATATACATTATTCCTTCACCCTCTTTACTGGTCAAAAATAAAGGAAAAACCTTGTTAGTCTTATAATATTTAGTAAAATACTGTTTTTGGTTCCAACCACTAACCTCAACTAATGGTGTTACATTATGTATTGGAGGAAAAAGTTCTTGACCAGCCACCTCTTTAAGAAATTTGTAAGCCAACAAACCCTTATTGTCTAAAGATAATTTTTGTGTTTGATTCTTCATTGTTTTATTATTTTAATAACGCCATTATTGGCATCTACCTTTATTAAGGTGCCTTGTTTCAAAGCCATCACAATACCTTTTACTCCAACAATAACAGGGACTTTCAACTCTCTACCCTTAATAGCGATGTGGGTCGTTATACCACCTTCTTCTGTAATAACAGCCTTCACTTTTTTATTTTTAATAATTCTAAAATCATCCATTTCCACCACCTTACAAACAACTATACTATTTGTAGGTAGCTTTTTAAAATATTTTTTTTGTTTAACTATATAAGCCTTACCTTCAACATTCCCTTTATAAACCGCTACGCCCTTGAATTCATTTCCGGTTATCGTTTTATCAGTAATTTTGGAAAGCAACCCACATTTTTTCAAAGAAGTTTGATCTGAAAATACTTTATAAGGCGGTGTTAATCCAACTTCCCAAGTCATTAAATATTTTATACTACGTTTCTTTACTTCGTCTACTTTTATTTTCTTATTCTTTTGAAAATAGTTTAAAATCTCAAAATCTGTCCAAAAACGAAAATCTGTTTTAAAAACTTTTTTTGTCTTTCCAAAGAATACTTCAAATAAATCCTCTAACAATATCTGTGTTTTGTGAGTTTTCCCTCTCCATTTAACGAGTACATCTTTGTGCTTCAAAATAGCTTTTTGGTTTTCAGCGTTATTTAAAATTTGTTCAATAGCAAAAGGCAGAACTTGAAAGGTAAAAAAATTAATAAATACATCTCTCAAATCAAAATAAACTTGCTCCCAGTCATCCTTCGTGAGCTTGCCTTGTCTTAAAAGAGAGTCTACCTTCTTCAAATCTTTGTCTATTTCGATTTTTTTGATAGTTACAGTTTTATAAAATTCGTTTAATAATTTTGGTTTTTGTTTTAACTTCTCCTGTAAAAACTTATCAAGCAATTTATAATATGGCTTATATCGAAAAGGGCTAATAATTATTCCTGTAGAACACAAATAAGTACCATTAACGAAATATTTATTAAAACCACTCAAACCTAGCTTAGAGAAACTTTTTTTATAACTTTCCACAATCAAAGAATTCATGCAAAGCGAAATTTCGCGAGTAACCGCTTTTATCCATTTACCTTGTTCAATTTTAGGCTGATTATTCATTTATCTTCTGTAATTTTGTCTGCCTAAATTCCTCCATCTTATCCATATCAAGTTCGTACTCCTCACCTCTCAGGACAACTTTTATTTCCTTGTCTTTTTTGTCATCTCCTGTTGTGACTTTTATTTCTACATTTTCGAGATAGTCCATTCTACCCATATCTTTCAAAATCTCGTCCCCAGATAAAACCTTATTATCTACTTTCTTCTTCAATAGATACTTAATCATGGCGGCTAATACAAATTCATGCGTAGCATTAAGTAAGTCAACCTTTGAGCTGTCATATAACTTTTCCGACATCCTAGTATAATGATCTATAAGAACAGCCACATTTTGAGCTATTTCTAAAGGAGATGCTGTATATTTATCAGGTCTTTGATCACCATAGTTTAACCACTCTTCCATATTTTCTTCTTCTGCTTTTTCAATGGCTTCTGCTCTCTCGTTTTCCGGCTTAGAAAATGCATCATTTAATCTTTGCTTTACTGTTGCAAAATATGTAGACTTTTTAAAATCGGACGAAAAGGATATGACCGACAAACCAAATTTAGCTTTTAATTTTTTCTTTTTTTCTGGGATAGACGATTCCCTAATAATAGCAGCGGCTGTTCTTTTTACTCTTTCTATTGGACTGACATAGCCCTTTATTGCGTCTTTATTAGTAAAAGTCTTACCAAACTCTTCTGTTTCTAATAACCCTTCCTTGGTTGGCTTACCTTTTTCATCTTTCTTACAATGTCTAACAAAATGAATGGATATTTCAATATTCTTACCAGTCTTTTCTCTTGATTCTTCTTTTTCTATTTGAGGTTGTTGTTCTGTCATAATTTTATAGTTAATTTTTGTCTACGCTAGGTTCTCCTATCTAATCTAAACTTAACATGTTTTATGATAAAAATCCATATGTTATAAAACCAGACAACTTATACTTTGTCCCAAACCAGAACACAATAAAAAAGCCTTCAATAAAGTTCGGTAATAATAACCTGGGTATCAAAAAATCCAGCTAAGGTTAGCTAGATTTTAAAAAATTCTCCGCAGGCTACATATTTACCGAACTATTGAATGTTTATATGATGGTTAAGGTTAGTATGGGGAGGTTGAAAAATTTACCTTTTCTAAATCAAAAACTAACAATTTAATCCACACTAATCATGTATCATTTCTTTTCAAGGATTATAAAATAAGCTCTTTTATTTTTCGATAGTTCAATCTTTTTTATTTTTAATCCTTTATATTGGATGAATTCTTTTTTAATTTCTTCTTGTGTTTTCCATTTTGAGAACCATAGCGTTTTATTCTCATGTACCATTTCAAATCCCTTTTCGTTGTTTGTCTTTATAAATCTGACCTCAAACTCACTAGGGGCGTCAATCACTGTCTTATAATAATCCATCATTTGAGCTTTGTCTTGTTTGAGTATTCTTGTTTTTGCAAAGACTGTCAAAATTATTTTTCCACCATTTTTTAAAAGATTTTTACAATGATTAATAACTTTTAGTCTTTTTTCTTTTGAAAAATTATAAAACGTATTATATGCAAGAAATACAACATCAAATGTTTCTTTGTATTTTTTGGGTACGTTTTTAAACGCATCTAAATAAAAAACATTCAATTTGTTATTTTTACAATACTTAATAAAGAGTTTATTTATTTCAGTTCCATAAATACGGAATTTGTTTTTATTTAATTTTTTCAAAATTCTTCCTCCTCCACACCCAATCTCAATAAAATTCGAGCCTTTAATTAAATTGTTTTTTAAAAATCTAATTTCTTCTTTTTCTATTTGACTCATAATTGGAAATTGATTTTCATTGAGCACTTTCTCAACAGATAAAAATATTTCCATATCTTTTTTGTCATCAAAAACATACTTTTGTTGTGTCTCTGGCAAATGTATTTCGGGGTTATACCCTAAAGATTTTAACCATTTAATCCCTTTAGATAAGCCTTTTGAATATACTGGAAATTGCGAAAATTTATCACTAAGCGTGTATCCACCAACCGCCGTACTACAATCTAGGGTAAAAAGTGCCCCGCCTCCTTGTATAACCTTTTTGCTTAATTCAAAATTTTCCCTTGTAGAAAACCAAGGTAATGTATTAGGAAGAACCAATTTATATATTGAAGCAACAAATTTCCAATTATCATCTGTCATCCTATTTTTTTCAGTAAAGATTTGTCCATCAGCTTCTTTCCATCTTGGAGTGCCAACAATAAATGGATCTATGTTGTATGTCTCTTTTATGTATTTTGCGTGGGAAAATAATGCTAACACCTCAAATTTCCAATTATATAACCCACCTAAAAACGCCAAACTAACTTTTTTTAAGCCAGCATTAATTGCTCTATCAAAAGAATCCAAACGATAATCCATGTCTGACTTTCTTGTATTATGTGGATGAATTTTTTTATATGTTCCAGGATGATAAGTTTCCTGCCATAAAACCATAAAATCCAAACCAGATTTTACAAACATCTTATAAGCCTCTTCACTTGCAGATTCAAAATTTAGTCCAATTTCTCCACCCCCAACATTATCAAGTTGATGCTTTGTAGTTGAGATAAATTCAGCAATTTTTTTAGGTACAAACTTTGGATCAGATGCTCCGACAAGCTCAATTGTTCTGTATCCTTGTTTTATTAAGAAATTTAATTCTTGTTTAAGTTCTTCGGTATTTAATGATCTTCTTTGGATTGGATTACTTCTTCTCCATGGACAGTATAAACAATCATTTATACACCTATCTGTAACATACAAAGGAGGGACTAAAAAAAGTTTATTTTCCCATCTTTGCTTTCTCCGAGAAACAGATTCTTTATTAATAAGTTTTTCAAGCTCAAAATTACCACTAGCTTGAAGAAGAGTATATATATCTTCCAATTCAAAAAGATTCTTCTTTAAAATATTAACTACCTGTTCTTTTGTTGGAGTTATCCCTTTTTTAAGAAGATTTTGAATTTTTTTGTAATAATCTTTTTTAAATTTTTGGCTAAACATGTTTTAAAATTTATACTTACAATTTACCATTTTAGAGACTAAAAATCAATTAAAAAGTTCGGTAACAGTAACCTGGGTATCAAAAAATCCAGCTAAGATTAGCTAGATTTTAAGAAATTCTCCGCAGATTACATGTTTACCGAACTATTGAGTGTTTATATGATAGTTAAGGTTAGTATGGGGAGGTTGAAAAATTTACATTTTCTTAATCAAAAGTTATCATTTGGGTGAGTATTTTTATATTCCAATTTACAATTTGAACAAAAAAACCAATATGTTTTACTAGTTAATATAGTAAAAATTGTTTGTCGTATTTTTATTGCAGAATGGAGAGAGAAAATAAAAAATAGCCCAAAAACACTTAAAATGTTTTGGGCTATGGTCTTTACAAAGTAATAATTTGCTCAACCGACAATTGCCGTTGAAATTTTGAATCCTCAGCTACATGTTTAGATTTGGGCTGACTTTCACCCATTATTCTTCTTTTGTTTAGTTCGTTGTACTCACCCTTCTTAACGGTCAACAATCTTGGTTCTCCAAGTCTATTGAAATAATTTCTCATTCGTTCATAGGAAAGAACCTTTTCTTGCAGAAATTTTTCAAAAAAACTAAGAAATCTTTGCAACGATTCGTTGTCACCTTTTTTAATTTCAACAAACAAATCATATGTGGGCTTCACGTTTTCTTTATTGGGAATAAGAGTATAATCAATTAACTCGATCCCTGACTTACTTTCCGCATCGCGAACAGCTGACTCAATTTGCGAATAAGGAACATGTTCCCCGACAGTATCAAGAGTTTTGTTGCGCGAAACAAATTCAATTAATGGTAAATTTTTCACCCAACCAGAAACCTGGATAATGTCGCCGATACTATACCTATAGAGCCCATAAGGTGTGGTCATTATAACTTCGTAAAAAATACCTTCTTTTAATTGATGGACAAAAATTGGAGTGTTCTCTGTATTAACTTCTCTAAACTCAAGAAAAGTTTGCTGAATAGCAGGGATGCCACTACGCCCACTTGGATTACAACCAATTGAAATTGTTCCTTCACTGGCTCTTATCCCGTGGTCAATTACAAGAGTATCTAGCCCAATTATCTGTTGAATTGGGTAATCATCAAGTGCTTTTTTAAAGCATCCGACGAGTGACAAGTTAGGCCATAATTCAGATAGATTGATTTCAGAATTTTTTCTTTCAGCAATATATTTTACAAAAAGTAAAAGCTCTGTTGGATACGCAAAAGATATTTGACGAACATCTTGGGGCAAAGATTGTTTATAGTATGTCTTCATTTTTTCATTAAAAGACTTGCAATCAAATACTTCTTCCCCGACAGCGATTCTTTTGGCAAATCTTTCTTTTTGTCTATTTGCAATAAATCCTGAAATTGATCCAAATGGAACACCCCCAGTTGTTTTACCTTCTGATTTAGCTCCTGCAAAATACAACATTTTACCGCCAAAAAATTTTTTGTTGTATTTCAAAGCTAATAAAACCCAAAGTATATTCTCAAACATGAAATCACTAACTCTTCTTTCTGTCACAGGAATAAATTTAGGCTTATTGGTCGTACCACTTGTAGTTGCAAAATATATCACAGAATCAGTCGTTAATACATTTTGTTCGCCATTCTTGATTCTTTCTATATAACTAGTGATGAGGCTGTAATCTACAATTGGCAAACTAGCTTGAAAATCTTGTACAGATTTAATATCGCCGAAACCGAACCGTTGTCCGTATGCACTGGTTGTATTGTTAAATAGAATGTCAAGCAGAACTTTTTCTTGTATTTTATTAGGGTTACGAAAAACAGATCCCCAATGAAAACTAAACAATCTGGAAATCAATGACATGTCCATGACAGGCCTCCTTAATTTACATTGTGAATGTTATTTTGACATAAAAGTACCAGATAAAATATAAAAAGTCAATTTTAATTACCTAAATTCTATTTCAAACCGCAACACAAAGTTCGGTAACAGTAACCTGGGTATCAAAAAATCCAGCTAAGATTAGCTAGATTTTAAGAAATTCTCCGGTTCTGTTCGTTTCTTATAACTATCCTGTCAAATAAAACCGAAATGTCAGTTTTAACCAATAAAATCAAGGATATTAAGGTGTTTGAACAGATTAAGTAATTTTTAAAAAAAACGCCCTAACATGCCTAAAATAATGGTTCTATAAATTCAAAGAATTATTAAACAACATTATTTAATTCTTTCACTACCTGGATTATCCCATCGATCTTATCTTTCCAATCAGTAAATAAAATACTTGGACGTATATCCAAATAATTCTCTGGAAACGAAAAACCAATTTTAAATAATTCTTTATACATTTTTTGGGCAGTATCATTATTAACCCATTCAAAATTAATAGCCAATCTTCTTTCTTTATCTGCCGAGACTGTAAACAAAGAGTTATTATCAATATTCTTAAATATCGGGCTAAATGAAGCGTATCTACCTGTTCCGTAATTTATTTTAGCTCCATCTGATTTGCAAAAATCATGAATGCGTAAAAATATTTTTAATTCATCTTGATTTAAATTTTGTTTGAAGTATTCTATGGTTTCGGTTTCCCCTCTTGAATTACGACTTTGTGCTGATCCTGAATTAATATTCTTTTTAACCTCAACCCCAAAAATCTTAGGAATCATTATCTCATATTTCTCAAACTTATAATATTCCAATTGCACAGCGTAAATATCAAATTGGCTATTTTGATTCACATAAATAATCAAATCTTTTAATCGTTCGTCCATTGAATCCATCAAAATTACAAATTTTAAATTACCGTCATCTAAATTGCGACGCATGGCTTCTTTTAAAATTTCAAAAGCTTCATCATCAATATTAAAAAAGCTTTTTGCTTTTTCCAAAAAACTAACATTAAAATTAGTTTGAACAGCTTTTTCAATCCTCTGTAAGAATTCACTAAAATCATTTAAGTGTTTCCACATTGAAGCCCCATAATCTAAAGCTTGAGCCACAACTGTTCGTTTGTCAGGATTTTTGTAAAGCTTGGTTTCAACAATATATATATCACCATCCGTATCTACAGCCAAAGCATCAATTGGTCCCGATTCTGTTGGGAATTCCCTAGCAACTACCAAAAGACGTTTATCTTCTTTAATTTCATAAACTGGAATTGACTCAGGATTTTGGTGAATATAGTTTTGAAGATAATCCTCTTTATCAAAATTAGACTTATCTATTTTTTTGGCATTACTGCCATTTGAAGAAATTATGATTGACATAAATTTATAAAATTAAATATATTTTTATTCAACAACGCAAGACACATCACAATCAAAAGATTTATAATTATTAACTACAACTTCACAAACATAATTTGTTCTAATCATTGCACCAAAGCTATTCTGAGAATCAACATAATTTGCGACTCTATACTTATCACCACTAATAAGACTACTTTTTAACCCCCACGGAAATTTAGCTGAACTTGGACTTTTTAACATAGTCTTTATTTTGTTTTGTGCACAAACAGATGCGACACTACCATTGTCGTTATCGTCTTTATTTTTATTATAATTATTGTCGTCAATAGAAGAAACACTAAGCATCACAATTACACCAATTATTCCAGCTAAAATTAAGATGCCACTTGTAATCCACTCACTTTTTGACATTTTTTTATCTTGTTTTGACAAATCCTCTCCACAATGTTTGCATTTAATAGCATCGTCTTGTACTTCTTCGGCGCAAAATTTACATTTTTTCATAATTTTTTATTGATTAGTAAAAATAAAAAACTGACTTTTTAATGCCAGCTAAAAACCAAAAAAGGCCTCCCGCTGGCGACATCTCTTGCAAGACATCCAATCCCCTTTCGGGAACTGACCGTATAACCGAATACCAGACAGAAAGCCATCTTTGCGGTTATACGGTTTTTTAGCCATACCTTATGAAGTCATAAGGGTTAGGTCAATTGAATTGTAATTTACAATATAACTTAGAACTAGCTAAAAGTAAAGCAAAAGTTACCTACAGCTTGTCTACTGGACTACCTGAAAGGGTCGTGTCATTAATGTAGTTGTAAGCAGTATTTATCAACTACATGCAACTACAACAAAATCAAGACAATTTAACACCCCTAAGCGACTCACCCATTCAATACTGCCTTTATGCTAGAAAATCGACTGAATCAGACGAACTTCAAGCCCTTTCAATAGATTCTCAAATAAAAGAGATGTTAGAGCTAGCTCAAGCAGAAAACATACAAATTAAAGAGGTTAGAAAAGAATCTCATTCAGCTAAAGACTCGGGACAAAGACCTGTATATAATCAACTATTAAGCGATATAAGAGACGGAACGTTTAATGGGATACTTTGCTGGGCTCCTGACCGTTTAAGCCGTAACGCGGGCGATCTAGGGGCCGTGGTAGACCTTATGGATCAAGGTAAGCTACACGAGATAAGAACTCATGGTCAAAGGTTTACTAATAATCCGAATGAAAAGTTTTTACTAATGATTTTAGGATCACAAGCAAAGCTAGAAAATGATCATAAAGGAGTAAATGTTAAACGAGGATTAAGGGCTAAATGTGACAAGGGATGGAGACCAGGAAAACCACCACTCGGATATTTACATGATAAATATGCAGATAAGGGAGATAAGAAAGTATTTATTGATACTGAAAGAGCATCAACTATTAAAGAAGCTTTTGAACTGGTAGTAAACGAAAATTACAGTGGTCGAGATTTATATAAATGGATGAATGACACTAAACATTTTAGAACAAGAAATAACAAAAAGATAACCCTGAGTATGATATACAGGATGTTAGCTGAAAGATATTATTGTGGTGAATTTGAATACCCTGTTGGATCAAATAAGATATATCAAGGAAAGCATGATCCGGTTATATCAAAAGAGTTATTCTTAAAAGTCAGAAATAAAATGTCTGTAGCACCAAAAAGACACCCGGGCACAGTTGACTTTGCTTTTACAAAACTGCTCTTCTGCGGAGCTTGTGGTTCAGGTATAACTGCTGAAGAAAAATTTAAACACCAACAAAATGGTAATGTTCATAGGTATGTTTACTACCACTGCACCTGCGGTAAAAACCGAGAGTGCAAACAGCCAGCTATACGGGAGGAAGACTTGATCAAGCAGATGGTTATATTAATAGACAAAATTGATATTGATAAATTAAAGACGGTTGAAAAAATAAAAAAAGAAACCCAAAGATTTCAAAAGTTTAACTATATTATGTCAGGAAATAACAACAACGAAATGCCTAAAACATTACCTGATGTAAATGTTAAAAACTATGCTAAATACATTTTACTTGAAGGAACCAAACAGGAGAAAAGGGATTTATTGGAATGTTTGAAAAGTAGATTAATATTAATGGATAAAAGAATAAGACTAGAATAAAAAATATTATTCGTCTTCTTCTTCAATCTCTTTTTTTACTTCTTCAAATTCATTCTCGAGTTTTTTTAAACGTTCACGACTAGTTTTAATTAAACCAACACCTTCTTTAACTTTTTCCAAACCTGCTTCAACATCAACCTCTTCTTGTTTATCAAACCACTCAACAATATCTTCAAGTTTTTTTAATGAGTTCTTAAGTTCGTTTTTATCCATAAATTTAAAAAGTTATTTATTATTAATAATATTATTAACTTGTGATTCTATTTTACCATCAGCAACTTGAATATCAAGTTTTTCACCGTGATTAACTTGTTTTGTACTCCTTACCACAACGCCTTTAATACGCGCAATACTATAACCTAATTTTAATTGACGTAAAGGATTTACTGTTTTCAATCTTTTTTCAGTATTATTTAGAGAATCATCAAATTGGTTAAAATTTCTCTTAAAATTAGTTATAAGCAATTTTGCAAAATTATTTAACGCAACATTTGCATCTTTTAATATATGACCCAAATTCACTAATTTATTATTTAACTCAACCCTAAGTAATTCAAATTTCTTAAAAACAAAAGTTGATTTTTCCTTTAAATCACCAGTTATAGTATCAAGTCGGTGTTTCTCAACAGATAATGTCTCTTGATATTTATAAATTAAATCCCTCTCAAAAATTTGAATTCTATTTAATGCTTTATCCCAGGATTTATTTAATACCACAGTAACAGCTGTTGGAGTAGAAACCATCAAATCAGCAACCAATGAAGCTAGTGGCACATCTTTTTCGTGACCAATACCACAAATAACGGGCATTTTTAAAGAAATAAGTTTACGCACTAAAACTTCATTATTAAATGCTTGTAAACTTTCCAAACTACCACCACCTCTAATAATCACCAACACATCAATATCTTTGTTTTCAAAATAATTAATCGCCGAAATTAAATCATGCACAGCAGTTTGACCCTCAACTCGCGAATTAACAAATTTTACTTGATAACCATATTGACCAAGGTTGGTTGAAAAATCATGAATCACAGCCCCGGTTTTAGAAGTAATAAGTCCAATTTTTTGTGGAAAGTCTGGTAAAGACTTTTTTCGTTCCTCTGCGAACAGCCCTTCTAGTTCAAACTTTTTCTTTAATTTATCATAAGCTTTTTTAAGAACACCTTCCCCAACCAATTCAACTGTTGAAACTTTTAAATTTAAATGACCACCAGGTTTATATATTTCAGGGAAACCTTCAATTATAACCTCCATTCCTGTTTCTAAATCAATACTACACGATCTATAGTCACGAACCCACATAAAACAATTTAAAACACTTTCGTCCTTTTTATCCTTAAGAGAAAAGAAAAGATAAGTTTCTTGAATTTTTAAACTGCTAATTTCTCCCTGCACACGCCCTTTTTGGAACTGCAACTGATCATTAAGTAAATTTAAATAATTACTTACTGAATATGTATTACTTTCCGACTGCTCCTTGTCATCTTGAATAACTGCTTTTAAACCTATCCTATCTTCTTTATCATTAATCAATACTAAAATATCTTGACCATACTTTGCAAACTTTTTCTCTCTAATACCTTTAATACCCAAAAGTTCTTCCTTTGTTTGGGGTTTTAATCTAGCAATATCTTCTATGACATTATTTGGCAAAACACGAAAAAATTCAACTTTTTCTTTTTGAGCCGTGTCTTTTCGCCATTCTTTTAGTTTTTGAAGTAAATCTTCAGACATTTTAGTGACATCATTTTAATTTAAAAATACAGTTACAATTTGGATGTTGAGTTGATTTATAATATTGGTATACAAATTATTAATAAACAATATTGTTTATTTCTTTTATTTTATCTTTCAAAACCATCGTCGCTTTACAATCGTCTTCATTGTATAAAAGAATTCTTTCTAATAATTTGTTATCTTTTTTCTCAATATATTCATTAAACCATTGAATAGATAAAGCACCTGACGGAGTTTCATCCCTCCAAAAAAAACCACAATATTGAGCCAGGGCTTTAAGCGAATAACTACCAACTGGCCAATCAGTATTTTTAAATATTATATTAGTATACAAATCAATTACATGTGGGTTATCAAAAAAATTTTCTAATTCATTTTCAGTAATTATTTCTGGGTATTTTTTTTGAAGTTTTCGATATGTTGATTTTTCGTGTGATGCATAATAATAAACAGAAAAATCATCTTGAGGCAAAGATTTGATATATTTCCAAAACTTAGACCATGCTTCTTTTTCAGCTTCCTGTGTTAAATTCTTGGCAGTAAAATCTAAAAATCTTTCTCCTTTAGGGCCTCTTTCATAAACACCATGTAGATAAACAAATTCTTGAGTTGGGTCATCTTCAATATCAAAAAATAATTCATAAGACATATTAGGAAAATTAACTTCATTATAAACAACTGGCTGTTTTGTATTTCTAAAAATATTTGCTCTCATTATTATTTTTTCCAAAGTTGGTCGCCCTAAACCTTTTAAGTATGTTTTATCTTTCTTTTTCTGTTCCATTAAATCATCTACATTTAAAGATAAAATATCTTCAATTTTAAATACATTTAAATCTTCATTTAAAATATCTCTTTTACTTCTACCTACATAAAATAATCCTGTTGGATCATCGCTTTCTTCTACCCATTTTTTGCAACTATCATACCAAGGACACAATTTACATACCCCTGCCATGGCTGGTTTATTGTTAGCTTGTCCAGAAACAAGAATACCTACTTTATTTTTAATATCTTTATACAAATCCCAATAAGAAATCTTTTTTATTTTTCCAATAATAGAATTCAAATCATAAACAACTTGATTTCCATGTATATCATGAATTATACCTTTCTTATCATTTTCAAAACCAAGCCTGATTAAAGCATCTGTATACAAAGCAATCTGAACAGCATAATGTTCTTTTAATTTTCCATTTTCATCAGAATTTTCATCAACACCTTCTCTGCCCATACCTGACTTTATGTCTATTGGTGCATATTTACCATCAGGCATTAATTGTATAAGGTCAGGTATTCCCAATAATTCATCTTTAATTAAAACACCATGATAAATTAAAGGTGTTTTATTCTTCATCGCCTCAATTGTTTTATTAAATCTTTCTTCAAAACTTCCCTTGGACAAATCTAGATAATTTCCAATTTTAAAAATTACTTCTTTTTCATATAATACACCCCTATCCCATAAAAGTTGCACAAAAGGATTTACTTCTTTTATCTTTTCTTCCTGTGGACCATAAGTATCTCGCCATACACGATGTGGGCACTGAATATAGTCATATAATTTTGAAGCCGTTATATGCATAAACTTAAGAAGGCTTAGTTCCTCGACAATATGGGAATTTTGAACATCCATAAAATTTTCCATATCTTCCTTTTCGCAAAATCATTTTTGATCCGCATTTAGGACAAATTTTATCGCTCGAAATTATAGGACTATCTTTAATAGAATCACTTGCGGGTTTTTCAACCAAAGTATAGCCCTTACAATGACGACAAAATCGTCCATATCCTGTAATTAAATCTGGGTCCCTAAAATCTTTATATTCTCTTATTTCTTTGCATTTTGGACATTCTTTCATCTCGCCATTTTGCAAACCCTCAATTGTTTCGTGAATGTGGCTAATTACATTATTTTTTACAACGCCACTTTTAATCAAGTTGCCAATTCTTTCATTAAGAATTGAAATCGGATCGTTACCAATGTTGAATTTGTTTATTCGCAAAAATTTATATCCATAGCTTTCCAATACTTTTTGTCTATAAACATCTCCATCGGTGTAATAATCTTGATAATTAAATTCGTTTATCTCATCAACGTCTTTGAAGTGTTCTCTAAATCCGTCATATTCAATTATGATTTTGTGTTCTTGGTGGGCTTCGTCCTTGTAGACTAGTAAAAAATCTACTTTATAATTTGGGTGGTTATATGTTTTATCAAGCTGTTTCAAATATTTACCAAGCTCAAATTGTGGAATAAATTCTATATTGTCTTTATTTTTCTTCCAAAAATCAGTTTGATAAAACCAGTTCATAACCTCTGGTTCCATTTTTGATTTTTCATCAGCTTCACTAACATTTCGTTCCTTTTTCGCTTCGTTCAAAATAAAATAATAATGTCTTAATGCCTCGCCGATTGAACCGTTGTATTTATCAATCGACTTGCTTAAAACAAAATTCATTGTTTCTTTGGCACGACTTAAACCAACGTTTAACCTCTGGGCTTTTATTTTTCCGTCCTCTTCAATATCAACAGAATTCAAATCTTTAATGAAAACACCCCACAAATGATCATCTTCTTCTGTCGCGACCATTGAATAAAATATAATATCCCTTTCTTCACCTTGGCAGGTGTCAAAAGTCATAATTTTTAATTTTAACTTGTCGTAAAAATAATCCTTTTCGGGCATTTTACTTATTAACTCAACAAGCAATTTTTGCTGATTTGTGTGAGGGGTAATAATTCCAACACTTTGATTACTATCAATTTCTTTTAATTTTTTCAGTTCGGAAATTACAAATTCAACTTCAATCGTATTTGTATTTTGTGCTAATTCTTTTTTCCCGTCGTGTTTAACAAAGGAAAACTTAATAACATCATCAATAGCTTTCCCTCTAATTTTCATCACTTGTAAGCTGTCTTGATAAAAATATTTATTAGAGTAAGAAATAATCTCTTTATATCCTCTAAAATG
>CAYSXS010000016.1:0-28178 GCA_964435065.1 uncultured Gammaproteobacteria bacterium
CACCAGAAACAGAAACTGTTGGACTAACTAAATCTACACAAAAATCTTGACCTGATTCATCAAATCCATCATCGTTGTCTGACCAATCAGATGTTAATCCAGGAGAATCTTTTGCTCTAACTCGCCAATAATAACAAGTATTATTTGATAAAGCTGACGGAACATCGTATTTAACACTATTTGGATTAGTGGTTGAACCTTCCCAAGTATAGTCAATAACAGTGGAACCAAAACCTGAACTATTATCTACCTGTATTTGATAACCAACTTTTCCATTTAGATCTCCCGAATCTGGATCAGCAAGATCAAATCTAAAATATGGAGTGCTATCGTTTATCCAAGAACCTTCTGATTTATTTACTGTATTAGCATATTGTCTTAGGTTTGAGATTGTTGGGGGGTTGTTGGGAACGTAAGTTGCTAATTCAGAAAGACCAGACAAACCATCTAATATTACATCATTATCATATCCTGAAACTCTTCTACTTATTCTTATCTCTGTTACATTACTTGGCCCTATCCATTCTTTGATTTCAGAACTAGCTATTCGTGTTCTTGTTCCACCACAATCTGACGGAGAGTAAATATAATATCGTTTTCCATTTGGTCCTGCTTCATCCCAAGTCCACCTAATTGTTCCATCACCTAACCCTTCTCCCTGTATATTTGTTGGTGAAGTCATTTCTGCAAAACCACTATGAGTTCTTATCATAGATTCTCCAAATTCATTAAAAGCAGTAATCCAATAATAATATTTTTGATCCATTGCTGTGTTTATATCTGTCCAACGTAAAGTTATATCTGTAGTACCCTCCAATTGACAATCAAAGTCATCCCCTTCATCTAAAACAATATATGGTTCTGATGGTTTACTATCAACTGTATTTCTGTAAATATTAAAACCCCTAACCACTCTATCTGTATATTGCCATACAAGTTCTATACCTATAAAATTATTACAAATTGCGGTAGCAGGTTCACGGTTTGTAGTAAAAAACATAAAAGGGTTTTGTGGGGGAACACCAGTATAATATTTGCACTCTCCATCTTTTACTAAAGGATAACCATCAGGGCAACAGAAAGTGACATCTTGACAGGTATTAATATCTTCTGTTGTGATATAATTTTCGCTTGAGTCATCCCCACAACAATCAGAATTACCAAAACTACCTGGGTAGCCGTCTGTATCCCAATCAAAACTGTAATTTTCACAAGTTGAAGAATTATTATCGCAGATTCCTGCACAACTAGAATTATTTACATTATCATCATCACCTTCAGCTAAAACAAAATTCACAATTAAAAAACTACCAGCGATTAATAACACACAAAAGCTAAAAATAAATATTTTTTTATACATATATTATTGTTTATACACAAGTATTATAGCATAAAACAAAGACAAAATAAAAAAGCCCGAATAAATATTTTTTTATCCGGGCTTTGTCGATTAAACAAAATCATTTCATCAAAACCATTCTTTTAGATTTGATGTAATTATTAGTTTCTAACCGATAGAAGTAGATGCCGGATTCTAAATTTTCTGCATTAAAATTTACAGAATAATTTCCAGCATTTTTTTGTTCATCAACTAAAGTTGTGATTTTTTGACCACGCATATTATGAACGGTGATCTTTGTGTGATCATCTTTTGCAATGCTATAGTCAATTATGGTTTTTGGATTAAATGGATTTGGATAGTTTTGTCTTAAATTATATTCTCGCAGAACATTGGATTTAATAGACACATCAGTAGATTTACTGTTAAGAATGTGTCCTAATTCAGATAGATCTGATCGTCCATCTCCAAGTACTCCGTGTTCATACCCAGAAACATTGCGATATATCTCTACCGATGTGACATCACTCGGCCCAATCCATTCGGTTTGACGTTCAACAGTTCCTATGCGACCGCTTGTTATACTATTGCGGATATAAAACATTTTTGCATCTGGCTTATTCTGTTGCCATGTCCACTTAATTGTTCCATCAGACAATCTTTGTCCTTGAACATTTATTGGTGGAGTCATCTCTGCAAAATGGCTGTGAGAACGAAACCAAGTTTCGTTTTCAGCTCCAGATGAATCAAAAGAAGTTACCCAATAAAAATATTTTTGATCAAACTCAACATCTTTATCTGGCAAATAAGCCGTATTATCCCAGCCTTCTTTTTTATAATGCGAGACAGAATCTTTGTCTAAGGTAACAAATGGTTTTTCAGGTTTAATATTTAATGTATCTTTATATATATTAAACCCTACTATTTTAATTCTTTGACCATAACCCCAGACTAACTCAATTGGCTCCGGACCGTCAGAACGAACCGAATTGCTTTGGTATTTAGTTGCAAACCATGAAACTTGACCAAATACCTGCGACCCTACACAGAGAACAAGGATCGCAACAAAAAACAAAACTTTTAATTGTTTCATTTTCTACCTCCTAAAATTATTATATCATTTATTTATTATTTAAAAGTTCTTACTAAATATCTATTTACATTATTACAAACTTTTCCACATTTGTCAAGTTGAGACTAAAATTAGCCAAAAATAAAAAAACAGCTAGCCTAAACTACTGTTTTAATAAAAACCAAATTTCTTGATCTAAATTGTCTTACCAGGTAAAACATATTTGTTTTTCCTAATTCTACTATCTTTCCACATGTATATTATATAAATATATAAATCTGTCAAAACAATCTTAAATTGATAAGATTAGAATATAAATAAATTATATGAATAAAGAATTAAAAAACAAAATATCAAAAATACAAAACATACGGAATGCCTGTGTAGATTACATATTTACCCTGCACCTAAAGTAATACTTTGGTGCGGGGTTTACCGAACTATTAAGTGTTTATATAATAATTAAAGTTAGTGTGAAACAAATACAATTTAATTTTATCAAAAATAAAATGGGGTTTCATGTTTAGAAGCCCCATAAGATTAAATATTTTGAATTTAACTATTTAGCATAAATCATCTTTTTTGTTTCTGTAAAATTTCCTGCTTTAATTTGATAAAAATATATTCCAGCAGAAAGTTTTTTATTAAAAATGATTTTATGTTCTCCTGCATCCATTATTTCATTAACAAGTATTGATATTTCTTTTCCTAATGTGTTATATATTTTTAATATAACAGATTCTTGATTTGGAATTGAAAAACCAATAACTGTTTCTGGATTAAATGGATTAGGATAATTTTGTGAAAGAGAATAATCTTTTAGACTGACTAATTTTTCTAATTCTGATTCTCTTTTTAATAAGGGCTGAATTTTTGATATTTTAATATAATCCATATAAATTTTGCCAACTTCTTTACCACAATAAACAGTAAATCTTGCATAATCGTCTGTATGCTGAGATACAAAATTATATGAATATATTTTCAAGGATTGGTTTAAATTCAACTCTTTCCAAAAACCATAATGTGTCCAGGGATCTGTTTCTCTACATATTTCTACATATACACTTCTTTCCCTGTCCGCCTTAATTCCAAATTCAATGCAATATTCTAAACCTCTTTTTATTGGAAATAGGGTCTTTAATTGCACTTTATAAAAAGCTGATGCTGCTTTTATTGTGTTAACAACAGCATAACCATTACTGACATATATTGTAGCCTCAGCATCATCATGAATCTCGCGGAAAAACACACCCAAACTACTACTAAAATCCTCGTTTACTAAAAAACCGGAAACTGGATCTGGAGGATCAGGAGGGTCAGGTGGATCTGGAGGATCAATATTTGAATTATTATCAAACCAATACCATCCATCTGGTCCATCCCATCTAAGGCCAACTAAAATTAAAACAATTTTATCTTTACCTTGATAAAACCAAGTGTTATTGCCTTTGATAAAATCAATTTTGGTATAGCCATTAGGAACAATCATTTCAAATCCGTGATATACAGACTTGTTAATTATGACATTGTCATTACCAGCTATTTTTAACCAAGTGTATTGATTAAAAAATTCACCTGTTAATTTTAGCTTTCTATCACTGCCTGTAAACTTAATGGTGTTAATACCAGTCAACGGCGGCGTATCAGGTGGGTCTGGAGGATCTGGAGGGTCTGGAGGATCAATATTTGAATTATTGTCAAACCAATACCATCCATCTGGTCCATCCCATCTAAGGCCAACTAAAATTAAAACAATTTTATCTTTACCTTGATAAAACCAAGTGTTATTGCCTTTGATAAAATCAATTTTGGTATAGCCATTAGGAACAATCATTTCAAATCCGTGATATACAGACTTGTTAATTATGACATTGTCATTACCAGCTATTTTTAACCAGGTATATTGATTAAAAAAATCACCTGTTAATTTTAGCTTTCTATCACTGCCTGTAAACTTAACGGTGTTAATACCAGTCAATGGTGGCGTATCAGGTGGATCAGGTGGGTCAGGTGGATCCGGTGGATCTGGAGGATCTGGAGGATCTGGTGGGTCTACAGATGAACCATTTGAAATAAAAACATCAACATACTTTCTTCCAGCACTAGAATTAACTTCAAGTGATCCAGAATAATTTCCTGTAGACAAATTAGCTCTATTAACCTTTATTCTAATAGATCTACTTTTTCCTGTTCCTAAACTACCACTAGATGGATTAATGTCAATTATCCATATCTTTTCTGGATGTTCAGTAACAGCCCAATTAAGTATTCCTCCGCCACCATTCTTAATAGTAAGGTTTTTACTATTTTCTGATGAACCAAAATTTAAAGCTGTTTGTAACACTGAAAGTATTGGGGTTGATGGAGGGTCTGGATCTGGAGTAATATCTGTAACCTGAAGATTACCTTCTTTAACAGTAATTGTAATCCCTTCACCCATAACGATTTGCCCATTTCTTTTTTTAATAAAAGTATATGTTCCTACATCATGCCATCCTTCTGTCATTCCACTTGATCCAATGGTTAATACATATTCATATTGACTATTGTTAGTATGAACATACCATTTATCTCCTGACAGACCGTCGAGATTTATTCTTCCCAATGGATAATGACTGGTTCCTTTTTGTGAATTCCAAACTATTGTTTTCCGGTTAGCTAAATTAGTTCCTTTAAGAAATATCTGAACAACAATACTAGATCCGTTTTGATAATATTTATGTCCAATATATTTTTTATCACTAATTTCGTTTGAGATTGGAGGGCCATAATTCCAGCAATTGTGAGTTAGATAATAGTGGAGAATGGCATCATGAGCTGCAAATACATAACCAATTTTACCGAATTCATATTCATAATCTGGTTTATGCATTAATATCCAATATCTGCCGTCTGTCCTTTGAAAATCTTGAACATAAAAACCTCCAGGACTAACATGTACATGTGCACTACCGCCTCGATCAAATGGTTTTCCAACTACACTTTCTCCACCATGATGATTGTATGCTCCAACAAATTTGTTGGATATTCCTTCAATCCATACATTACCTGCAAAGTATCCGGGTTTGGGTGAGGTGGTTGGATTTGAAGATTTTAAACCAACCCAGCCTTGAACATAATAGTTTCCTCCAAGTCCTTTGTTAGAAACATAATAACGGCCGTTGGAAATGGTTATTGGAATATTTCTATAATATGGATCACTTCGATTTCTGTTTTGGTCAATAATATCAATTACTTTAGCGTTTAAATCTACTCTTGTAATAATTGCCACGTGACCATAACCATTTCCATAACATAAAATCATATCTTGTTTTGGTGGTGATGTCCCATTGTTTTCATAAGCAACAAAATCATTATGACTTTGTGCAACACCAAATAGTTGCCATGCAAAATCAATGCCAAATCTAAAATTATCCCCAAGCTGAAAATAGCTTTGATAAAAACGTAATACATATTGTGTGCATTGATGATCACCATCTCCAGATCCTGTACATGATCCATTTGAATAAGCTTGAACATTCCTATAAGGATTTTCAATGGGGTATCCATTATCGTAACCACAATCCTGCGCATAAGTATTAAATGAAAAAATACATAGAACAACCAATACTGATAATACTACTTTACCTTTTTTCATGATTCTCACCTCTTTGTCTTTGGTTAATAACTACTGTTAATTAATTTCTTTTCTCAAAACTTTTATCCTATCAATCGGTTTTTTTCTCCTATTGTTAAATTGTGAAAGATTTATTTCTTATTTTATTTTATTCATAAAATTCAAATGTTGAAATAATTTCTTTAAATGCTTTTTCTGAGGATTCTAAATCTTCATCAAATTTTTTATATTCTAATGATATAAAATGTTTTGCACTTATTAACTTGCAAAAAAGATTCATGCCATATAATTTGTCTTTATCCACACTGCAATAAGCTTTTCCATTTTTAATATCAAATTCTTTTAAACCCAAATCATCAAATATATACTTATATTTATTTGATACAAATTCTATATTTCCGTGTAAAGAACCTGTTGATATAAAATTAGAATCATAACTACCTTGGATAGATCCATATCCATCTATTTCTCTATCTTTTTTCGTTATTGATATAAAAATTGCATAATTCATATCTGGGTTTGATTCAACTCTGGGTTTACTCCATATATTTGAATATTTAAATCCAAAACCCAATTCTTCATTCTGATAAGTCCCCCAATCACTAGTATCAACTTCTCCATTTTCTACAACATCTCCATTGCCATTCTGATTATCATTAACTGGTTGTGATGGATAAAAGATAAACGCTAAAACAGCTAGGATTATGATTATAGCTAATATTAGCAAAATTTTTATTGATTTTTTCATAATATTTTAATTTAATTTAATTAACTAAACTTCTGCTTCAAACATAGCTTAAAACAGAGGTTTAATCAAGGGATCTATATAATATATAGAGAGAAAAATTAGAATTTCGTTACAGTTAGAATATTGCACTATTGCATTTTGATAACAAAAAATATAGCTAACTTTAGCTATATTTTAAGACATTCTGCGGATTCTGGATGAAATCCGAACTTTTTTTTAAAAAAATCCTGATTCAAAATTTTAATGAATGGCGTTTCCGCTCGCCTCCGTATCCACTACGGCGAGATCAAAACAGAAATTTTTTCATTTTTTGCCCTCCCGTTTTTTTATTAAATATGAAATACTAAATTAAGACGCATATTCTCTTAAAACAGCAATTAACTTTTCAGGACTAGTAATTTGAATAATCCGCAAACCTAATCTATTATAAATACCTGTATCATCAAGACAATCATCAAGTAAAACCGTATCTTGGTAATTCAAATTGTGTTTATTTAAATATTCATCAAAAAAAGGTATTGAATTTTCTGTAGTATTACCTTTTAAAAATTTTAAACTATATGAAATTAAAAAACCATCAAACGATTCTTTTAGCTTCATAGCAGGCATAGTAAATCTTTCAAATGTATCCATATTATCTGTGGCCATAACTACTTTTATTCCTTTACTTTTTATTTCATCTATCAACCCTGGAATTTCATCTGAAACATATTTCATCTGTCTACAACTTTCTGCTAGTTCGTTTAAAATTATCTCTTGTGGCACACCTGAATCTTCACTTAATATCTTGCATACATCTTCTGATGTGTATTCCCCTCTCATCCACGGGTTAATTAAATGCCTGTTATTTTGAAACATTGATTTTTCTATGGCTTCAAGGTGTTTGTTGTATGGATGATTTATATTCTGTAAATGCTCCCAAAACAAAGAATTGGATAAAGTTTTATACCAATCAATAAAGATTATTTTGGGTTGGTTGATCATAAAATATATTTGTTCAATATTAAATTATTTTCTAAAATACATTTTTTAATTATCAACCTCCCACAGCAGGGCTGACAGGGAAATCTCTTCCATTATATATAAATTGAACTGTAGTATCTGAATATTTATACCAAGTAAAATCTACTGTTAAATTTCTGCTACCACTAGTACTATATATTTATTCGGGCCATTTTTGTATTATTAACATTTCCTTATCTCCTGACAGTTCATTCCATATTGTTTCTGTAATAAATGGCATAAATGGATGAAGAAGTTTTAAACTAGTTGATAGGATTGTATATAATGTAGATTGAGCTAACTGTTTATCATCTCCACTTAAACGATCTTTTGTTTTTTCTAAATATATATCACAGAAGTCTGACCAAAAGAATTGATAAATACCTTGAGCCGCTTCATGGAACATGAAGTTATCTATATTTTTTGTAATTTGTTTAACTGTTTTATTCAGTTTTTCAAGAATTTCTTTATCATCTACATTATCTGACTCCTTATCAAAAGAAACATCAAAACCTTCTAATTTCATTAAAACAAATTTACTTGCATTCCATATTTTATTTGCAAACTTTTTTTGAGCTAATATCTTATCTTTAGTAATTACAACATCATTACCTTGGCCTGTAGAGAATAATAAGGCCATACGTAATGCATCTGTACCAAATTCTTCCATTGCACCTAATGGATCTACAGCATTACCAGAAGACTTACTCATTTTCTTTTTATCTTCATCCCTAATTAAACCATGCAGATATACATATTTAAATGGGATCTCACCCAATAGATATGTAGTCATCAAAATCATCCTAGCTACCCAGAAAAATATGATATCATAACCTGTTTCTAGTACATCTGTTGGATGAAAGTCTTTTAAATCTTCTGTTTCTTCTGGCCAACCTAAAGTTGAAAAAGTCCAAAGACCAGCAGAAAACCAAGTATCTAAAGTATCAGGATCTTGCTCCCACCCTTCACCTTCAGGTTTTTCTGTACCTACATATATTTCTTGCTGATTTTTTATCTCTTTAACTTTTTTAATCTCAAAACCGATTAAACCGTTTTTTTGAGCTCTCTGTAAATAAGTTGAAGAATGTCCACCTCTTAATTCTAAAAGTTGTTCCCAGGTTTTCCCTGGATAAATTTGTTCAATTGAATAAATATCTCTTTCTTCATCTAGTTTATAAACTTTAGGTTTACTTACTTCTATAACCAAACTTTCAATAATATTGTCATCTTGTTTATAATTTAAAACTATTTCATCCCCATCTTTAATATCACCAAAATATCTATCTGGTTCATTTGGATTCAGTGCTCTTGTTTCAACTGTTTTTTTACCTGCTTTTATCAAATCAAAGCTTTCTTTTTTCCTGAAAGTTAATGTTAAACCTGCTTCCTTGCTTTTATACCAAACAGGAATTCTATGCCCATACCAAATCTGACGAGATATACACCAATCTCTTAAATTATCTATCCAATGAAAATATGTTTTCTTAAAATGATCTGGTAATATTTTAATCTGCTCGTTGTCTATAACAGACCTCATTAATTGTTTTAATGTAACCTCGTCTCTTGATTTAATTCCATCAATATTTGATTTTTCTAAAACAAATTTTTTATTTACATTAATAAACCATTGTTTTTTAGGTAAAGGTTCAATCAAAGCTCCTGTACGTTCTGCAGTTGAAACATTTTGTTTAATTGTTTCTTCTTTTTCTAATAACCCTTCTTTCTTTAACCACTCAACAACTACTTGCCTAGCTTCTTCAACTTTTTTACCTTTTAAACTATCATCTCCAACCATAATCTTTGTATATTCATCAATAACTTGTTTTGATGGTAAATCATTTCTTTCAGCAATCTCCCAGTCAATAATACTATGAGCTGGTGTAACGCCTAAAGCACCTGTACCAAATTCTGGATCAACTTCTTCATCAGCAATAACTTTAACTTTTACAGGAACATTACAAAAATTAAATTCAAATTCTTTTCCTACATACTCTTTATACCTCTCATCGTCAGGATGAACAGCAACCCCCGTATCTCCTAATTTTGTTTCAGGTCTAGTTGTCGATATTGATATTGGAAAATCTTTCGAATATTTGAAAGTATAGAATTGAGCATCTCGTTCTTTGTGTTTAACTTCATCGTCTGAAATTACTGTTTGTCCTTTTGGATCCCAATTAATTACTTTGTCACCTTGATAAATCAACCCGTCATCATACATTTTTTTAAAAGCAGTGTATACAGCTTTAGTTCTTGGTTCGTCCAAAGTAAAAGCTTCACGTGACCAATCACAAGAAGAGCCTAGTCTTTTGGTTTGATTTACAATAGTATCATGACTATCTTGTGCATATTCTTCAACTCTTTTCAAAAAATCTTCTCTACCTAAATCATGTCTATTCTTTTTTTCTTTTTTGTATATATCCTTTTCAACCTTGCTTTGTGTAGCAATAGCAGAATGGTCTGTACCTGGTAACCACAGAGTCCTTTTGCCCAACATCCTATTATACCTAACCATTAAATCTTCTACCGCCACCATTAAAGCATGCCCAATATGTAAAATACCTGTCACATTAGGTGGAGGCATCATAATACTAAACTTTTCTTGGTTTTCTTTTTTTTCACAAGGTTTGAAAAAACCACCTTGTTCCCAAGCTTTATATATCTCATCTTCATGATCTTTTGGATTGTATGGTCCTTTTGGTAACATATGTTTATATTTTAACTTTTTAGTTTATCTTAGTCAATTATTTCATCAAAAAAACCAGCTTGCGCTGGCTTAATTTATTTTAAAATATATATCTAAACTAAGCCAGCTCAATCTGGTTAACCACGACTACTACATTGTTTAATCTCTTATACATATTAAATATATTCTAATATTTAATCTAGAAACTGTCAAATTATTTAATTATTTAATTATTTATTACATTCAATAATTCTAGTTACCGGGTTCTTCTTCCAGACTTTAATTAATTCTTTTTTTATTGAAACACAATGGTGCCATTTAATATTTTTAAAACCAATCTTCTTTAAAATATTATTATACGTATCCATCTTCCAATGATAAAATTTAAACGAACATATTTCTTTATTTTCTTGATATAACGAAAGAATCATTCTGTCGCCTTCTTCTAATTTATCTATTTTTTTCTCTTTCCTAACAGTCTTTTCTAAACAATCTAGATTTTCTTTAAAAGGATGTTCTGGGCTATTATTTAAAGATACAAATCTACCACCTTTCTTTAGGTTCTTATATATATTTTCACACATCTTAAAAAGTTCATGTTTGGTTTTTGAATAATGTAGTAAAAAAGTCCCAACCACTATATCAAATTCTCCTAATTTGCGCATTTTAATTACATCATAGTTATAATATTCTATACCTAAAGGATTCTTTTTCTCTTCCTGTTTTGCTAATTGCAACATATTACGTGAAATATCTACTCCAACAACCTGTGAAGCTCCTTTTTGTTTAAATATTCGTGAATAGTATCCACCTCCACAAGCTAAATCCAAAATTTTCTTATTCTTTAAATCTCCCAGAACTTTAAATAAACTAGGATTAATAATATATTGTTTATCTGCCCTAGTTCCCTGTAGGCCTTGATATTGTTTAGCTATTTTTGCGTAAGACATATCTATTTTTTCATAACAATTTCAACCATCTCAGACAATCTCTTAGAATATGCATATTCATTGTCATACCAAACAAAAATTTTAATTAATTTTTCTTGAACAACTTGGGTACAAGATAAATCTACTACAGCTGAGTGAGAATCACCAATAATATCAGTCGAAACAATTGGTTCATCTGAAACAGACAAAACATCTCTTAAAGCTTTACTTCTAGCTGCTTTCTTAAATATTGAATTAACCTTAGCTGGTGTAGTTGTGCTTTTAACTTCAAATACTAAGTCAGATAATGATCCATTAATAACTGGTACTCTAATAGCCATACCTTCAAACTTACCTTTTAATTTAGGCAAAACTTCAGTTACAGCAATAGCTGCACCTGTGGTTGTAGGGATCATATTATGTGCAGCTGCTCTAGCTCTGCGCAAATCCTTGTGTGGACCATCAATTAAATTCTGAGTTGATGTATATGAATGTACAGTTGTTAAGAGAGCTTTTTTAATTCCTAAATTTTCATCAATTAACTGAGTTACAGGAGCAATACAGTTAGTTGTACAAGAAGCCATTGATACAACATCTTCCCCTTTATATTTATCCTCATTCACACCAATCAAATATGTGGGGATATTGCCTCCTTTAGCCGGTGCGGATATAACAACTTTTTTAGCTCCAGCTTTAATATGTGCTTTAGCTGATCCGTCCTTAACAAAAAATCCTGTTGATTCAATAACAACATCAACATCTAATCTTTTCCAAGGAAGTTTAGCTGGATCTGGATTTTCAAATACAGGATACTTATTTCCACTTACATATATATTTTTGTTATCACTAGTAACCTCTCCTGCATATTTCCCAAATACTGAATCATATTTAAATAGATGAGCTAAGGTTTGATTGTCTGTTAAATCATTAATAGCTACAATCTTTACTTTTGGGTCATTTTCTAAAAATTTAAAAACTGCACGACCAATTCTTCCAAAACCATTAATTGCAACTCGTATTTGTTTGTTTTTTGTAGGCATATGTTTAAAAGTTAGTTTATATACTAATATTATATACCCACTCCATCCAAAAAGCAAAAAATCCCGGCTAGCCGGGACTTTTTTATTCTTTATCTTTTTTATTAATCGATATTTCTACTATTGTTCTTTCTTTCCCATCAATCCTTACTTTTACACTTTGTTTTAATATATGATGTGCAATAACTTCTCCTCTACCATGATCTGTTCTAACTCTTGTGCCAATTGGTGGTAAAGTTTTAGCTAGATTGACATATAGGTCTTGTTCAAACCTTAAGCAACATTTTAATCTTCCACACATACCAGAAAGCCTATCACCACCACGATGTGCAATTTGTTGACATTCAACAAATTCACCTGTTACTTGACCTAATTCTTTTAAAAAAGCACGGCAACACAGTTTCTTTCCACAAGGCCCTATACTACCGCAACACTTAGCTTCGTCACGAACACCAATTTGGTGAAAACGAATTGATTTTTGATAATGCCTAGTTAAATCTTTAACTAATTCTCTAAAATCTACTCTACCGTCAGATATGAAAGCAAAAGTCATTCGTCCACCATCAAAAGAAAAATGTATATCTGTTAATTTCATCTCCAACTTATGTTTTACAACATATTGGCGAACTTCATTTAAAACCTCTTTCTTTTGATCATTTCTTTTATTAACTTTTTCTAAATCAGAACTATTTGCTTTACGAACAATTTTTTTGATTTCTCTACCTTTTGTCTTTTCTTCATCAATTTCTTTAAATCCAACCACTAAACCCATTTCCATTCCTAGTTCTGTATGGACAACAACCTTATCATTAATATTCAAAGAAGAACTTGATGTATCAAACCAGTATACTTTATCCCATGGAGTAAATTGAATTTCTGTAACTTGCATTGTATTAAAAACTAATCCTAGCAATTTTCCTGATTTCCATCTTTTCACCTAATTTGGCGATTTTATCAGTAATTAAATCATTAATTGTTTTCGAGTCGTCTTTAATAAACTTCTGGTTTAAAAGACAATTTTCTTCATAAAACTTATTTAACTTACCTTCAACAATTTTATCCAACATTTCTGCTGGTTTATTCTCATTCTTTAATTGTTCTTTAATAATTTCTTTTTCTTTTTCTATAATATCTGTAGGAACTTTTTCTGGTGATAAATATTGAGGATCCATTGCTGCAACTTGCATAGCAATATCATGAGCCAACGCTTTGAATTCCTCATTTTTAGCTACAAAATCAGTTTCACATGTAAGTTGAACTAATGTAGCTGTTTTCTTATTACCATGAACATACGCTTCAACAATTCCTTCTTTAGCTTCACGTTCAGCTTGTTTCTTAGCAGCAATCTTTTTTCCTTTTTTACGTAAAAGATCAAGAGTTTTTTCTTCATCACCATTAGCTTCCTGAAGAGCTTTCTTAACATCCATAATTCCAGCACCTGTTTGTTCTCTAAGTTGTTGTATTAATTCTTTTGAAATTTCCATATTTTTTTGTATTAATTATTTTTCTCCTTCTTTTTTTGTTTCTTCTGGTTCTTTTTTAACCATTTCTGCATATTCTTTTTTACCTTCTTCAATTGCATCTGTAATATATTTAACTACGTATTCAATTGACTTAACAGCATCATCATTAGCAGGAACAATATGACCAATATTTTCTGGGTTAGCATTTGAGTCGCAAACACCAATAATTGGAATTTCTTTTTTAGTAGATTCACTAACTGCTGTTTTTTCATCACGAACACTTGTTATGAATATTGCATCTGGTAGTTTGCTCATATCTGAAATACCACCAATATCTTTTTCTAACTTTTTGATTTCTTGAGAAAAAACCAATCTTTCTTTTTTAGTATATTTCTCTTCATAATCATCTTGTTGTGATTCTTTAGTTAATCTTTGTAGTTTCTTAACTAAACCAAAGATTTCTTTAAAATTAGTAAGACTACCACCCAACCAACGTTCTGTTACATATGGCATTTCTACTTGAATAGCATATTTCTTAACTATCTCCTTAGCCTGTGGTTTAGTACCAACATACAAGATAGTACCACCACTACCAACAACGCTCTGTACAAATGCAGCAACTTTTTCGAATTGTTCTTTTGATTTCTCTAAATTAATAATATGTATCCCAGATTTTGTGCCAAACAAAAAAGGCTCCATTTTAGGGCACCATGCGCTTGAACGATGGCCAAAATGTATTCCAGCCTTCATCAAGTCTTTTAGTTCTATTTTTTGCATAGTTTTTTCCTTGTATCCTCCGTTTTGTTCAACTTATTTAGGCTAAATTTAGCAGGAAAGCCCAATAATCCCAAAACGTGTGATTTAATTAATATTTAAGTTATATCTATCGTACACTATTTCCTAAAAAAAAACAAGGGCAGAATATTAATGCCCTTGGTGTCTTATGTTGCATTTAAAAAAGCGAATAAAAGAGTAAACAGAGAAACAAATAAATAAATCTGGCATCTGGCGAAATATCTTAAAGTTACAACAGTACCCGAAATCGATTTAATACACTTTGTTTTTGTTCTTTTGTCCCATTGTACTGCATTACTTAAACCGCCTAGTTCTAAAACTTCATATCTTTTTATAAATCCTTGTAGTATTTCATATATCCATATAATAAAAGATATTGTTGAAATAATACCAAAAATCCAAGATAACAGTGTCATTTTTATCTCCTTGGCTAATGAATTTTAAGTGAGTTAATTTGTTTGTTCCTAGATTAACATAATAGCAAAACTTGTCAAGAAAAATTAAATATGATATACTCAATTTTAGTAAATAATGTGATAGCAAAAACAGATCCTTCGACTCCTAAAAACCCTAAAAGTCGCTCAGGATGACTATTATTAAAAATATGAAAAAAGAAACACACCCAACATATTATAAAGATGCAAAAGTAACTTGCTCATGTGGCAATGTTTTTACTACTGGTTCAACACACAAAGAGATTAAAGTTGAGCTATGTTCTGCATGTCACCCTTTTTACACTGGTGAACAGAAATTAGTTGACACTTCAAGACGTGTTGAGAAATTTGCAGAAAAAATGGCTAAAGTTGGAAAAACAAAAGTTACTCATAAAAGCAAGACAGCAAAAAGAAAGACTTTGAAAGAAAAGAAGAAAAGTGAAAAATAACTTTGAAATATTAAAAAATCCTGGTATTATGTATATATATGATGACAGGATTTTTTAATTTCTAAAAAGAGGTATGAACACACAAGAATTAAAAAAGAGATATGCAGAATTAGAACAGGATCTACAAAATCCTGATATTTTGAGTGATCAAGAAAAATATGTGAACATCTCCAGAGAATTTAATGGTTTAAAGGATATTATTGAGAAAGTTAATAAATTAGAAAAAATAGAAAACCAAGTACAAGAAAACGAGGAGATTATTAAATCTGCTGAGGATGATGTTTTAACTGAAATTGCATTAGCTGAAAATGAAAGTTTACAGAATGATATACAAATTTTAAAACAAGAAATTCAAGAAGATTTAAATCCCAAAAATCCTTTAGATAAGAAAAGTGCAATTATTGAAATACGAGCAGGCACAGGAGGAGATGAATCTGCCTTATTCACAGCTGAGATGTTTAGGATGTATTCAAAGTTTGCCGAAACTATGGATTGGAAAACCAAAATATTATCTAGTAATAAGATTGGGATTGGTGGTTTTAAAGAAGTTGTATTTGAAATTTCAGGTACTGGAGTTTATGGTTGGATGAAATATGAATCTGGGACCCATAGAGTACAAAGAGTTCCAGAAACAGAAAAACAAGGACGTGTACATACTTCTGCTATTACAGTAGCTGTTATGCCAGAAGCAGAAGAAGTTGATTTCAAGATTGAACAAAAAGATTTAAAAATTGATACTTTCTGTTCTGGTGGACATGGTGGTCAAAGTGTAAATACAACATATAGTGCAGTACGTATAACTCATTTACCAACAGATACTGTTGTTTCCTGTCAAGATGAAAGATCACAAATGCAAAACAGAGAAAAAGCTATGCAAGTCCTTCGTTCTAGACTATTAGCAGATGCAGAAGAAAAAAGACATAAAGAATTGGCTACTGATAGAAAATCCCAAGTTGGCTCAGGAGATAGATCTGAAAAAATACGTACATACAACTTTCCACAAGACAGAATTACAGACCATAGGATTAAAAAATCTTGGCACAATATTGATGTGATAATGAACGGTGATATACAAAAAATTATTGAAGAATTAAAAAAAGCCGCTTAAACAGCGGCTTTTAAAAACATGACCACCCAACAAGCCTTAAAATTTGGAATAAAAACAATAGATTCTTTAGATGCAGAAGTTTTATTATCCAACTCAATTAAAAAAGATAAAACATATATACACACCTATCCAGAATATATATTAAATAAACAACAAGAAAAAAAGTTTAAAGAATATATTAACAGAAGATCAAAATATGAACCGGTTGCATATATATTAAATACCAAAGAATTCTATAACCTTCCTTTTTATGTAAATAAAAATGTGTTAGTCCCAAGACCAGAAACAGAACAGTTAGTAGAAGAATCTTTAAAGATAATTAAAAAAGATAAAAAAATACAAAATATTATTGAATTAGGAACAGGATCAGGGTGTATATCAATTTCTATTGCAAAAAATATTAAAAAGAAAAATATCAATTTCCTTGCAACAGATATCTGTAAAAGAGCTTTAAATGTTGCTCAAAAAAATACAAAAACTCATAAAGTAAAAATTAAATTTATACAATCAGATTTATTAAACAATACTCCTAATCAACAAAAGGAATATATTTTAATAGCGAACCTCCCCTATCTTGATATATATCACAAAAATTTACTTAAATCGTCAGAAACCAAAGGATTAAAGTTTGAACCAAACAAAGCACTTTATTCTGGTAAAGATGGTTTAGACCTATACACAAAACTATTTAAACAAATTAAAATATTAAAAAACAAACCTAAGTATATATTATGTGAATTTGGTCACAAACAAACTAAAGAATTAAAAAACATTGTTAAAACATATCTTCCAGAATATAAAATAAAAATAAAACAAGATTTGGCAGGTTTAGATAGAGTTTTAGTTTGCTATAAATAAAAAAACTGCTATACTAAAAATGTAGTCCTTTTAATTCATTAAAATTTTCACTAGTTTTGGAGGTGCAATTATGCATAAAAAAATTGAACTTCTGCAACAAGCCCTGGCTAGGTCTCCTGATGGGATAATAAACATCTCCTTTTTTAAAGAAAAATTTGGTTTTGGTGGATTTGATATTAATAAAATTAATATCAATGGAAAAATCGAAATTTTTCTTGTTAAAGGAGCTTCTGTTACTATTAAAAAAGAAGAAAAACAAAAATTCTTTAAAACTCTTAATATTAACAAAAAAATAATTCCTAGGAGACTCAATGAAAACCAAGCCAGAGCAAACAAATGATAACTCCAGTTCAACAAATTGTGACCGGAGTAATCTAACTCAAAAACTCTTATTATTTTATAATTTTATAAATACAAATAATAAGAGTTTTTTTATTTTTTTAATTAATAATCACTTCCCTATTCTCTGGCACAACCTCAATCCAAATATTTCCTGGTGCAAATATAATATCCGTATCATCTAAGGTATAAAATTTAGTTCTAGAAATTACACTTTCTTTTTTCCACTTTGCTTCTACTTTTTTGCCATAAATAAAGACTAAAGCATCTCCTTGTCCAATTGTATCTATACGCAATCTATCTTCAACATCTAAATGTTTTTCTTCTGGGACAAATTGGATAATAAGGGTCTTAGTTGAAACCTGTGAATTATCTAAAGCATCAATATGAGGTGACTCGTTTTGATACCTTAAATAACTATTGGTTGATGTTGAATATATATATTCCACATCAAATAAAACGCCTGGTGAATAATCTATTTCTATCTCTTGTCCAGATTCTTCACTTAAAGTAGGTCTTGAATTAAAAAACCAACTCATATAATCTAGCTTTTGGCCAGACAGTTCAAAATCTTGTCTAGCTTTTTCTAATCTAGAGCTTGATGTAAATAAATTATGTGGAGCATAATATCCTCCTGTATCATCACGCCAAAAATACTTAGGTCCATAGTTTGTTGCTTCTTCCAAATTTAAAATTCCATATTCTTTAATTTTTTGAATGGCTTCTGCAGATCCACCAGAATGACCATACAAAGCGTCCACTCCTTTAGCCCATGTTAAATAATATGGTCTGGCACTACGTACAGGGCCAATTTTACTTAATTGTTTACTGGTAAAGACGGCCATAAATCTAGTAGCTCCCCCTTCAACTAAAGTTGAATAAACCAAATCAGCTTTTGAAATACCAAACTGTGGCCAAGCATCTGGGTTATTATCTATCATTAATGCAATTGGCCAAATATTTTCATCTTCTTTTGAGTCTACACACAATCCAGTTAATATATTTCTAAATTTACAAAGTTTTTCATTATGAACTATATTACTTCCAAATTGAACATCGCAATTAACATATGTGATAATGATCAAACCAAAAGAAATTAAAAATAAAAAAAACACCAGAGCTAAACTGGTTTTTGAAGAAATCTTTTTATTAAAAAAACTTTTCTTTTTTTTACCTGTCATTTTTTTTAAATTATTCAAATGTCTGGACTGTATATCCATTATCTGCAAAAGCTACAAAGTTCATTTCAGGACAAGAGCCTCTCCCCTGTCCTTCCCCATGATTTTCAAAATTACTTATCTGTAAGATATAAAAATTCTTTTTACATTCATATTTTCCTTTTGAATACCTAACATATCTATAATGATAAAAATCATTGTTTATTGGATCTTTTGGGACATTATCAATAAATCCTTCTTTTTTTAAAACACTTAAAAAATATTCTTCTTCGCCTAAAGGCTCTTTACTAAGATCCCAATCAGACCAATCACGATCTTCTACTTTTGGAAAATACCCATATTTATCATAATACATATCTAAAGCTGAAACAATTTGATGAATATCTGCTTTTCTTTTTTGGTCACGAACCTTTGCTTTAATATATTCAAAAGAAACTAAGACTAAAACCATTGCAAACAATATTAAAGATATTGCCACCACCTTCTGCAACCTAAAGGTTGCTAATCGATTGTTTTCTGCAAGTGCCATTTATTTTTGTTTTTGTTAATTAGTCCAAGCTTGAGCACCCGGAGTAAATATTTCATATCTCAAATCTGTTGTGCCACCATCATTTTCCATACTAGAGTCATCTGTTTCAAGTAAAATCATTAACTTAAAATCTTGTCCATCACTACGATAACCATAACAACCATTTGCAACTGTTGTCCTTGATGTTAAAGGGTCTTCAGGGATTGCAGCTAATAGCCCTGTGTTGGTTAATAGCCCAAGCCTAATTCCGCTTGAAGAATTGTCTAAACAATAAAAAGTTCCACTAGTACTCGGATATTGGCCACCACTAACTACTTCGCTTAAATACATATTAAGTGCTTTATACACTTGTCTTAAATCACCTTGACGTCTTGCATCTCTTGATTTCTGTCTAGCAGTACTAATAAGAACAGTGGCTGCAACTGTTAAAAGTCCAACAATTGAAATAACAACCAAAAGCTCGACCAAAGTAAACCCTTTATATTTTTTTGTTTTAAACATATTTGTATGGTTATATATTTTTGTTTTTAAAATCTTTTATTTTTTTGATTCTTCTTTAGTTTTTCCTTCTTCTTTTTTATCTTCACTACCTTCTGGTTTATCATCACCAGAAGTTTCTTCTCCTTCTGTTACTTCTTCCCCTTCAGCTGGAGCTTCTGAAACAATTTCTTCTTCTTTCTTTGGAGTTTCAACTAATACTACTGGCGCACTTAAGTCTTGTAAAACTTCTACATTTTCTGGAATATTTAATTCAGAAATACGGATAGCACTATCAAGTTCTTTTAATTTTGATAAATCAACCTGTATAGTATGAATCAAGTCTGCAGGCAAACAAGAAACTTCAATTGTATTTAAAGATTTAATCAACACACCACCTAAATCTTTTACAGCAACTGATTCATTAATAAATTCAAGTTCAATTTCAGCTTTAATCTTTTCATCCATACGAACTTTATGAAAATCAATATGAATGATATTTTCAGATAAAGGATTCTTTTGAACCTCTGAGATAATAACAGTAAAAGGTTTATCGTCCTCAATAACTAGGTTAAATAAAGCTGACTCACCTACTTCCCTGTATAATTTCGTAAATTCACTAGAGTTTATGACAACACTTTTATTCTCAAAACCGTGTCCATAAACAACAGCAGGTAAAAGACCTTCTGCGCGAAGTTCTTCGTTATTTTTCTTAAATTTTTCTTTTAATTCTACTTTTAATGTTTTTGCTTCCATATGAATATTTTTCTAAATAATTCTTCATTTTGTCCAAACAAACTGAATAATTTTAAATATATACGAATATGATAACATATTTCCTATCACAATGCAAATTAAGCCACTCCTTTGTTTTTAATGATAATACTTTCAATTATTCCTAAAAATATGAAACTAATAATCAAAAAGCTACCACCAGAACTAATGAAAGGCAAAGGAAGCCCAGTAACAGGCAAAAGACCTATTGACATACCTATGTTAATAAAAACCTGGACACAAAATAAAGTTAAAACTCCTAATACCAAAAGTTGAGAGAAATTATCACGTGCAATCTTAACTGCCCTATAAAATCTAAAAAAGAATAAGCAATATAAGACTAAGACAAATAAACATCCTACCAGCCCCAATTCCTCAGCCAAAGAAGCAAAAATGAAATCAGCTTCTGTTTCTGGCAAGAAACGCAATTGGCTTTGTGGACCCAATCCCAAACCACGGCCAGCTAATCCACCTGAACCAACAGCAATAATGGATTGCCGCACATTGTACCCTTGTCCTAAAGGATCACGTGCAGGATCAATAAAATTTAAAACTCTTTCTTTTTGATAATCCTCTAAAACAACAAACCAAGATGCGATAAATATTAATAAGAAAATAAAAAAAGTCATTACAACCTTTTTCTTATCCAAACCAGAAAACCAAAGCATAACAAACCAACAAACCAATAATACAATACTTGACCCCAAATCTGGCTGTAAAAGAACCAGTGTTACAGGAATAAGTATCAAAATTAAAGAAGAAACAATATTCTTTGTGTGTATTTTATCAGCAACTCTGCTAGATAAAAATTTAGCAAGAAATATAACCACGGCAAGTTTTGCAAATTCAACTGGCTGAAATGTAAATCCAAAAAATTCAAACCAACCCTTAGTTCCGTGAAATGCTGTACCAAAAAACAATACCAAAAGTAAAATTAACAAAGATAAAGTATAGATGATCCCAGCAATTGAACCAATAATACGATAATCAAAAAAAGCAAAAATAAAAAACAAAAACAAACCAATCAGTGAAAAAACAACCTGTTTATTCAATAATGTATAGTCAGGCTGTGCCTGGCTTAAGGTTACACTGTATATAACACTCAGGCCCACTAAAACCAAAAGCGTCGCTACAATTAAGAGCGACCAATCGAAATTTTTAATTTGTGGCAAATTAAATGCCATAAGCTATCATATATATTATGGGCTAGAATCTAAACCTTTTGGTCGGCCTGGTCCAAAGTCTCTTTTCATAAAAACATTATCAGACAATACATCTACATCTGCAATAATATCAATCTTTGACGGGGTTGGCAAATCATTAAACCATGTTACTTGAACTTGCCTTTCAGATAAGGATAATAGACTATTTGTAGTTAAATAGTTAACAGCTATTGGATTTTCTCCCTGATAAAGCACTACTTGCCAACCTACAGCCCAAAAAGCATATGGTGTTAAATTTTTTACTGTAAAACCAACTATTGTACTTTGATTTTCACGTTCAAAAAATTCATCTCCTGTGACAAGGTTAGGTAATATACTTAAATTATTATCATTTCTAACTCTATACCACTCTATATCTTCAATCACTAAACTCACTTCTGAAACAGCTGCACTCACCTCTTCAGAAAATGCAAACAAATATTTTTCGCCTCCTGGCATTAAATAGTCTGTATGACTTTTTGTTACTCCATATGGATGACTAAATTTGTATGTTATACTCTTTGCTGCCCATTTATCATTTGGATTTTTGATTTTAGCAAAAAAATCATAAACATTTCTTTCTTTAGCAACAGCACTAGTTAACACAGTTTGAATATTCATTGGCTTATGTGTTGCTTTGTATGTGACATAATCAACAAGGTCTTTCTTTATTAAAGAAATTTCATAATTATGTCTTTTTGTAGAAGTTGTATAGTCTATCCATCCAACAATCGCAAATACCCAGATTATTATACAAATAAAAATAAAGAGAAAAATAAACATCCTCTTTATCATTACTTGATGAGAGATAAGTGTATATATTATTCCATCATACCAATGTCGCCTTGGTTCTTCATACATGACAATATTATACCACATATTTTGTACACAACAAAACATTATGGTATAATTTATACACAGGTAAATAAATATATAATCCTATGCTCGAAACATCACTTGATCTTCTTTACATTATCATTGCTTTTTGTATTTTGTGGCTAACAATATTCACTTGTTGGTGGCTTTTCTACATAATAATGATAATACGTAGAGTTTATCAAATAACAAAAACAATAAAAGAAAAACTTAAACTAATCGATGAACTGACACAAACAGCAAAGAACAAACTTGAACACGCTTCAATGTATGTAGATCTAGCAGCCCAAGGTATTGGAAAGATTATTGGATTTATCAAGAATAAAAAAACAGAACACGAAGAATCTGTTCCACCAAAAAGAAAAAAGAAAGAAAAAGTTATTTAATTTTAAGTTAATAAAAAAATGATAAAGACAGTCTTTTTTATATGACTGTCTTTTAAATTTGCAAGCCAATCCCCTCTCTGGTAAGATAAAAATATAATCAAGAAAAAATACCTCATTCCATGTTCATCCACCTACATAATCACTCTCACTATTCTCTACTTGATGGTCTTCCAAAAATTAAAGACTATGTCAATAAGTGTTTAGAATACAAAATGCCAGCCATGGCTTTAACAGATCATGGTTCTCTTTATGGTGTGATTGAATTTTATCAAAAAGCTAAAGATGCCGGCATTAAACCAATCATTGGAATGGAAGCATATATCGCTCCCCGTAGATTGATATACAAGAAGGTGAAGTTAGATGACAAACCAGGACATCTTGTTTTGTTAGCTAAAAATAATATTGGGTATAAAAATCTAATCCAATTAGCAACAATTGCTCAACTTGATGGTTTCTATTACAAACCTCGTTTAGACAAGGAGGTTTTAAGAAAATATTCTGAAGGATTAATAGCTTCTTCAGCTTGTTGGGCTGGAGAAATTTCAAAAGCATTAAGACAAGATGATATTGAATCAGCAAAAAAATTAACAGCAGAATACAAAAATATATTTGGAAAAGATAATTTCTATTTAGAATCCGTATATCTAGGTGAAAATATTAAAGGGCAAGATGAACTTCATGAAAAACTTGTTGATCTATCTAAAACAACAAAAACCCCATTAATAGTTACCAAAGATTCTCACTATATCAATCTTGAAGATGCTGATGCACAAGATGCCCTTTTATGCATTAACACTGGCACGGTGTTAAATAACCCAAAGAGATTAAGCATGAAAGAATTTGATTGTTCATTTACTCATCCTAAGTTAATGGAAGAAAGATTCAAAGACATCCCAGAAGCAATTGAAAATACACAAAAGATAGCTAATGAATGTAATGTTAATCTAGATCTTGGGAAATGGGTCTTCCCTGCTATTGATATCCCTAAAAATAAAACAGCTGATGAGGTTTTACGAGAAAATACAGAAGAAGAACTAGAAAGACGGTTCCCAAACAACAAAGAATACAAAGAACGCATAGATTATGAATTAGATATTATTAAGAAAAAAGGATATTCATCATATTTCCTAGTTGTGGCTGATTTAATCAACTGGGCACGTTCGCAAGATATTGTAGTTACGACCCGTGGATCAGCTGCAGGTTCTCTTGTTAGTTACCTAACAGGTATTATTGACATAGACCCAATGTATTTCAAACTTCCATTTGAAAGATTTTTAAATCCTTTTCGTCCTTCTCCACCAGATATTGATATGGACTTTGCTGATAACCGTAGAGAAGAAGTTATTAATTACGCCAGAGATAAATATGGGGATGATAAAGTAGCCCAAATATGTACTTTTGGTACCATGATGGCTCGCGGATCAGTTAGAGATGTTAATAGAGTTCTTGATTTTCCATATGATATGGGAGACAAGTTAGCCAAGATGATTCCTATGGGCTCTCAAGGCTTCCCAATGACAATTGAAAAGGCCATAGAGATTAACCCTGAATTAAAACAAGAATATGATGGTGACCCTAATGCTAAACAAGTACTAGATCTAGCACAAAAAATTGAAGGTTGTGCCAGACACTCTTCAGTACATGCAGCAGGAGCTTTGATATCTCCAACAAAAATTACAGATTATGTGCCTTTGCAAAGAGATCCTTCTAAACGTAAAAAAATTACCCAATTTGATATGCATGCATCTGAAGCAACAGGGTTATTGAAATTTGACTTTTTAGGTATTGCCAACTTATCCATTATTGGTGAATCTGTTAAATTAATCAAAAAGATTAAAGATATTAGAATTGATTTAAATAATATTCCTTTTGATGATCAAAAAACATTTGATTTACTTGCTAAAGGACAAACAATCGGACTTTTCCAACTTTCAGGTGGAGGCATGACAAAGCATTTAGTAAATTTAAAACCAACCGTTATTACAGATATTATGGCTATGGTTGCCTTGTACCGTCCTGGGCCAATGGAATCAATTCCTGAATTTATTAGAAGAAAACATAACCCCGAAGCAATTTCATACATAGATGATAGGTTAAAAGATATTTTAGACATGTCTTATGGAATTATCACCTACCAAGACGACGTTATGTTAATAGCTATTAATCTTGCTGGGTATACATGGGAAGAAGCAGATAAATTCAGAAAAGCCATGGGAAAGAAAATTCCAGAACAGATGATTGCCCAAGAAGGCAAATTTAAAGAAGGTTGTCAGACAAAGGGCTTATCAAAGGATAAAGCAGAACAATTATGGGAACTAATTAAACCATTTGCTTCGTATGGATTTAATAAAGCACATGGCGCGTCTTACGGAATGGTTGCATACAAAACAGCATATTTAAAAGCTAACTTCCCTGCTGAATATATGACTGCTTTAATGAGCGTAGAATCTGGTGATGAAGAAAAAATTTCAGCAGCTGTTCAAGAATGTGGAAAAATGGGAATTAAGGTTCTTCCGCCAGATATTAATGAATCAAGAAAAGACTTTACATATATTAATGATAATGAAATCCGATTTGGTCTTTTAACAATTAAAAACCTTGGTCATGATATTATTGTCAGTATAATCAATGAAAGAAAAGAAAATGGACCATATAAATCATTAGCTGATTTATTAAATCGAGTAAAATCTAAAAACTTAAACAAAAAATCTTTAGAAGCTTTAGCTAAAGCAGGTACTTTAGATAATTTTGGTGAGCGTAATTTAATTGTTGAAAACATGGATAACATATTAGGATATGTTAAGACAGTACGTAAAGAAAAAAATGATAACCAAGCTTCTTTATTCAGTCTAATGAATCAAGATGATTCAGGGAATGACCAGGTCCTTCCTTTGAATTTAAAACCAACTCCTCCAGCTGATGTTAAAACAAGGCTAGCTTGGGAAAAAGAACTCCTCGGCCTATATGTCTCCGATCATCCGTTCTCTGAACATGCACAAAAAATCAACGAACAGATAAAACCAATCAAAGAAATTAAAGAAACATTGGGTGATGAAACAAAAACATTAGTTAGTGGAGTAGTAACAGTAATAAGGTCAATCTTTACAAAAAAGAATGAACCAATGATGTTTGTAACAATAGAAGATTTAACTACTAGTATTGAAATTGTTGTTTTTCCAAGAACTCTTCAAAGTACAAGAGAAATATGGCAAGAAGGAAATGTTGTAATAACTGTTGGAAAAGTTTCATATAGAAATGATGAAGCAAATATATTAGCAGATACAGCTTATGTATTTGAAAATGATAATTTTGAGGAAATTCTTACTCAAGCAAACAAAAAACTAACTACTAATGATTATTACAAAAAAAGTAATAGTTACAACAGTGGTAATGGATATAGTAATAATAACAATTTCAATAGTTCACCCAAACCTGTTGAATCTATACAAATAACCCAAGTTTGGATCAATTTACCAAGATTCTTTAACTCAGAGATACATAATAAGATAAAAGACGTACTTTTGACTGAAACCGGTGACCAAAAAGTCTTTATTGCTATAAAACAAAATGGTTCATTACGCAAGATTGAAACAAATTACAAAATCAGATATAATGAAGACATTAAAAGCAAATTAGAAAAAATAACAGGAGAAAATAGTGTAATCGCCAAATAACTTAAAAATATATGTCTCAAAAAACATCTACAAAAGAAAAAGAAATAATTTTGCCAGAAAGACCATATAAGAAAATAGCAATAACTTTCATTTTTTTAACTGCTCTATTAGCATTAATAGTAGTATATTTTTCACTTTCTAAGGCAACTGTTACTTTAGTTCCTAATGAAATGTTAACTGCTAAAGAATTTTCAGTTAAAATCCCCATTACTACAGCAACATCAAGTCCTGCCTTGCTAACAGCAACAGTAGAAGAACAAGAAGTAGATATAGTTCAAAGTTATGAGGTAGAAAACTTCAGAACAGAAGAAGGAAAAGCAAAAGGGACTGTTACAATAATTAATAAAAACAATCAAAATCAAGTTTTAATTGCTACTACAAGATTCTTGAGTCCAGACGGTTTATTGTTTAGACTTACCAATCAAGTATCTATTCCTGCTGGAGGAGAAACTACAGCTGAAATACGAGCTGACGAAATCGGTTCTAAATATGATATATCAGCTGCACATTTTAGTATTCCTGGGTTAAGCGAGTCTCTACAACAAAAAATCTATGGGATCACCAAAGAACCAATGACTGGTGGTTTAAAAAGAATTGGAACATTAACTTCAGATGAAATCACTAAGGCCCAAAAACAAAATATCGAATCGCTTGATAAAGAAATTGAAAATAAACTTAATTTTGAAGTAGACGAAGAAAAGATTGTTTTAACTGAAAAAGAAATATTATCTGAAGACATATCAAACAAAGAAGGAGATGAAATTGAAAAATTTACAATCACTTTAAAAATGAAAGTTAAAATAATCACAGTTAATAAAGAAAAACTTTTATCTTGGTCTAAAGACCAGTATAAAAAAGATTTAGGTGAAACCAATGAAATAATTAATTATGATTTAGATAAATTTACATATAGCTTGAAAGACATGGCTTCAACATTCATTACAATGGAAACATCTTTACCTGCATATGTTCTAGGAACATTAGATATAGCTAACTTTGATAAGAAAAAACTTTATGGTTTAGATGAAAATGGTTTAAAAACATTTTTTATACAATATGACAATGTAAAAGAAGTTGAAGTTCAATTCTGGCCATTCTGGGTTCGTTCTGTACCAAGCATGCAAGATCATATTGATATAAAGATAAAATAACCGCATTTAGTCATCTAAAAATCTAACTTTACTGCCACTGGTTGGGACATATATTT
>CAYSXS010000017.1:0-27703 GCA_964435065.1 uncultured Gammaproteobacteria bacterium
TCAATCAATTCCATCTCCAAAAGCAGAGCCTTTTAAGCTTTGGCTTGCTAAAGTAGGATATCAAAGAATTGAAGAAACAGAAGATCCTGAATTAGCTTTTGATAGAGCAATGAGAACATACCTTAAAAAAGGTTATTCAAAAGATTGGATTAATCAAAGATTAAAGACAATTGAAGTTAGAAAAGAGTTAACAGATGAATGGGAAGAAAGAGGTGTAAAAGAAGGTATTGAATTTGCTATTTTAACTGATGAAATAACAAAAGCATGGTCGGAGAAGTCTGTTAAACAGTATAAAAAATTTAAAGGACTTCAAAAACAGAATTTAAGGGATAATATGACAAATTTAGAACTTGTTCTAAATATGCTTGCCGAAGTTACTACTAAAGAAATCTCTAATAAGAAAAAACCTAAAACTTTTTCTGAAAATAAAGAGGTTGCCAAAAGAGGAGGAGGTGTTGCAGGAAATGCAAGAAAAGAAATTGAATCTGAAATAGGCGAAAAAGTTATTTCTTCTAAAAACGCAAGACATTTCAAAAAAAGAAATGTAAAACAAATTAAAAAAGCAAATTAAATATTTTTTAGCTCTTCTAAGGTTTTAAGCGATATAATTTTCTGTCTCATTTGTGAGGCATTTTTTTGTCCTTTAAAATATTGAATTAATTGTTTTCTTAAAGGTTCTAAATCATTTGAATATTCTAAAAAAAATCTGGCATGTTTTAAAACAGTTTTTTTAATTTCTTTTTCTTTTGTTGCTGTATATTTCCCTTTTTTTAAATATTCTTTTATTTGTCTAAATACACATGGGTTACCCCAAGAACCTCTAGCTATTCCTATTCCATCTGTATTAGTTTTTTCTAAAATTTCTTTAGCTTCTTCAGGTGTATTTATACCACCATTAGCTAATACAGGGATATTTGGCAGTAGTTGTTTAACTTTTTTAATTGTTTCTATATCTATTTTCCCTGTAAAGCATTGTTTTAAAGATCTTCCATGAATCATTAAAGCTGAGATAGGTAAGTCTTTAATATGTTTCACAAAATCAATTGCTGAAGTATTTTTAACTTGAGAACGTATTTTAATTGAAACGGGTAATTTTGTGTTATTTAATACCGTCTGTATTATCTCTCTAGCAACATCCATATTATCCATTAGTGCTGCTCCAGAACCTGTTTTTGTTACTTTGTGTGCTGGACATCCAAAGTTAATATCTATACCTGAAAAACTAGATGTATATGAGTCTAATATTTTTAAAGCTTTTTTGAAAGATTCTGGTTTATTACCAAATAACTGTAAAATTACATTCTTTTCTTGTGGAAGAACTTTTAACATTTTTAGAGTTTTTTCATTTTTTCTCCAAATAGCTTCTACAGAAACCATTTCTGTATATACAATATCTGCTTTGTTTTCTAAACATATTAATCTAAAAGCAGGATCTGTATATCCTGCCATTGGAGCTAAAGCTATAATTGGCTTTTTAATTTTTGACCAAGTGTTCATCATATGGTAGGGTTCGTTTAGATAAATGGGTAGTTTACATTTCAACAAAGGAGGGATATGTTGTGAGTCAAAACAAAAAGATTCAGGTTAAAAATGGATCGTTTTCTCGTGAACAAGATATTTTATTTTATGTGGTTTATTCTAATTTGAGTAAAGCACAGAAAACTAATTTGTCGTATGAAAAAAATAAACTTAAATGTGTATATTAAATAAATGAAGGAAAAAAGATTATGGCAGATGGAAATGGTGAGGGGCTTGTGGTTCGAATGAAAGAACCGAACCGAAAAGATCCGGATGAAATGTTTGATTGGGTTGTTGAACGACTTCAAAGAGAAGGATATCCTACCGAAGAAATGACAATAAAACAAATAATGTCTTATTATTCGGGGCCATGTTGTCTGGCTATTGTTTCCTCACAGTTATTTCGTCAATGTCAAGGCCGTCTTCAATAAGGTACCCTTGGCTTGCAATCTGATCTCTTATTTGGTCGGAAAGCTCGTAATCTTTTTCTTTACGGGCTTTTTTTCTTTGTTCAATTAAATTTTGTACTTCAGTTGGAATATTAATCTTTTCTTCTTTAATTTCATCTAATTTTAAACCAAATACTTTATCAAAATCTAGAATTGTAGCCAATTTATCTTTATCTTCTAATTTAGATTTTAATATTTCTTGAACTAAAGAAAAAGCTTTAGACATATTAAAATCATCTGATATTGTTTCACTAAAGATATTTTTAAACTTCTCATCAATTTTTCCTTTATCTTTTCCTAAGTTTTGGATATTTGAATAAAGGTTATCTAAACCATTTTGTGCAGCTTGAAGAGAATCCCAAGTAAAATTGATTTGAGATCTATAATGGGCTTGTAAAAATAGGAAACGTAAAGCTAAAGGATTAAATCCTTTTTCTTCAATATTTTGGATTCTATAAAAGTTATTTGATGATTTACCCATTTTTCTATTATCAACCATTAAAAATCTTGTATGCACCCAATAGTTAACAAACTTTTTGCCTGTAGCAGATTCTGATTGGGCTATTTCACATTCATGATGAGGAAATATATTATCTTCTCCTCCTGTATGAATATCTATAGTATCCCCAAGGTGTTTTATGCTCATTGTTGAACATTCCATATGCCAACCAGGAAAACCTTTACCCCAAGGAGAATCCCAAACCATTGCATGGTTTTTGTGTTCACCAATAGCTTTTACCCATAATACAAAATCTTGTGGGTTCTTTTTATTCTTATTAACTTCAACCCTTGCTCCAGCTTTTAAATTTTCTAAAGTATTTCCAGACAATTTTCCGTAATTTGGAAATTTTGTGATGTCAAAATATAAAGCATCGTCAGCTTTGTAAGCAAAGCCTTTCTCAATTAATATTTTATTCATTGCTATCATTTCTTTTACGTAGTCCGTAGCTTTACAAATTACATCTGGTTTAATGTCATTCATCTTTGCTGTATTTTCAAAAAATATCTTTGTGTAAAATTCAGCAATTTCCCAAGGAGTTTTGTTTTCTTTTTTAGCTTTTTTATCCAATTTATCTTCTCCTTCGTCAGCATCAGATGTTAAATGACCAACATCTGTAATATTCATGACATGTTTTACTTTATATCCTAAATACCTAAAAGTTCTTTTTAGGATATCATCACTAAAATATTTCCAAGCATGACCAATATGATCGTAATCATATACTGTAGGACCACAACTATATATACCAACCTTATTTTTCTTGATTGGTACAAATTCTTCTTTTTTCTTTGTTAGTGTGTTATATATTTTCATATATCATAATGTTATCATTTTTAGCTCATATTTGACAAATGTCAAGAGAATTCATAAGATGAAAACAAATAGCACATATATTACATATTATGTTAAAGGAGGAAAGAAAAGATGATATTATCTGTCAAAATAGATCAGGATATAAAAAACAAAAAATTGTTTTTTAAACAAACCGTCAATATTAGTGTTGGTTCTGAAAAACCAATCTTTTCAATTCAAGCAACTGAATCCAAGAGAAGACTGATTTTTATTCCACAAGCAAAGGGACCAAAAAGTTGTGAAATTGTTATTCGGAATAAACCAAACGATGTTTTGTTTGTGTTTTATGATTTAGAGGTTAATAAAAAACAAATCCATTTGTTTGGTCAAGATATACAAACAAAAAAGCCTATAAATCTTTGGACGGTATCTGTAAAGATGTTATGTAATTAAATAAAGGTTATTTTAAATTTTATGTCAGGAGGAAGAAAATGGCACATAGAAAATATTCATCAGAAGAATTTCTTAGAGTTATTTCTAAAATAATTCTTATAACCGCTGTTAATCTAAAGACCAAAAGAAAATGGGTAGAAAACTATTTAAATGCAATTTTTATAGTTTATACCAAGCACGAATTAACAGACGCCCTTAATTATTTACAGAAAGCACAAGCAATTGAATATAACAGTGATGAGGATATAAGGTTTAAGTTACCTATCCTTGGAATATTACTTTCAATTAGTGCTTCCTCTGGTGGAATAAGCCTGAATTTATAAAAAGTTTTATCATTTGATTTTTTAAAAAGTCCCTATATTGGTTAAAAATGGGACTTTTTCTTTTTGTCTTTTTGTAGTAAACTAAACCCATGAAATTGAGTATTATTATAGTTTCTTGGAATACTTGCGAATTGACTTTAAAATGTATAAGGTCTGTTTTTAAGTATTTAAAAGATATTGATTTTGAAGTTTTTGTTGTTGATAATAGCTCATCAGATAATACTGTTGAAGAATTAGAAAAATTAGATTATAAAAATTTAAAAGTTATTAAAAACAAAGAAAATGCAGGATTTTCTAAAGCAAATAATATTGGTATTAATCAATCTCAAGGAAATTTAATTTTGTTATTAAATCCAGACACAGAATTAATAGATGATACTTTAATAAAGATTATTGAATTTATTAATTCAGATTTTAAGATTGGAATTGTTGGTCCTAAACTTTTAAATACAGATAAAACATTACAAAGATCTTGTCGTAGATTTCCTAAATTAATTGATCAATTTTTTATCCAACTTAAATTCTATAACTTCCTCCCAAAGAAGATAATTTCTGTGAGAACATATTTTATGTTAGATTTTGATCATAATGAAATTAAAGAAGTAGATCAGATTATGGGTGCAGCCATGTTGATTAAAAAAGAAGTTTTAGATGAAGTTGGGTTATTTGATGAAAAGTTTTGGTCAACTTTTGAAGAAGTTGATCTATGTAAGCGTATTAAAGATAAAGAGTGGAAAATATATTTTAATCCTGAATGTGAGATAGTTCACCATAAAGAACAAAGTTTTAAACAAATGGCTAGTTTAAGAAAACAAATAAATTTTAATCATTCATTGTATAGATATTTTAAAAAACATAAACCATTTTATCAGTTATTCATATTATGGATGTTACAACCTATTAACATATTATTAGCTTGGGTTGATAATAGGGTTGGGGTTAGAAATGGTTTTCGGAAAGAAAAAGATTTATGAAAAAAACCGTTAATGCTATCTGATGATAACGCCAACGGTTTTTCTGGTTTACCTGGATGGATTAAAAATAAATAGCAAAACTAGCTAACGCTATTATTAAACAAACAAAAGTCATTATAAATGCAACTTTTATACCTTCTTTCATTCGTTCTATACCTTCTTTCATTCGAAGGTGGTTGTAGAAACGATAGAGTATTTTTTCCCCATAATTACGGAAAAATAATCCCCATAAAGCAAGAAATAAGAAAAAACAACTTCCTATACTAAATATTAAAGCAATAATTAGGGAGAGTATTCGTAATATTTCTAACATAATTTGACCTCCGTTTTTTCATAATAATTTAAATATACTAAATTTTATACTTATATATAAACATATTTAACAATTTATGTCAAATATATTAAATAAAAACATATTCAAATTAACTTTTCTGTTTTTAGTCTTAACAGAGCTTTTTTCGTTTTTTGGATGGTTATTACCAGAATTTGGATATCTTTGTTTTTTTACAATAATATTTTTAACCTTAGTTTTGAGCATAAAAAAGCTTGAATATGGAATATATATCCTTTTGGCTGAGCTATTCATAGGTTCTAAAGGATATTTGTTTAGCTTTGACATCGGAGACACAGCAATATCTCTACGTATGGGTTTGTTTTTAATTGTTTTGGTTGTCTGGTTTGTTAGTAATTTAAAGGGTTTAAAAATTTTAGAATCTTTAAAATCCACAAAGATTTTCTATTCGCTAGCCTTTGCTGTTGTTTGGGGATTTGTTTGGGGGTTAATTCAAGGCAATAACTTCGGTAATGTATTTTTAGATTTCAATAATTGGATATATTTCTTTTTGGTTTTCCCAATTTTTCAAATTGTTAAGGATAATGATAAATTTGTTAAAAACGTTTTATCCATTTTATCAGCCTGTGTTGTGTGGATAGGCATAAAATCACTCGTTTTACTATACATCTTCTCTCACGAGCTTTCCTGGGCTTTACCAGAGACATATAAGTGGGTTAGAGATACCTTGGTTGGGGAAATAACCTTTGCTGGGGGAGGGTTTTGGAGAATATTTATTCAATCACAGATATATAGTTTAATTTTGTTTTTCATCATATTAGGAATGAAGAATGTTAAAGATATTTTTAAACATTATTTAATATTAATGATCTCTTTAATAACTGTAATATTAAGTTGGTCTCGTAGTTTTTGGGCTGGATTAGTTGTGGGTGTTGGTATTTATCTATTATCCTTATTAATCCAAAAAACAAAATTTTTGAGTTTTTTGAAGATTTCTGGTAAGTTAATACTTATTACCCTAATATCTTTTGGTTTAATCCTTTGTATAATCTATCTACCACCTAAAGTTAGTGAAGGAAATCTTCTCTCTATGTTTGGTAGTAGATTAACTCAAGGAGAAGCAGCTTCTTCTTCACGTGTTAATCAGTTAAAACCTTTGATCCAAGAAATTAGTAGACACCCATTAATTGGTTCTGGTTTTGGAACAACTGCTACATATTTATCTGATGATCCAAGGATTTTAGGGAATTATACAACATATACTTTTGAGTGGGGGTATTTAGACATGATATTAAAGTTTGGTATATTAGGTACGTTAATATATCTAATTTTAATATTTAAAGTCTTAAAGAGGTTATTTGTAATTAATTTAGGATTTGCTTTAGCTTTAATTAGTTTATTAGTAGTAAATATATTTAGTCCATATTTAAATCATCCATTAGGAATTGGATTTGTAATATTATGTAGCGCGATTGTTTATGCAAAAAAATGAAACAACATTATCAATATGTGTAGTAACTTGGAACTCTGAAAAATATTTAAGAGAGCTTTTTGAAAGTATTTTTAAACAAACAGTTTTACAAAAAGAAAAGTATCCCATTAAATTAAGCATTAATGTTGTGGATTCTGGTTCACAAGACGGTTCAATGGAATTTTTAGAAAAGAATTATCCTGAAGTTCACGTATTAAGAAATACACATAACTTAGGTTTTTCTCGTAGCTATAACAAGTCAATCAGAATGAGTAAAACAGATTATGTCCTGGTTATTAACGCAGATATTGTTTTAGAAAATGATTTTATTGAAAAAACTTTAAATCAGATTAAGAAAGATGAACAAATTGGAGCTGTGATAGGTAAGTTGTATAGAGGACATTTTGTATTGTCTAACGGAAACGAAGTATGTGATATTCAGAAAACAAAAGTTATTGATAGCTTTGGTATTGAAATGAAACGCAATAGACGATTTATTAACATTGGCGAAGGAGAAGAAGATAATGGCGGGTATGACGATTTGAAAGAAGTATTTGGATTTAGTGGTGCGTGTGTAATGTTTCGTAGACAAGCTTTAGAAGAAGTTAAATATGCTGAAGAATATTTTGATAATGATTTTTTTGCATATAAAGAGGACATTGATTTGTCTTGGAGATTACAAATTGCAGGATACAAGATTTTGTTTGTACAAGAAGCAAGAGCATATCATTTTCGTTCTTTGCAAGAAAAGAATTCACAATACACAAATATTAAAGTAGCTAAAAATTACAAGAAAAAAGCAAGTTGGAGAAGGTTTTGTTCCTACAGGAATCATTTACTTTGTTTATTTAAAAATGAAACTAGAAGAAATTTTCTTAAAGATTTTTTTCCAATCATATGGTATGAATTTAGAAAATTAATATATTTAATATTTTTTGATACAAAAAACTTTAAAGGGTTTTTTCAAGCTTTAAAATTAAGAAACAAGATGAAGGATAAAAGAAAAGTTAGTATGAGGTATAGAGTAAAAAATGCAGAGGGAGTTAGAAAGTGGATACAACCATGAAACTTTCAATTATCATTTTAAACTACGTAACCAAAGGATTAACCAAACAATGTATTAAAAACATTGAAAATTCGGATTTAAACATAATGTATGAGATAATAGTAGTAGATAACGGTTCAAACGATGGGACAGAAGAGATGATGAAACAGGAATTTAGTAATCATAAGTTTATTGGATCAAAAAAGAATCTAGGGATGGGAGCGGGTAATAACTTGGGTATTTCTATAGCTGAAGGTGAATACATCTTAGTTATTAATTCAGACATAGTTGTATTTAATGAATCAATTAAAAAAATGATTGATTTTATGGATATTCACGAAAGAGCTGGTGTAGCTGCTCCTCAAATTTTAAATCCTGATCGAACTATAGTTGATTCGTGTTGTCGTTGGCCTAAAATTGATACATTTGTTTATCGAAGAACATTTTTAGGGAAAACAAAAAGAGGTAAAAGAGAATTAGATATATTTCTATACAAAACAGAAGATTTATCTGTACCTAAACAAATAGATTGGATATTTGGTTGTTGTTTGTTGTTTCGCAGAAAATCTTTAGATCAAGTTGGATTATTTGATAAACGCTTCTTCTTGTTTTTAGAAGAAACAGATTTATGTAGAAGAATGTGGCAAAAACAATGGCAAGTTTGGTATTTACCAGAATCTAAAGTTGTACATTATCCACACCGTAGAACTATGGGTACTGGTAGAATTAAAGATATGTTTTCTAAATATACTTGGATTCATTTACATTCATGGATTAAATATTTTATTAAATGGAGAAATGCCTCATGAATTGGCAAGTCATTGGACATAAACACATAACATCATATCTAGAACAAGCGATAATTAGTGATCGTTTAGTTCATGCTTGGCTTTTTCACGGACCCAGGATGATTGGGAAGAAAAAATTAGCTAAACAATTTTCAAAAACACTGTTATGTTACCAGGGCCAAGAAAACAAAGATGGTTTAGAAAATATTCCTTGTAATGAATGTGAACAATGTGTTGAATTTGATAAGAAGATTCATCCAGATTTTTTTACAGTTGAAAAGGGGAAACAAGATAAAAATATTTCTGTAGAACAAATTAGAGAATTAAAAACTAAACTTTCGTCTAAGTCTTTGTTTAAGTCATATAAAGTAGCAATAATATATGATGCAGACAGTTTATCATTATCTGCATCTAATGCTTTATTAAAAACCCTTGAAGAACCCTTGGGTAAAACAATCATAATTTTGATTGCTGAAAAAATTAGCATTTTACCTAAAACAATTCTTTCTAGAACACAGAAGATTAAATTTTTACCTGTTGCTCAAAAAGAAATTTATGAATATTTAATTAAAGAAAGAAAAGTTGAACATGATTTAGCTTTGAATTTAGCAAGTTTGGCTGATGGTAAACCAGAACGAGCTACAATTTTTTTAAATAACCAAGCTCTATTACAATCATATACTAATAACCTAAATACATTTTTTAAACTAATTTCTGCAAAAGAACATCAGAAGATAAGTTTTGTTGAAGAACTGATAGGGGAGCAAAAAAAGATTGCAGATAAGGTTAGAATAGTTTTACCTCTTTTAAATTTATGGCAAACAATATTTCGTGATATGTTATTGCTCAAATTCTCCTCATCTGGTAAAATTATTAATAACAAGGCTAAACAAGAATTAATGAAACTAGAGCCATATTTTAGTGCAGAAAAGCTTCATATGATAAATATTAATATTGAAAAGACAAAGAAATATTTAAATCAGAATGTGAATCCAAAGTTAGCTTTAGAAAACCTAGTTTTAAATTTTTAAACATAAAAATAAATATATGAAACAATTAAAACTAATATTAACTTTTGCTTTGCTATTAGTACTTTTAACAGGTTGTACTGGAGTCGCGACAAAAACTACTGGTGGTGGGATGTATAAATCTTTTGATTATGGTGAGCATTGGGAACAAAAAAATTATGCAGGCAATAATGGTAAAAAAGATTTAAGTATTTCAGGAGTTGAAACAAGATATATTATCTTTGACAAAAATGATCATGCTTTAATATATCTAGCAACACAAAATGCAGGTCTTTTTATTTCTGAAAATGCAGGCGAAGAATGGCGTCAGATTTTTAAATCTGGATATGTTGAATCTGTAACTCCAGATCCTATTGAAAGAGGTGTAATATATTTAACACAAGGGAATAGGATATATAAGACACTAGATTTTGGTAATAATTGGAGTGTAATATATACAGAAACTCGTGGGGAAGTTGCAATGACTTCAGTAGCCATAGATCCCAAAGATACTAGAAAGATGTTTACATCTACATCTGAAGGTGAAATTTTAAGAAGTGATGACTTAGGTCAAAGTTGGAATTTAGTTACAGAACTTGGAGACCATATTGTTAAGATTGTTATTAACCAGAACGATTCAAACGTCCTTTATGCCGGAACATTAAGAAAAGGACTTTTTAGATCAGGTGATAATGGAAAGAGTTGGGTTAATCTAAAAGATAGATATATAGGTATTCATGGTTCAAATAAAAATTATAGAATATTAACTCCAGACAACAGTGTTTATGATGGACTATTTTTTGTAACAAAATATGGAATTTTAAGAACTATTGATGGGGGAAAGAATTGGCAAGACTTAAATCTAGTTACCCCTAAAGACAGTGTAAAGATATATGCTTTTTCTGTTAACCCTCAAGATGCAAACCATATATATTACACAACCAAAGATACTGTTTATAGGAGTTTTGATGGTGGCAAAAATTGGCTAAGTGCTAGAATGCCAACCAACAATGCACCAACATTCATGCAAGTTGATCCGGAAACACCAAATGTTGTGTATATGGGTATAGTAAAAGAAAAGACAAGACCCTTCTTTTTCGTAGATTATAAATAAATATATTAAAGCTTATGAATTTAGATGATAAAAAAGAAAAATTTGAAAAAGTTTTTGAATTTATTCAAAAAGAACTAAGCTCTGTTAGAACAAGTAGGGCAACACCTTCTTTGATTGAGAATATAAAAGTAAATGTATATGGAGTAGAAACTCCTATGGTTCAGGTTGCAAGTATTACTAGTCCTGAACCAAAACAACTTTTAGTTGAACCTTGGGATAAAAATATTTTAAAAGATGCTGAAAAAGCAATTCAAACTGCTTCATTGGGTTTGTCTGTTGCAAATGAAGGTACCCATTTAAGAGTAACAATGCCTCCAATGACAGAAGAAACTAGAAATGAAGTAATTAAGATGCTTAATGAAAGGATTGAAAAAGGGAGACAAAACTTACGTGGTGTTAGAGATGAAATTAAAGAAGAAATTATTAAATTAGAAAAAGATAAAGAAATATCAGAAGATGATAGGTTTGGTCTATTAGAAGAGTTAGATAAAATAACTAGGGAATATACAGATCAAATGACAGAGTTAGGTAAGAAAAAAGAAGAGGAGATAAGGATATAATATATGTTATTAGCCATAATCGGTTTTATAGTAATTTTAGGAATAATTGTCTTAGTTCATGAACTAGGGCATTTTCTTACTGCCCGTGCTTTTAAAGTAAAAGTACATGAATTTGGCTTAGGTTTTCCTCCTCGGTTATTTGGTGTATATAAAAAAGATGGAAAAAGAAAATGGATTTGGGGTTCTAAGGTAAGAGCAGAAGAATTAAATAATACAGTCTATTCTTTAAATAAAATTCCCATCGGTGGTTTTTGCAATATTAAGGGCCAGGACGGAGATAACCCAGAAGAAAAAGATAGTTTTTCTAACAAACCAGCATGGAAAAGAAGTATTATCTTGGTTAGTGGTGTATTAGCTAATTTTTTACTTTGTGCGGTTATTTTAATGGTCATATATATAGCTGGTACAAACATATCTGTAGATCATGGCGAGTTAAATAACACTAGATATATTAGAAATGAAAAGATACAAATTATATCAATTAATTCAAACTCACCAGCTGAAACAGCAGGAATTTTAAAAAATGATGTTATCCTAAGATTAGATAATCAAAAAGCTCAAACAATACAACAAATACAAGATTATTCAGCTCAGAAAGATGGGCTACTTGTAAATTTAGAAATTGAGCGTGATGGAGAAGTCTTAAATGTAGAAGTTATTCCTCGTGTTTTAGAAACATCGAATAATAGATCAGTATTTGGTATTGGTTTAACAAAAACAGCAGATATTGCTTTTAAATGGTATGCGGCAATATGGTATGGGATAAGAGATACAATATATTTAATCGGAGTAATATTTGTTGCTCTATGGAAGATAATTAAAGACATATTTACAACCGGGCAAGTTTCAGCTGAAATAGCTGGACCAATTGGTATTGCTCGTATAACTGGAGATGTTGTTAAAATGGGATGGATTTATGCTTTACAATTCACTGCTTTATTATCTGTGAACTTAGGAATAATTAATATATTACCAATCCCAGCTTTAGATGGTGGAAGACTCCTTTTTATATTAATAGAAAAGATAAGAGGAAAAACAGTAAAAAAGAATGTTGAGAATATTATTCATACAGTAGGTTTTGCTTTTTTAATGATTTTAATTGTGTTGGTGACATATAGGGATATTATTCGGTGGATTAAGTGATTTTGAATTTTTTAATATATTTGACATACTTAACACATGAATAAAAACGATCTACAAAAACCAATTACGTTAGAAATTTTAAGCCAATTCACAAAAGAGGTGTTTTTACCTGGTGTTAAAAGAATTTTTGATAATAAATTTGACGAAAGATTTGATAAAAGATTTAAAGAGATTGAGAACAAATTTGCCACCAAACAAGATTTAAAAGCAATGGAAAATAGAATGGTATCTAAAGACTATTTAGATAAAAAATTATTTGAATTTGAAGCAAGGTTTATGAAAAGAATATCAAAAGAGGAGTCAAAAATTAAACAAGCTTTGGCTTTTACAATGAAACTCATTAGAAGTGGTAAAAAACCCACAACAAGGCAGATTGAAACTTTAAAGCTGCTAGAATATGAATTAAGTGCGAATTGAGTTAAAAATACTTGTTAAATGAAAAACTGCTTTAAATGCAGTTTTTTTATTTGCAAAAATTTGCCAAAACATGAATTGTTTTAAAATAAACAAAAACCTCGCTAAATAGCGAGGTTAGAAAGTTCGGTAGTTCCGAATAATCAAAACTTTTCCACAGGAATTTGTCCCGAGTTTCTTGTTATGAATTAATACTAGAAAATACAATATTTTTTGTCAAATTAAGTTTTCCACAGAGTTACTATACTTTTTGGCTTTTTATTTTGACTAAATCCACATAAAATTATAGAATTAAGGAGATTAATAATAAACATATGCGACAATCTCAACTATTTACTAAAACTAAAAAGGAATTTGCAAAAGATGAAGAATCTATCAATTCTAAGCTTCTAATGAAAGCTGGGTTTATTGATAAATTAATGGCAGGAGTATATACTTTCTTGCCTTTGGGTTTACGTGTTTTAAATAAGATAGAAAAAATAATTCGTGAAGAAATGGATAATGTTGGTGGACAAGAAATTTTAATGCCAGCACTTCACCCAAAAGAAATATGGGAAAAAACTAAACGGTGGAATATGGATGTTTTGTTTAAAACTAAAGGTGTTGGAAATAAAGATTATGCTTTTGGGCCTACCCATGAAGAGGTTGTTACTCCTTTGCTTCAAAAATTTATTTTATCATACAAAGATTTGCCAAAAAGTGTGTATCAAATTCAAAGCAAGTTTAGGGATGAGGCTCGTGCAAAATCAGGTCTTTTACGTGGCCGTGAATTTAGGATGAAAGACATGTATTCTTTTCATACAACAGAGGAGGGTCTTAATAAATATTATGATTTAGCTGCACAAGCATATGAAAATGTTTGGAAACGTTTAAGTTTGGGCGATATAACTTTAAAGACTTTTGCTTCTGGTGGTGTTTTTTCTAAATATTCTCATGAATATCAAACTGTTTGTGAAACAGGTGAAGATACAATTTTTCATGTAGCAAACAAAGATTTAACTTTTAATAAAGAAATTGCGCCATCAAAAGCTCCTGTATTTGATAATTCCGATGAGGTAGAAAAACCAATGGAAGATATTAAAGGGGAAGGATTAATTGGAGTAGAGCCTTTAGCTAAATTTTTAAAAATCCCTGTAGAAAAAACAACTAAAACAATATTATTCGAAAATGAAAAAAGTGAGGTTATAGTAGCTGTTGTAAGGGGAGATTATGATGTTAATGAAAATAAATTATTAGAAATTTCTAATAGCAAAGAATTAAAGCTTGCCACAGAGGAGACTGTTAAGAAAGTAACTAAAGCAGAAGTCGGTTATGCAGGTATTTTAAATCTATCTTCAAATCTTAAAGTATATATAGATGAATCCGTTGCAAACCGGAAAAACTTTGAATGTGGAGCTAATAAAACAAATTATCACACAATTAATGTTAATTTTGGACGTGATTTACCTGAACCAAAAGAATATTATGATATCAAAATTGCAAAAGAAGGGGACTTGTTCCCAGAAACAGGAGAAGTTTATGAAACAAAAAAGGCTATTGAGGTTGGTAATATCTTTTTACTTAAAACAAAATTTACAGATGCTTTTAATATGAAATATCTTGATGAGGATGGCAAACAAAAACCAGTCTTTATGGGTTGTTATGGAATAGGTCCTTCTAGACTATTGGGAACACTTGTTGAGGTGTTTAACGACGATAAGGGGATTATTTGGCCAGAAGAAGTAGCGCCTTTTAGATATCATCTTATTAACTTATCTACAGATAAAAAAGTTAAAGAACAAGCTGAAGATATATATAATAAATTGATTGAAGCAAAAAAAGAAGTTTTCTTCGATGACCGAGAAGAAGTTTCTCCAGGTGAAAAATTTAAAGATGCTGATTTAATAGGAATTCCTTATCGCCTGATTGTGTCAGATAAAACAAAAGGTGATATTGAAATTAAGCACAGAAAAGAGGAATCATCAAAAAATATTAGTTTGAAAGAGTTATTAAATGATATCTAAATTACTTCTAACCTTTATACTATCAAGTCAAATATTTTTACCTGCAAGTAGTAATGATGGGCAGGTTTTAGGTGTTCAAACACAAAGAGAGGTTAATATAAACGGCCCAGAAAGAATTGTTAATCAAAGTTTAGATGTTATCATTTCAGCGGATTCTGCTTTAGTAGTAGATTTAAGTTCTGGTAAAATTCTTTATCAAAAGAACCAAAACAAACAAAGGCCTATTGCGAGTATTACAAAATTAATGACAATGTTAGTTTTTCTAGATACAGAGCCTGATTTTGAAAAGACAATAAGATATGCATGGGTAGATTCGACAGGAGGAGAGAAAGTAGAGTTTAAAACTAATGAAGAAGTAAAGATTAAAGATCTTTTCTATTCTTCATTAATTGGTTCAACAAACAATACGGTCAAGACTTTGGTTCGTTCTACGGGAATGGGTGAGCAAGAGTTTGTAAAAAGGATGAATAATAAAGCTAAAGAGTTAGGAATGTTAGATACACAATTTACAGGAACAACAGGGCTTTCTAAATTTAATATATCTACAACCAGAGATATTGTTACTTTATTAAAATCTGTAATGAAGAGAGAGGAAATAACAAAAGTTTTATCTCAAAAAGAATATGTTTTTACAACTAATTTAAGTCAACATAAAGTTGATAGCACAAACCTATTATTAAACAATGAATATTTTAATATTGAATTTGGTAAAACAGGATATATTCAAGAAGCTGGTTGGTGTTTTGCTTCTTTTGGTAAAGTTAAAGATAATAATATAATCACAGTAGTTTTAGGATCTAAATCACAATATACTCGTTTCCAAGATACAAAAGCTTTGTATTGGTGGGTTAATCAAAACTATAACTTCTAATATGGATATTAATCTAATCCCAGAGATTAAAACTCTTTTAACAGCAATGGCCCCTATAGGAGAATTAAGGGTTGCATTGCCAATTGCTCTCTTAAGTTATAAAATAAGTATAGTGCCAGCATATATATTATCTGTTATGGGAAATATGATTCCTGTATTTTTGCTTCTCATATTTTGGAAATATTTTGTTGAGATATTAATGAAATATTCTAAAACATTTAATAGGTTCTTTAACTGGCTATTTGAACGAACACGTAAGAAGTTTGAAGGTAAATACAAGAAATGGGGGAAATTAGCTTTAATAATATTCGTAGCTATCCCTTTGCCTATCACAGGAGCCTGGACAGGCTCTGTAGCGGCTTGGTTGTTTAACTTTAAGTATTGGGAATCAATAGGACTAATATTTCTAGGAGTATGCATTTCTGGGATAATAGTTACTTTAATAAGTTTAGGAACAGTAGCTATTTTTTAAATAAAAACAAAAATTATGAAGTTGATTAAAACAAAGAATCTAAAAAAATATGGTTTTGATATAAGAATAGAAGACTATAATTATATTCATTCCAATGTTAAAAAGGATTGGGATGCTTTTATTAATGCCATTAATCCAAAAGATGGTGAAGTCATTTTTGACGGTGCGGGTGGTTATGGTGAAGTAGCAGAAAAAATATTAAAGAAAAATAAAAAAGTAGAAATTTATTTATTAGATGAAACTAAAATTCAATTAGACAGATTACGAAGCAAAAAGTTATTAGATAATAAGCATATAATTTTAGGAGATATAAAAAATACAAAATTTCCTAATGATTTTTTTAATACTTGTGTTATTAAAATGGGAATACACGAAGTTAGAAAGAATAATCAGCAAAAAGTTTTTGATGAAATTTATAGAATATTAAAAACAAATGGTAAATTTGTAACTTGGGAATTAGCTTTAAATGAAAATGATCAAAAAATATTTCAAGATATTATAAAAAAGAAAGATAAATTAAGTGGTTTTAGTTTAATGATAAGAAATAGATATTTCCCGAAACATGTAGAAATGTTATCTTACTTCAAAAAGGCTGGTTTTAAGAAAGTTAAAACTGTTTATATTAAAAAATATAAACCAAAACCTTCTTTAAGACTCCATGAACTAGTCTCGAAGGAACGTGATAAAATTTTAAGAAAAAAAGGTAAAATCACTAAATTAGATGAGGATGGATTAAATATTATTGCTAAAAATAAAGCTAATAAACTAATAAAGTATATAAGAAAACGAATTCCTGATAGTTTAAAAAAGAAATTAAAATTTAAAGACTTAGATTATGATGTCGAGTTTGAGATAGAAAAAAAGATTTATGTTGGTTATAAATAGTATTTTACAAATAAATAAGGTTATCCACAGTTGACAAATGTTTTTTAATTCGCTACTCTATAAACAGAACGAAGTATTGCCTGCTTGTATTGCGGGCATGCAATCGTCTGTCAAACAAAGAAGTCCTTGTAAAAGGGCTTTTTTGTTTGTATAATTAATATTGAGTGTGGACCGCGGGCTCGTAGTATAATTAGGCAATACATCGTTCTTGACAGACGAGAGATGCGGGTTCAATCCCCGTCGAGTCTATGCTCGTTAGTTTTTTAAATAAAAACAAAAATTATGAAATTCATTTTAATACCAATTATTGTTTGGTTTTTAAGTCAATCAGTTAAATTTATAGCTCGTCTGATCCACGACAAAAGGAAAGGGTTAGATAAAGCTGTTTGGGTATACCAATGGGCAGGCGGAGCTCCTAGTACACATACAGCAGTGATGACTGGTGTTACATATTTAGTATGGGTAGATTATGGTTTAAGCTCAATGTTTAGTTTTTGTTTTGCTGCTTCCTTGTTATTAATCTACAACTTGCTTGAAGATAGAAAAAAACAAGAATTAGAACAAAAAGAATGGAAAAAGAGTCATCTTAAAAATATTAAAAATGTTTTTAAAGATGGCAAACTTTTAGATATTAGTGGCCATACATATTTTGAAATAACAACAGGCTTCATATTTGGTCTATGTATAACAATAATTTTAAATAATATCTTATGAAAAAAACATACTTAATAGCAAATTGGAAGATGCAACTTAATAAATCTGACTCTGTTAGATTAGCTGTTGAAGTTGCTAAAGAATATCAAGATCCTAAAGAAGATTTAGAAATAGTTTTAGCACCAACATTTACAGCAATATCTGATGTGAGAAGAAAATTGAAAGGTAGTGCAATTAAATTAGCAGCACAAAATGTTTTTTATCATAATAAGGGATCGTATACTGGTGAAGTCTCGCCATCTCAATTAAAAGAGTTAGAAGTAGAATATGTAATTATTGGTCATTCAGAAAGAAGACAAAATTTAAATGAAACAGATGAAGAGGTTAATCGTAAAGTTGAAGCTACTTTAGAAAATGGTTTAACCCCGATTGTTTGTATAGGGGAGACAATGGAAGAAAAACAAGACGGGAAGGCAGATGTTGTAATAATTAAACAGATTAATAAAGCATTAGCAGATATTAAATTAAAAGATGAACAAAAATTAATTATTGGTTATGAACCAATTTGGGTAATAGGAACAGGTAAGGCTGTAGATCCTAAAGAAGCTGAACATGCTATTGAGGTTATTAAATATAATCTAATGGAGCATTTCAGTGAAGAAATGATTGATAAACATATTAGTATCATTTATGGAGGTTCAGTTGATGCATATAATATTAATGACTTTTTAAAGATAAATTTGATTGAAGGAGCTTTAGTCGGAGGAGCAAGTATGACTGCAGATAAATTTATACCAATAATTAAAAAAATAAAATAATATGCTCGTAAGTTTAAAAGAAATATTAAAAAAAGCACAAAAAGAAAAATATGCAATTGGAGCTTTTAATGTAGTTAATTTAGAAACAACATTGGGAGTAATCCATGGAGCAATAAAAGCAAATGCTCCTGTAATTGTACAAGTATCTGAAACAACTATTGAATATGCTGGCTTAAAACCAATTACCCATATTGTTCAAACAATTGCTAAGAATGAAGCTGTTAAAGTTCCTGTAGCTTTACATTTAGATCATGGTAAAAGTTTTCGTTCAGTAGCTGAATGTATTAGTGCAGGTTTTTCTTCAATTCATATTGATGCTTCAGAATTAGCTACAGATGAAAATACGATATTAACAAAACAGTCAGTAGACTATGCACATAAACACGATGTTTGGGCACAAGGAGAGCTAGGTATATTACGTGGAACAGAGGATAAGGTTAAAGTTCCCGAAGATATGGCAGCCTTTTTTACAGATCCAGATGAAGCTGAGGAGTTTGTTAAAAAAACAGGTGTAAATACTTTAGCTATTTCAATTGGTAATATGCATGGAATTAAGAAATTTAGAGAAATGGATGTACCAAAATTAGATATTGAGAGGCTAGAAAAGATAAACAAGAAGCTACCAAACACCCCGATTGTCCTACACGGAGCATCTGGGATTAAAGAAGACCAAATAAAGGAAGCTATTGACTTTGGGGTTAAAATCATTAATATTGATACAGAACTTAGATTAGCCTTTACAAACACATTAAGGCAGTCTTTAGAAAAGGATTCTTTGCTATATGATCCACGCAAAGCCCTAACGCCTAGTATTGAGGCAATAGAAAAGATTGTTGAGCAAAAGATAAAAATGTTTGGATCTAACGGAAAAGCATAAAATATATGTTATTAATCATATTACTAGCTATAGTTTTAATATCACTTGCAACAATGGTTGTTGTTGTATTTAAACATATGCCACATTTGGCTGCTATTGATTTAGTTAATTTACCTAAAGAAAAAGCTAACCAAGTGAAACAAAATATTATTGAACTAAGATTAAAAAGAAAGTTTGGATCAAATATTAATACCTTCCATGCAAAATATCTTGTACCTGTATGGACAAAACTTAAAGCTGGAACAATTAAGGTATATGATAAAACTATTCAGTTAGAAAAGAGATACAAGAAAGAAACAAAGATACAAAAAGTAGAAAGCTTACCTAATCAAGAAAAACAAGATGTAATTAAATCTAAAGTTTCTAAGGCACATGAATTATTAGAAAACAATGAATTAAAAGAAGCTGAGGAAATGTTTATAGATATAATCACATTAGAACCAAAAAACATAGAAGCATATCTAGGTTTAGCTGTTACATATCGTACAGCAAAAGATTTTGATCATGCCAAAGAAATATATCAACATGTGTTGAAAATAGAGGAAGATAATAGTGAAGCATTAAGTGGTTTAGCTAAAGTAGCTATTAAACAAAACAATAGAGAACTAGCTAATGAGATATATGAGAAATTAACCAAGCTATATCCAGATAATTCAGTATTTTTCTATGAATATGCAGTTACTTTAGAAAATATAGGGGAAGTTAAGAAGGCCTTAGAGTCTTGCCAAAAAGCTGTTGAGTTAAAAGAAAATGATCCTAAGTACCTTGATTGTTTGATCAACCTTAGTATTATTAATAACAAGAAATACTTAGCTCTAAAAGCTTTAGATAAGATGATGGATGTAAATCCAGAAAACCAAAAGGTAGATGAATTGAAGAAAAGAATAGGGGAGATATAGCAGAAATGCCGATGTAGCTCAGTTGGTAGAGCATTTGCATGGTAAGCAAAAGGTCTGCGGTTCAATTCCGCACATCGGCTCCATCAAACTTAGAAAACAAAAATTTTTACACATAATAAATTACATGAATACAAAAAACAAAAAAGAGGAGAATAATTTAGCTTTTATAGATGGACAAAATCTATATATGGGTACAAGATCAGATAATCCTGCGTGGAAAATTGATCTTACAAAATTTCGTGAATATTTGTCTAAAAAATATTGTGTACAAAAAGCATATTATTATTTGGGATTCGTTGATGAAAAATATCAAGACCTGTATTAAGAAATACAAAGTGCCAATTTTATTTTAGTTTTTCGCAAACATAATTCAGCTATGCTTGGAAAGAAGAAGGGTAATGTTGATTCGGATATTATTTTCAATATAATGAAAAGATTATACAAAAAAGAACCATTTAATAAAATAGTTCTTGTTTCCGGGGATGGGGATTATAAAATGTTGGTAGATTTTTTAATTGAAGAAAATAGGTTTAAAAAAATATTATTCCCAAACAAACAATTTGCATCTTCATTGTATAAAAAAATAACAAGAGTTTATTTTGATTACCTTGTAAATATAAAACACAAAATTGAGTTAAAATAAGAGAGGCTTCGTTTCTGTGCTCCTTCGGGAATAAGGAAACAGCTGTTTTCTTATTCCACTCATTCATTTGAAAATAAAAAGGGGGCCTTCAACCTTTCGGTTTTAGGGACCCTTTCATCTTGATATTGTTAGTATATATAAATAGAATTAAAAAGTCAAGAGATAAAAGTGGAAAAGTCTCAAAATAAACGAATATTAGCGTAATGTTTATTGCAAAAAATGAATATAATAGGCTAAAATAATTTTCCTTGCAAAATTAAATGAAAAAGAGTAAGTTTAAGCTGATAATATATAAAATATGACTCAAGATATAGGACGCATAGAAAAACCCATAGTAACAAGATTCTATAGGGCTGAAAGTGATAAATTTGAGCATTGTTTTTATGTGGAAACTTCTTCAGAACTAGGTAATGATGAAATAAAAATACTTACATGGCTTTTTGCTGAAACATTTAAGTCAAACAGTTTTAAAAAAACCTCAAACCTAGAAGGGTTAGGGGATATTGTGGAACTTGGCCCTAGGCTTAATTTTGAAACAGCATTTTCAAGTAATGCAGTAGCTATTTGTCATACTTGTGGATTAACTAAAGTAACAAGAATAGAACGATCAAGACGTTACCTTTTATCTTTAAACCAAGACAAGTCTAAATTCATTACTAAAAACCACGACGTAATGACTGAATGTGAATATATAACACCTCTTACAAGCTTTGAAACTGGTATTCAAGCTAAAGAGGTTTTTTTAGTACAAATAATAGAGCAGGGCGAAGAAGCTTTAAGAAAAATTAATCGTGAAATGGGACTAGGAATGGATGAATGGGATATCGCATTCTATTATGACATGTTTGTTAAATATTTTAAGCGAAATCCAACCAATATTGAATGTTTCCAGTTGGGGCAAGCAAATAGTGAACATTGTCGTCATTGGTTTTTTAAGGGTCAGATTGAAATTAATGGAAAGATAATGCCAGAAACACTTTTTGAGATCATAATATCCACACTTAAAACAAGTGCAGATAATTCAGTTATTGCTTTTAAAGACAACTCAAGTGCGATACGAGGATATAATGTAAAAACAATAATACCAAGTAAACCAGGCAAATGTTCTAAATTTAAAACAGAAGAGATTGTTTATCACCCAATTTTTACTGCTGAAACACATAATTTTCCTAGCGGTGTAGCTCCTTTCCCTGGAGCGGAAACAGGTACTGGGGGAAGAATTCGTGATGTCCAAGCTACTGGAAAAGGATCATTGGTTATAGCAGGAACAGCTGGATATTGTGTTGGATCACTTAATATCCCAGATTATCATATTTCTGGGGAAACTGAATTTAAATATCCAAGTAATTTGGCTTCTCCAATTGATATTTTAATTGAGGAAAGTAATGGGGCATCTGATTATGGAAATAAATTTGGAGAACCCTTGATTCAAGGTTTTGTACGAACTTTTGATTTAAGGCTTCCGTGGGGAGAGAGAAGATCTTGGATAAAACCAATAATGTTTACAGGAGGAGTTGGGCAAATTGATAGTAGACATACTAAAAAAGATAAGCCTGAGATAAAAATGAAGATAGTACAAATTGGAGGACCTGCATATAGAATTGGTGTTGGTGGTGGGGCTGCTTCAAGTATGATACAAGGCGAAAATCTTGCTGAACTTGATTTTAATGCTGTTCAACGTGGTAATGGCGAAATGGAACAAAAAATGAACAGGGTGATAAGAGCTTGTGTTGAAATGGGAGATAATAATCCAATTATTAGTACCCATGATCAAGGTGCGGGTGGCCCATGTAATGTTCTTACAGAATTAATTGAACCAATTGGAGGAAAAGTTGAAATTAGGAATATAATGGTTGGGGATAAAACAATGTCAGTGTTTGAGATATGGGGTGCTGAATATCAAGAAAGAAATGCTTGTTTAATTAATCCGGAAAGATTAAATGAATTTCAAGAAATTTGTGAGCGAGAAAAAGTAAATTGTGAGATTTTGGGAGAAATTACCGGTGATGGCAAAATTGTTGTTCATGATTCAATTAATGATTCTACACCAGTTAATCTTGAATTAGAAAAAATTCTGGGTAAAATGCCACAAAAGAAATTTTCTTTTAACAAAATTAATAAAGAAACAAAAGCACTTGACCTTCCTACAGAATTAACAATTAGAGATGCTATTCAAAAAGTATTTAGTTTACCTTCTGTTGGATCAAAAGAATATTTAGTACATAAAGTTGATAGGACAGTTAGTGGGTTAGTCGCAAGACAACAATGTTGTGGGCCTCTTGGGCTTCCTGTTTCTGATGTAGCAGTAGTAGCTCAAAGTCATTTTCAAACTACAGGTGTTGCGACATCTATTGGAGAACAACCGCTTAAAATGCTTGTAGACAATACTGCTGGAGCAAAAATGGCTGTTGCTGAAATGGTAACTAATATGGTCTGGGCACGCATTAGTGATTTGAGTGATATTAAGTGTTCTGTTAATTGGATGTGGGCAGCTAAAGTAGATGATGAGGGTGCAAATATGTATGACGCAGCAGTTTCCTTAAGAGACATAATGGCCTCTCTTGGTATTGCTGTAGATGGTGGAAAAGATAGTCTTTCTATGGCAGCTAAAGTAGATGATGAAACAGTAAAGGCACCAGGTGAGTTAGTAATATCAGGATATGCTACGATGCCAGATATTCGTAAAGTTATCACACCAGATATTAAAATGCCGGGTACAAGTGAATTAATATTTATTGATTTAGCAAACGGAAAAAGAAGGCTTGGTGGCTCCGCATTAGCACAAGTTTTTGGACAGGTTGGAAGCGATACACCTAGTGTTGAAGATGAAACTTTGCTTAAGAAAGTGTTTTTAACAATTCAAGAAATGATTGATAACGACCTAATTCTATCAGGCCACGATATTAGTGATGGTGGTTTAATTACTACTATTTCTGAAATGATAATGTCAGGAAATTGTGGAGCTAAAATTAATCTTTTAGAAAATAATGATATTATAGAGTCTCTGTTTGCAGAAGAGCTTGGATTTGTAATAGAAGTTGATAAAAGGAAACTAAATGAACTTGTGAAAAAATTAAAAGATTCAGATATCCCATATCAACACATAGGAAGTACAACAACAGATAAGCAATTAATAATAAGCCAAGGAGAAGAAAGTAAATTAGATATTACCACAAAAGAACTTCTTGTGTGGTGGCAGGCAACAAGTAAAAGACTTGAAAAATTTCAAACCAAACATGAGTTAGCTGAAGAACAGCTAAATAAACATATTTTATCCAATCCTAAATATAGTTTGTCTTTTATTCCTAATGACACACCAGATCATTTATTAAATCGTAATAATAAACCAAAAGTAGCAGTTATTAGAGAAGAAGGTAGTAATGGTGATAGAGAAATGACTTCTGCTTTCTATATGGCTGGTTTTGAGCCGTGGGATGTTACAATAACAGACCTTCTTAATAGTAAGGTCTCTTTAGCTGATTTCAGGGGAATAGTTTTTGTTGGAGGTTTTTCTTATGCTGATGTCTTAGATAGTGCCAAAGGATGGGCTGGTGCTATTAAGTTTAATAAGAAATTAAAAGAAATGTTTGATTCTTTTTATAACCGTAAAGACACCTTCTCTTTAGGGGTTTGTAATGGATGTCAGTTAATGGCATTGCTTGGCTGGGTTCCATCAAAAGATATTTTACCAGAAAAACAACCTAGATTTATTAAAAATAAATCAGAGAAATTTGAATCTAGATGGGTAAATGTAAAAATACAAGAAAGTCCAGCTATTATGTTTAAAGACATGGCAGGTTCTGTTTTAGGAACATGGGTTGCTCATGGAGAAGGCAGACTATATTTTCCTGATAAAGATGTAATGAATCAACTTGCTGATCAAAAAAGTGTAGCTGTTACTTATGTAGATAATAATGGAAAATCAACTGAAGCATATCCATTTAATCCAAATGGTTCCCCAATGGGAATTACAGGTATATGTTCTCCTAACGGAAGACATTTAGCAATGATGCCTCATCCAGAAAGATCATTCTTAAAGTGGCAATGGCAATGGATGAATCAAGACTGGAAACAAAATTTAAAAACCTCACCATGGCTTAAGATGTTTCAAAATGCAAGGGAGTGGTGTGATTTAAATGAAAGAAAAAAAATAACTTACGAAGAAAGTGGTGTAGATATAGCTGCAGGAAATAAAGCAGTAGATTTAATTAAAGATAAAGTACAACAAACATTCCAATACTATAATGGCGAAATTTTAACAAAATTAGGTAATTTTAGTGGTATTGTAAAACTTAAAGACAATAGAGTAATGGGTTTAGCTAATGATGGAGTAGGAACAAAGCTGATGTTAGCAATCATATTAAACAAACATGATACAGTAGGGATTGATCTTGTCGCTATGTGTGTTAATGATCTTGCTGTTAGTGGAATTATGCCAGAATTGTTTCTTGATTATATTGCTATGGGGAAACAGACCCCAGAGAGGACACAACTTATTATTGATGGTATAATAAAAGGGTGTGATACAGCAGAGTGTGCTTTAATTGGAGGAGAGATGGCTGAAATGCCTGGCATGTATAAAGAAAATGATTATGATTTGGCTGGTTTTGCTGTTGGGTTTGCTGATTCCCAAGAACACCTTATTCTGGGTAACAATATTAAACCGGGCATGAAAGTATATGGTTTTCCTTCTTCAGGGATTCATTCAAATGGATATAGTTTAGTACGTAAAGTACTTAAAATTGATTTAGACAACGTGGAGGGTACAATTAAAATTTTAAACACAAAATTTATTGATACAGAAACAACTATTGGAGATGAACTTCTTAAACCAACGATAATATATGTAAAAACAATTAAGGATCTTATCGCTAAATACCAGATTAAAGGAATGGTACATGTTACAGGTGGTGGTTTAATTGAAAATCCAATTCGTATACTTCCAGATAATTGTGATATTGAAATCAATAGAGATGCTTGGGAAATGCCCAATATATTCAAATATATTCAGCAAAAAGGAAATATTGCTGATGAAGACATGCTTAAAACTTTTAATTGTGGGATTGGGTTAATAGTAATATCTCCAGATGATATTGATAATGGGATACTTATTGGGAGAATTATTGAAGGAAATAAAAAGGTTCATATTATATAATTGTATTACAGTTAGAATAAGTTAAACCAGTTATATTTAACCTGTGGATTGTTAACTTGATTAAAAATACGATATATGCTATTTTAATAATAAGCATTTTAGGTGCTCTTTTTAATTTAATTTGGGTCGGTACTCAAGCGGTCAACGAGGTTAGACTGTAAATCTAATGGTTCGCCTTCGCAAGTTCGAATCTTGCCCGGCCCAAAATGCCACCCTAGCTCAGTTGGTAGAGCAACAGTTTTGTAAACTGTCGGTCGTCGGTTCGAGTCCGACGGGTGGCTCCAGAAAATTAAATAGAATTTAAATATATGGGAACAAAATACAAAGAGAGACTTATTGGTTTTGAATGTGGTGAATGTAAAAGAATTAATTATCATTCTACTAAGAATAAGAAAACCATTAAAGAAAAACTTGAATTAAACAAATATTGTAAGTTTTGTAAAAAACATACTCTACATAAGGAAACGAAGGTTAAGTAGATGCATGAAACAAAACGTAACAAACTAGCTAATTTTATAGCTGTGGTTCATTTATTTTGGGTCATATGGGCTGTAGTAAGTTTACCTTTGGTTTTTATATTTGATTGGTATATAAACGTTTTGATGATTTTTTTAATTTTAACTTTATGTAGCTGGATCTTTTTTAGAGAATGTTTGTTTAATCGTTGGGAATATAAATTTAGAGGATTAGACTATCATAAGAAAATAAACCAGGGCATATTTATGTCCAAAGTAGTTAGAAAATTCTTTTCAATTGAAATTTCTGGCAAAACAGCAATGTTAATTGATGAAATTTTTGTAGTTCTACTTCTAATTATTGCTTTGATACGAATTTTTTAATATCAACTACTTTCTTCTTTTATTGTATAAAGGGTGCGTAGCTTAATTGGCTAAAGCATCGGTTTCCAAAACCGAGGACTGGGGGTTCAAGTCCCTCCGCGCCTGCCAAAAGATTCTCTGCTTAGAGGATTTTTTGATTGGGGCTGAGGGGAGGCTAGAACTAAAAGACTTTTTGTAGTAAGATTAATGTAGGAAATAATTAAAATGTTATGCAAACCAGAATAACAACAAGAGTAATAGTTTATGATGAAGATAAAATATTATTATGTCGTAATCATGGACAGCATTTTTGGTATCCAGGTGGTGGTGGCTTAGAAGATAATGAGGATTTAATTCAATGCTGTAAAAGAGAAGTGTTAGAAGAAACAAATCAAGAAATAGAAGTATTGGATTTAATGTATATTCAAGAATATTATTTACAAGAAGAAAAGAAAAGAAATATAGAATTATTTTTTTTAGCAAAACCAAAAAAACAAATACAAGAAAATCAAGACCATAAAGACACAGACACGGACGATAGACCTAAAGTAGTAGAAAACAGATGGTTTAGTCAAGAAGATATTGAAAAAGATAATATAAAAATATATCCATTATTTATAAAAGAAAAATTTTGGAAAGATGTAATTAAATTTGATAAAGATAAAAAGACTTATTGGAAAGGTGTTGAAGGAAATTAGATAAGAAAAGTGTCAACCGCCATGGTATACCCCAATGGTAAACATTGGGGCTTGTTTTAATAATT
>CAYSXS010000018.1:0-24667 GCA_964435065.1 uncultured Gammaproteobacteria bacterium
AATTAATGTAGTCTATGTCCTGTGAAAGGGGTGTTGTTCTACTGTCTAAAGTTAGGAATTTTTGACACAAAAGCGAGAGGCGAGAGAGGAAGACAATAAATTAAAGGGAGAGGCTCTACAAAAATATATTAAAGAAGAAAAGAAAAAAGTAAAAAACTTTTTGGTGGACTAGTTATTAAAACTGGAAAACATTTTAGAGTTAATAGTAAAGATATATATAAATCATTTAATACCAATCCTGATGATTTGGAGTATTTAAAGTTTTAAACAAACAGTTATAAATTAATAAACGGGGCAGCCTAGATTTTTAGGCCGCCCTAAAAAAGGGTTTATTTTTAATTTTTTGGGTTGTAATGGTTAGAATTTTGTGCTAAGTTCAGAGTAAAGATTAAATAAAATATTTTATGAATGAAGAGCCTTATTTAGAAATACCATTAAATAAGAATTGGGATTTTCCACAAACGCCATACCCAAAAGACGAAAAAAATAAAAATTGTGGTGTTTTTTATCCTGCTAGAGATGGCGAGGTTGAACAATTAAAAAATATAATTTTAGAGAAGAAAAAATCATCGACGCTTCTTTCGGGACCACGAGGTAGAGGAAAAACCGCACTAATTTATAATACTATTCGGACTATAAATGTGAACAGAAAGGATTATCAGAGTAAAAAGATAATTATACCCGTATTGATTGATGCACTACAGTTACAGGCTCAAAGTAAGGTTGGAAATACTGGTGAACATGAAGTTGATTTTTTGGTTACTTTGGAAAACATAATAAATCAATTAAAATTTTCTGTTAGATTTTGGACATTAAATAATTGGGGCGTGATTTTGTATTTATTTTTTTATTTTAATTGGCCAGAGTTAATTAAGTATCTTTATTTTCAATATAAATTGCGGAATCTGTATTTAAAAAATTTGTCTACAAAGTGGACAAAAGAGCAAAGTAGATTAACAACTAGGACTTATTTTTTTTCTTTGGTAAATATAATTTGGGTGGTAATTGTTTTTATAATATTATTTATAGTACTTAAAACTGGATTTTACCCTGATCCTAAAATAATAAAAATATTTTTAACAATATTTTCTAGTGTTATTGTTGTTAGTGTTGTTCATAAGGTGTCAAAAAAAGAAAACTTTTTACTTGATAGAAATTATAATACACTTGAGCATGAGTTTAGGAAGCTGTTTAAATTTGTTTTCAAAATAGTTAGACTTGTTTTTGTCGTAGATGAACTAGACTATTTTAAGTTGAAGAATGATTGTAAAGATGGTAAAATTCACCATCCTAATTTTAAGTATACTTGTTTGCCAAAGATATTTAAGGCATATAAAAATTTGTTTCAGTTTATTGATGCTAGTTTTATTTTTATAGGGGATGATGATATATACAAAATGATTAATGACAAGAAAGAAGATATATTATCAACGGTGTTTACTGATGTTTTATATTTGTCGCCACCAAAACAGAGTGATTTGTTTGAGTATTTGGATTTGATTGTAGACAAAGAATGGCTAAAAGACTTGTTACCGGAGAAACAAGAAGAGTGGAATAAAAAATGGAATAAGGCAAGGTATTATTTAATGTATTTAGGTGAGGGGGATTTTAGAAAAACAGCACTTATTGTAAAAGGATATACCAAAGAAGATTTAAATAAGCTTGTTATTAAAAATTATCAATTTGGAGAAAAGCAGGAAAATTTATCAATTTTGTATGAATATGTAAGTAAAATTTATGATAGCGAAGTTATTAATGAGCCTTTGAGGAATAATGAAAATGAAGAACTATATAAAAAGATGTACGAAATCATAAAACCTGATTTGTGGGAGGAGGAAAATGGTGTCGGAGGAGATTACAGTAATAATCTTAAAATAAAAAAAGTTCAAAAACATTTGCTTAGTCGTTTAAGAGAAATTAAAGCTTTTGAAGATGTTGAGGATGTAGAAAAAAAAGATGAACATAGAGAGAAGAGCGTGGAAGGTTATGAGATCAAAGATACAAATTATATTAATTTAAAGGATCTTCCTAAAAAATTCAACGAGCCGTCAAGGGCAGAGAAAGAATTAATTGAAAAGTTTGAAGAGCAGGAAAAAGAATTGTTAGATCTAGCGAAAAGATTAGATATTCGCTTAGAAGAGGATACATTATTAAAAGCTGTTCAAACGCTTGAAGGTGAGTATTTGGAAGGAGATAGTCTTACTCAGATAGTTAAAGAAGTAAAAAACAAGAAAGACAATATTGAAAAAGGTATTAAACAAAATCAGTATTTTAGGGTGATAACAGTAGGGGAAGAGGTAGATCCATTAATATTACATCTTAAAAATTTGAGTAAAACAATAAAGGGTGAATATTTTGATATATTTAAAAAAAGAATATTGGAATTAGAGAAAGGCTTGGAACAATCAGATTTAAGTATAGAACCACAATTATTTAATATGTTGCCAGATCTAAGAAATGAAATTATCTCTTCTTATCCACAACATGTCATTTTTTATATAGATGAGGATTTTAGTAAGCAGCTGATTGTTTTAGATATTGGTGTGCCAGATGATAAAATTAAAGAGTGGCAAGACTTTATCAATTCGTCGGGCTATAGTCATAGTTATAAAATTGTAAATACTAATGTTGAGATAAAAGAGATCAAAGAATGGTTTCAAGATTTTTTTATTAATAGTGTAATTGGTTATTTGTTTATTCAGAAAGGTATTCCTTGTAAAAAATCAAACAAAGAGTTTGTTTTGAACCAAATCATTGAGCCAAAAATTGATTATTCAAATAATGTAAATACTTTTTTGACAACTTTAGAGGAAAAAGTTTTGGCAAAAGGTCACTTTAAATTTTTAGTCAAAATTAAAGAAGGTGCTTTACTTAATTTTGTAGTAGGGTTTAATAAGAATGAAGAGGATAACTATCATTGGTGGATGGTAAGATTAGATACAAGAGAGCTATGTGATAAATCTGGATGTGGTATTTTAAAAAAAGATTTTGGTAAAAATTGGGATGAATATGAAAAAACAACAATAAAAAAAAGAGCATTTCCAGCAGACACAAAAAAAGAAGTATTTTTAGATTTTTCAAATAAACATATTAAACTTTATAGTGTTCAAAAAAAGTCAAAGATAGGTAAAAAGAATAGGGAAGAAATATGGGCACAAGTAAAGAGAAATATAACACAAGGGCAATTAGGTTTTTTTAATGAGAAGGGGGGAGTTGAATTAGAGATTCTTGAAAGTAGTTTTGATAAAAAATAATTAATGATAATTAAATTTAAAAATATGAGCGACTACTACAAAGTCCCCCGACAAGCAAACTGGAATTTTAATCCAGACAAAAAGAATAACTGGAAACTTAGTCGATCTAAGTTAGATTTGTTTTTGCAATGTCCAAGATGTTTTTATCTTGATAATAGATTAGGAATAAAAAGACCTCCAGGATTTCCTTTTAATTTAAACTCTGCTGTTGATCATTTATTAAAAAAAGAATTTGATCCCGTTAGATAATTTTATAAAAGAAAAAGCCGGTGATGGGACAGGGGATGAGGCATCAAAATATAAGCTATTAACAAAAAAATAATATGAAAATCAACGAAGCGACATCAACTGATTTAAAGGTTATTAAAGAGTTAGAAAAATTTGCTCTGAAAGCCGAAAATGTAATCTATAAAACATAGTAAAAAATGGCTAAAATAAGCAATAAAAAAGAAAATAAAAATCAGTGTAAAGTGGACTTGACACTGAATACATAAATAGTGTACACTGAACTTGACACTAAAAAATAAAGAAAATGATTGAAAATAAAGAAAAAATAAAAGAATTCATCAATGAGCAAATTGCTCAAGCGGATTTTCGCGCAAGAGCGTATGTTTTTGATGCACAAAACAACAAAAGGCCTAATAGAAATATTTTTATACGAATGCAATCGCATTTGGATAAATTTCTTCAAGGCAACAAATCGTATCGCTGGGTGGCGCTTACCGGTTTACGCGGAGCCGGAAAAACAACGGTAATGTATCAATTGTATCATGCTAAGAAAAACATTGATGGATATTTTTTAATCCTTTCGGTTGATGAAATTACGCAGACCCTCGGGAGTAATATAAGCGAAGTGGTGAAAGTTTTTGAAGAAATAATCGGGCGGCCGATTACAAATTTAGACAAACCGTTATTTTTGTTTCTAGATGAAGTACAATATGATGAAAAATGGGGAGCAACTCTCAAAACTATTTATGACCGCACAAATAATGTTTTTATGTTCGCGACAGGATCAGCAGCCGCACTAATCAACAGCAATTCGGATATTGCCCGTCGTGCCATTTATGAAAAAATTTACCCATTATCTTTTACTGAATTTATTAAAATTAAACGGGGCAAATATGAAGTTAAGGGATTGGCACAAGAATTGCGAAAAATTATTTTTGGCGGGGAAAATGCCAAAAATGTGTTTGACGCACTTAAAAAACAAAAAAACAAAATAAATTTATATTACCATGGCATTAGCCGTTTAGATTTTGAAAACTATCTTTTTTATGGGTCGTTGCCATTTATGATCGCATTGGAAAACGAAGCATTGGTTTATAACCAAATAAGTAAATCTTTAGAGAGGGTAATTAACAAAGATATTCCGCAGATGTGCAGGCTTTCCTCGGAAATCATCAGCCAAATTCCGGCAATTTTATATGCCGTGGCTGATATGGATGTTTTAAATTTTACAACTCTGGCGGAAAAATTTGGAATTTCTCGCCCCAAAATAGCAGAAATTTTTTCAGTACTTGAACAAACTGAAATTTTGCATCGTATTTATCCGCAGGGATCTCATTTTAAACAAGTAACACAAAAACCGTCAAAATATATTTTTTCTTCACCGGCTTTTCGAGCAATGTATTACAAAACTATTGGTAACGTTATTGCGGAGCAAAATGCGAGAGGAAAGTTGTTGGAAGATTTGACGGGCATGTATCTATATCGTTTGTGTGATAAAAAACCGTCTTTTTCACTCACTTATGATAGTGCAAAAGGAGGTGCGGATTTTATTATCAGTATTGGAGAAAACAAAATTGTTATGGAAGTTGGTATGAATAAAAAAGAGTATAAACAAGTAGTGCAAACAAAAGAAAAAACAAAAGCGGTTTACGGCATTATTATTTCAGAGCAAGCTAAGGAACTTGAGTATAATCAAGAATCAAACGCCTTGAAGATACCACTGAAATATTTTCTTTTAATGTAATTATGAAAATTAACGAAGCAACATGAACTGATTTAAAAGTTATTAAAGAGCTAGAAAAACTTTTCAATTATGCTATTAATGATGTTTGGAATCTAGATCTTTAATATAATTATAATATATTTACAAAATTTGATTTTATAAAATATAATTTAATCCCTATGTCCCAATACTACAAAGTCCCCCGACAAGCAAACTGGAATTTTAATCCAGATCAAAAGAATAACTGGAAACTTAGTCGATCTAAGTTAGATTTGTTTTTGCAATGTCCAAGATGTTTTTATCTTGATAATAGATTAGGAATAAAAAGACCTCCAGGATTTCCTTTTAATTTAAACTCTGCTGTTGATCATTTATTAAAAAAAGAATTTGATATTCATAGAGCTAAGAATAAGAAACATCCATTAATAGAAAAGTATGGAGTAGATGCTGTTCCTGTTAGTCATGAGAAATTAGATGAATGGAGAGAAAACTTTAAAGGAGTAAGATATGAGCATCCTAAAACAGGTTTAACCATTATGGGAGCTATAGATGATCTTTGGATTAATTCTAATAATGAATATATTGTTGTTGATTACAAATCAACATCTAAAGATGGAAAGATTGAAGCTTTAGATCAAGACTGGCAGATAGGGTATAAAAGGCAAATGGAAGTCTATCAGTGGCTTTTAAGACAAAATGGGTATAAGGTATCAAATACAGGATATTTTGTCTATTGTAATGGAATAAAAGATAAAAAAGCTTTTGATGCTAAATTAGAATTTGATATTACTTTGATTGCTTATGAGGGTAATGATAATTGGGTAGAAAAGGGTATAATAGATGCACATCAATGTTTACTTAGTGAAAATATCCCAGAATCGGATAGTGAATGTGATTATTGTAGATATTTTGATGTGAGGGGTAATGTATTTAAATAAAAAATTAAACAAACCATATGAACAAAACAACAAAAATATTAATAGCTATAGCTATAATTATCATTTTAGCGGTCTTGGTATATATTTTTTGTCTAGGAAGACCAGTTAATGATGAGCAAAATAAGGAATGGAAAAGGTATTATAGGAAAGATTTAGGTTTTTCTGTAGAGTACAATGATAACAATATTATAGAAAGAGAAAAAGATGGAATGACACTTATTTATATTGGCGAAAATCAAGCGCATCAAACAGAGTGGTACGATGCTTATTTATTGTATTTTGATTGGTTCGAATATGATCAAGAGATTAGCCTAAAACGGTTTGTTGAAAACAAAAAGAAAGAAAGTGAATTATATTTTTCTGAGACTTCAGATTTTGAAGAAATAGAATTAGGAGGCGAAGAAGATGAATTGAATCTTTCTAGAGTTTCAGATATTAAAGAAATTAAATTAGGAGATTTTAATGGATTTTATTATATATCTAAAGGACGTTTTGGTCCGTATAAAGATATTTTTTTGCATCTTAAAAAAGGTGTTATATTAAAAATTAATGTTTCAATAAGTGGTGACCAAGATGGTTTTTACAAAAAGGAAGTTGATAGGATACTCCCATCTTTACGGAAAACATTTGTATTAGAAAAAGAAGTTTTGGGACCACAAGAAAAAGAACCTATAATTAATGATACTTATAATTTTGATTATATGGCTTTTGACCAAGGTGTGATAAACATGGAAGGTAGAGCAATTGGTAACTGGTATTTTGAAGGTTCTTTTGTGGCAAAGCTTTTGGATTCTGATTTTAATGTATTAGCAGAAACTATTGTTCATGCGAATGGAGATTGGATGACAGAAGATTATGTTCCCTTTGAGTTTAAACTTGAATATGACCCTGGAGAATCAGAAGCAGGGGTGTTGATATTAGAAAAGAATAATCCATCTGGGCTTATTGAAAATGAAGATTTTTTTATGATAAGGATATTATTTAAAGGTTAGTAATCATATGAAAAATAAAAAAGCCTAAATATATAAGTATATGAAAACATTACTACTAGTATCGTCAGGATATTTTTTACTTAAAGCTTTAAATTTGTTTTCCAAACCATTGAATCAAATGAAAATGGCACATATTATTACTGCTTCAAAAGGTGTTACAGATTTAACATATATTAAAAACGACAAACAAAGACTGGATAATATGGGGGTTGATTATGAAGATATAGATATTGAGGGTAAAGATGAAGATGAATTAAGGAAGATATTAAAAGATAAGGAAGTAATATATGTTACAGGTGGAAATACTTCGTATTTACTAAGATGTGTACGTGAGAGTGGTTTTGATAAGATAATCAAAGATTTGATTAACAAAGGAATAATATATATTGGTGCAAGCGCTGGCAGCTATATAACCTGCCCAACAATTGAGATGGTTACTTGGAAATATACAAATAAGGATAAGTTTAAAGGAAAAGACCTTACTGCTTTAAATTTGGTTCCATTTTTAATAAGTGTGCATTATTCGTTAGAAAATAAGGAATTATTACAGGAAAAAATTCCTCAATCAAAATATTCTGTTAAGATTCTTACTGATAAGCAGGCGCTGTTAATAAAAGACGATGAGGTTAAACTGATTGGTGAGGGGGAGGAAATAGTGTTAAGTTGATACTTGAAATGTAATAGTGTGTAAATACATTTTACATACATGTTTGACAAACATATTTTACAAGTGATACAATAAAGTTGTGGATAACTCACATAAATATTAGTATGACTAAAAAGATATATCAAACAATTAAAAAATTTCGTTTGCAAAACAGTTTTTCGCAGGGGTATATGGCTGAAAAATTAATCATGTCACGGCCGACATATATGCAGATAGAAAAAGGAGAACGAGAGTTAACTATTTCAGAAGCTACAAAATTAGCTTCTATTTTTAGTATGTCTTTAAAGGATCTATTAAATGGGGATAAAAAAGAAATTCAAGTTGATTTTGAAAAAGAAAAGAAAACTAAAGAAATAAATGAACCGGAAATAAGGATTAGTGTACCACAACAAAATTTAAAAAAATTTAAAGAAGTTTTAATATATATCTTAGAAAAAGTAGGAGCTAGACCAAATATTGGTGAAACAGCTATATATAAATTACTATATTTCATTGATTTTGATTATTATGAAAAGTTTGAGGAACAATTGATTGGAGCTAAATATATTAAAAACCATTTTGGGCCAACCCCAATTGAGTTTAAAAAGATAACTGATCAAATGTTAGAAAAAGGTGAAATTGAAAAAATTAGGAGTAAATACTTTCAGCACGAACAAAAGAAATATTTACCTAGAAGATCAGCTGATTTAAAAATATTGTCTGCTCAAGAAATACAGCACATTGATGATGTGTTAGGTCGTTTAGCTTGGAAAAATGCTAAAGAATTGAGTGACTACTCCCATTCAGATACTCCTTGGAGAACACATCAAATGGGTGAGCAAATAAGTTACGAGACTGTATTTTATCGTGACGACGATCATTCTGTGAGGAATTACGACGATGAACTTTAAAAATACGTCAGAATTTCAAAAAGATTTTAAAAAATTATCTAAAAAATTTAAATCATTAGATGATGATTTAATGGAGTTTAAAAAAGTTTTAAACGTGTCGCCATTGGGCATTGGAAGACACTTTAATGTTATTACGAAAACTGGTTATGTATATATCATTAAGGCTAGATTTTTTTGTAAATATTTGAAGAGAAAAGATTTGAGGATTATCTATGCATATATTGAAAATCATGAAACCATAGAAATGATTGGTATTGAATTTATTGAAATATATTTTAAGGGTAATAAGGAAAAAGAAGACAGAGAAAGAATAAGGTGTTATTTAAAGTGAAGTTAAAAATATTTTAGAAAAAATAATTAATTTTAAAAATATGAAAATTGAATTATCAAAAAAACAATATGAAAATTTATTAAAACTTGTTTATCTCGGTGAGTGGGTGATTAATGCACACAAAACAGATGACAGAATGGAAAAGTATGAAGACATTTCAAGCTATATCTTTTCTTATGCTAAAAAATTTGGTTTTGGAAGATATTGTGATGATGAGAGTGTTGGTGATGGTAAGTATTATCCAACTAGATTGTTTGAAGAGAAGACAGGTGTTGATCAGTTTCATGATGAATATGATGAGGAAATCTTTTGGGAAGAGTTAGTTGATAAAATGGGTCAGCTTGATTTTCATCGTAAATATTCAAAAAAAGAAATTAAAAAAATGGACAAAAAAGAACATTTTATCAAACTTTATGAATGTATAGACAAATGGGGGGAAGAAACAAACAAAAATGGTTTGGATAGATTGGGTATTATTAAATAATTATTTAAGAGGACTAAAGTATTTAATTTAACTAAAAAATATGTTTTTTAAAAAAAATAATAAAAACCAAAAAGAAGATAATACAGGAGAGTTAAAACTAAAAGATTATAATGAAATTTGGACAAAGTTTTGTTTTCTTGACGAGAGTGGCAGTCTTGATCCAAAGACAGCACCTTTTTTTACGGTTGGTTTGATAAAATGTAGTCAGCCGTATTATTTATATAGCAAATTACTTTATGAGAGAAACAAAAAGAATTTTTATGATGAAATGAAATTTAATAAATTATCTAGGTGTAATATTGATTTTGCTAAGTTTGCAGTTGATTCTTTTTTAGACACACGAAGTATTTGGTTTTATTCTTACACCCTTGATAAACATGGTAATTATTTTCAAAGAGAATTTAATGGTAATCCGTGGAGTGCTTACGAACAGATTTCTATTCGTTTAGCAGAATCATCACTCTCGCCAAATGAAATTTTAATGCTTTTGGCTGATCATGTGACCACCCCTAAGGATGTTCATTATGAGGTTTGTGTCAAAGAAAAGATAAATGAAAAAGCTGGAAGATTAGCCATGGCAGGAGTATGTCGTTTTGATTCAAAAGGTAATGATCTATTGCAGGTAGTGGATCTATTTATTGGAGCTATTAATTACGATTTAAAAATAGCAACAGGAATTGTTGGAAAAGGAGATAAACATAAAAAAGAATTAGTTCGGTTTATTAAGGAAAACTTAGGTGCCAAAGATTTTACAGGAGGATTTAGGAATAAAAAATTTAATATTTTTGTTGATAAAGATTTAAAGCAAAGATTGCCATTGGAATATAAAAATACCCAATATTAGCTGTTCTAAAAAGAAAAAAGCCACCGTCCTAACGGTCGGCGCCTTTTTCTAAATACTGTATGTTTAATATAGCATATATACAACAAAAAAGTCAATACTTAGTTTATCCACAATATTAAATTCTTAAGGCATAAAAATATTTTTGTTAAGAAGGGTTATTAAAAGAAAAAATATCTCAGTCAAAATATCCTCTTAAGATTATTATTATTGACAAAACTTAAAATTTAGGATATTCTTATATTTAAGAATTATTGAATTTGGGGTACATACTGACAACTCAATTTCAAACGAGTTGTTTTTTAATCTAAAAAATATGGCAGAAGAAGTAATATTACATTTTAGTGACGTTGATTTTGAATATGAACACAAAAAACCTATTTTAACCCAGGCTAATTTTACTGTGCGTCGTGGAGCTAAATTAACTTTAATGGGACAAAATGGAGCTGGTAAAAGTACAATCTTTAATTTAATTAAAGGTAACTTAAAACCAAAAAGCGGTAATGTATCTATTACTAAAGATGCAACCATTGGTACTTCTTTACAGGTTTTAGCTCGTGAGGATTATGAATTAACTGTTGAAGAATATTTTGCTAAAGCTTTTGCTAATGTGCCGGGTAATCTTAAAAGTCAGATAAGTAAAGTTTTTGATGCTGTTAATTTATCAATTCCTTATGATAGACCAGTTGGTGATTTATCTGGTGGTCAGCAAGCTCGTTTACTTTTAGCATATGCTTTGATTCAAAATCCTGATATATTATTACTAGATGAGCCGACTAATAACCTAGATAAAGCTGGTATTGATCATTTAGTAGATTTTTTAATCGATTATAATAAAACAGTTATTGTGATTTCACATGATGCAGATTTTTTGAATTGTTTTACAGAGGGTGTTTTGTATCTAGATATATTTACAAAAAAAATGGAAATATATGTTGGTGACTATTATACTGTAGTTGCTGAAATTACTGAAAGAATTGAAAGAGAAAAAAGAAAAAATGCTCAACTTGAAAAAAGAATTGTAGATAGGAAAGAAAAAGTTAACTTTTTCTCAAATAAGGGTGGTAAGATGAGGAAATTAGCTAAAAAATTAAAAGACGAAACAGCAGAGATGGAAGAATCTAAAGTAGATGTTAGACGAGAGGATAAAACTATTAGATCTTTTAATATTCCTGTGCAAGATATTTTTGGTGATATTGTAACTATTAGTTCAGTTAAAGTTATCTTAGGTAATGAACCCATTATTAAAGAGAAAGATATAGTATTAAAAAGAGGAGTACGGCTTTTGGTTTCTGGTCCAAATGGTATTGGTAAGAGTACACTTTTAAGATCTCTTGTAAGTAACAGAAACGAAGGAGCAAAAATTATGGAGGGTGTTAGAGTAGGGTATTATAGTCAGGATTTTTCTACCCTTGATTTTGAGGAAACAGTTTTTGACTCTTTGCAAAACTCAGCAGTCATTGGTACAAACGCACAAGCTGTGCGATCTGTAGCAGCTGGTTTTCTTTTAACAAGTGAACTTATGGGGCAGAAAGTAGGAAATTTATCAGAAGGCCAAAAAGGCTTACTTTCTTTTGCTCGTTTAGTTTTAATGCAACCAGGCCTGATTGTATTAGATGAACCAACCAATCATATTAATTTTAGACATATTCCGGTTATTACAAAAGCTATTAACGAATATGCAGGTGCAATGATTGTTATCAGCCACATGGCGGAGTTTATAGAACAGGTGCGCGTTGATGATTATTTAGATTTGGGGAAGGTTTAATTTGAAAGAAAATTATTTATTTAACGTAGTATTTAGTATATAATGGTAATATATGCCACATAATGAAATATGTGAAAATAAGACAGATGAAGAACTGGTTAAACTGACTTTAGAAAGTCAGGATTTTTATATACATCTAATGCAAAGATATGAACAAAAGCTATTAAGATATATTCAACGTATATCAAATTTTGATCAAGATGAGTCTGAAGATCTATTACAAGAAACTTTTATCAAAGTTTTTGAAAATTTGAATGATTTTGATAAGGATTTAAAGTTTTCTTCATGGATTTATAGGATAACGCATAATAAGGTGATTGATCACTTTCGTAAATCTAAACGAAGACCAGATAAGATTCTATGGGAAGATAATGGTGAATTGATTAATAATATTATGTCAGAGTTTGATTTAGAAAAAGAAATGGATGATAAGATTAATAAAAAGGAAATATTGAATAATATTAAGAAATTAGATTTTAAATATAAGGAAGTATTAGAATTAAGGTTTTTAGAAGATAAATCATATAAAGAGATATCAGATATTTTAAAAAAACCAGAAGGTACAGTAGCTACTTTAATTAGTAGAGCTAAAAAACAATTCCATAAAGAATATGAAAAACGATAACTTTGTTCAGGATATCCTGAAGACAATTCAAGAAAAGAATATTAAACCAAAAGCTAAATGGGAGTTTATGATTAAAAATTGGTTGATTTTACTTGTTGGCCTAATATTTCTAATAATAGGTGGTTTAGCTTTTTCGGTTATCATATATCTATTAAAAAACAATGATTGGGATTTGAGAATGCAAATAGGGCACAGTTTAATAAGCTTTGTTCTATTAAGTCTCCCATATCTATGGTTAGTTTTCTTAATCATATTTATAGCTATCATATATTATGATTTTAAATATAGTAAGAAAGGATATAAATATAGTTGGAAAATAGTAGTCGGGTTTACTGTGTTAATAAGTTTAATATTAGGTATTTTGTTATACAACATAGGAATGGGACAAGCTATAGAAAATACATTAACAAAAAAGATTCCAATCTATCAAAAAATGATGCAACACAGAAGTGATATGTGGCAAAGACCAGAAAAAGGTATTTTACCAGGTACAATTTTAAAAGTTGAATCAGATAAACTGTTTATTCTAAAAGATTTAAGGAATAAAGAATGGAATGTACACTTAGAAGCAGATTTTATTCCTACGAGAGTTTTAATTCAACCAGGAGAGAAAGTTAAGGTAATGGGTGAAGAAATTGATAAAAATAGCTTTAGAGCTGTTCAAATTAGACCTTTATTTGGACCACCAGAAAGATTAAAAGGACAAGTGAAAGGAATACATCTTCCTCTGCGTAGTAAATAGTGAAAGGTCTGATAGCTAGCTAAAGTTAATTATTAAAAATAGATATATAAATTATGTTTCACAAAAAAACACTTTTAACATTATTAGTCTTTACCCTTATCGTTGGGGGAGGCTTAACAGCAACTTATGCCTTTGGTGGAGATAAAGCTGATTGGCAAAATAGCAAGAAATTTAATTCAGAACATTATACAGCAATGCAAGAAGTTATTGAATTAGGCGATTATGCTGCATGGTCGGAATTAGTAGGTGATAAGCCAATCATGGAAAATATTACTGAAGAAAATTTTGATCAATTTATTCTAATGCATGAATTAAAGGCAGAAGGCGATATCGAAGGTGCTAAAGCTATTGCAGAAGAACTTGGTCTGTGGAATATGCATAAAAAAGGCAAAAGAGGTATGCATAAGTTTTTCCAAAATGGTGGTAAGTTTATTGACGAAAATGGTGATGGAATCTGTGATTTAATGGATTTAGATAAATAACTTATTTTGACAACAATAAAACACCCTTTTTTTAGAGGGTGTTTTGATTTGACATAAAAAAATATAAATGTGAGAATTAATATATATGAAAGATTTTTTTTCGAAAATTGAGAAATATAAAAGAAAAGTAGGCGACTTGGTAGAAGAATCTTTGGTTTTAGACACTAATCCGCTTAGTGAAGAAGAAGGTAATAAATTACTTAAGTTTTTTGAATTAAGTAAAACAAAAAAGCTTTCTGAAATTTTATATTTATTAAAAAAAGTACTCCCAGAGGATTTTTTAGAAAAAGATAGTTTAAACAAATTTATATATGACATAGAGGAACTACCTTTTGATCCAAAAAAGTTTTCCTTTGAGGGCCTTAAAGATATTGGTGGTGTATCAAAAGTCTATCTTTTGAAAAGTTTGGATGAGGATTTACCCTCTTATGCTTTGAAAATAATTAAAGAATTTTCAGAACAACTTATTTCTGAAGGAGGCGAAGAGGTTGCAAATTATTTTAAAGAAGAATATGAAGAGATAAAATCTTGGTATAGTGGTGATGCATTGAAAGTTTTTTTACCAGAATATGTCTTAAGGTTTAAAAATCCAAAAGGCAAAAGAGTGGCAGTAGGTATTTTACAACCATATAAAACTGGAGAAATTAAAGATTTTTTTAATGAAATAGAAAAAGATGAATTAATTGAGTTGTTGAAAAACAACAACAAACTGAAAGGAATTTTTATAAGTTTTGTTGACCAAACAGTAGAACGTGCCAATAAAACAGAAGAAATTTTGGATTTTTTGGGCAACAAGAATTTATCGGTTATTGGTCAAGAAGGCGAAGCAGAACTTAGAGTTCTAGATCCTCATGTTATATATAAAGTTAGCGATAAAGGAAATGATCCAAGTAAGAGAAGTATGGAGTATTTAGAATACCTAAAGGAGATAAGAAAAGAGGTTTTTTAGTACATTGTTGACAAAAATCAGTTTTTAGTATATACTTATGCACAATATGAATAAACAGAATAATAATTTGAATAATAGTAATAATAACCACAGATGATGTTGGCTGGATTAGAATGTATATAAATATATCCCAGCCAAAAAGCTGGGATTTAAAATTAATGCCGAGTAGTTCAGTGGCAGAACGCGTGACTGTTAATCACGATGTCGCAGGTTCGAACCCTGCCTCGGCAGCCAAATTGCCAATGGGTCAATTTTGACCTACTAAAATAAAGACCACCGTGAGGTGGTTTTTGTGTTTTGTTGACAAACCCCAATAGATATGCTACGTTTAAATCAATAATTAAGTTCATTTTATTAATAATCTTACAGGAGGTATTGGCCATGAGAAAGTCTATATTTTTTTTATTATCTTTGATTATGGTTCTGAGTTGTGACAAGGAAGTTGAGAAAAAAGTAGCTTTTAAGTTAGAACCAATTTTTAACCACGATATGGGTGATTTTCACCACGATTTATGGAAACACGGACAGGATATTTTTTTTGCCTTTATGAATACTGTTATTGTGGGTGAGTGGCATCTTGGCAACTTCACAGTTAAAGATACTATTTCGTTGCCGAATGAACGAGGAGTAATTAACGGAATTATACCTCAAGAGCCAAACAACAGCCGTTTCATTGTTCTTAGTAGCGAAGGTTTTTGGATTTTAAATAGCTCTAAACCATATTACGGACATTTTAGAAGTAATCCTTACCAGCTTTGTAGTGTTGGTTATACAAGAGGCGGGGCTGCTTTTTACGGTGAGCATATTTTAGTTGGTGGAGACGAAGGATTGCAGTATTTTTCCGAAGATTCTTTTGGAAAATACAGAAATGATAATTTTCGAGGCGAAAGTATGGGTCACGAAGTATTATGTAACACACCCATAGTATCGATAGTATTTAAAACAATCAATAATGTTTTGTTTGGATTTGCGTTGGCCGACCGAGATACATTGATTGTTATTAAAGGTTTTGACCAAAAAGAACTTCAATTAGAGAAAATTAACTTAATGTCTAAGCGTTTTTATAGAACAGATGTTCTTTCAGACTCGAAAAGGAACACTATCTACATAGTTAGTACTGACAGTGTTTATACGATTGGTGTAGAAAAACCCTTGGAACCGCAAATAACAAAAAGATTTGGAGTATATAAAAACACAAGTCCGTTTCAAAGAAAGAGATTAAATAATAATTTTATTATTAGCGGATCTCATGGATTTAGTGAATTTATCAACGTTTCTAACCCTAATAATCCCATTATGTATTCAGTAAAGGATGACAACCGTTTTTTTGAATCAGTCAGGATTGAATGGCCATACATCTTTATGATTAATGAAAGTTCTGGTTTTTGGGTCTACAAAATACAAGATATTCGATAAAAAATATTTTCAAGATATTGCCTGCCTCTGCCTTAATTGGAGAGGCAGGTATTTATTTCCAAAACTTATCTAACAAGTCAAATTTATCCTCCTTTTCTGTATATATAATGGTTCGGATAGTATTTCGAATCTGTAGCCATTCCATATGTTTAAAATTATCTATTTTTTAGATATTTTTTTGTTTAAATAAAAAAACCACCTATTTTCAGACATTTTCTGCGTAATGGATGGCTAACCTAATTCACGGTTTATTGTTATTTTTTCTTCTTTTTTATCCCCTCCTTTTTTTTAGGTCTTTTAGATTTAGGGAAAGGGACCTGTTTTTTATTTTTCTTTTTAAGTTCTTCTATTGTAGGTTGTTTCTTTCCCTCAGTCGAAACTGGGAAATCTGCCTTCTGTATTTTTCTCTCCTGCCCTAGTGATGGCAAAGATAAAAAAATAGAAAATATAAACAAAATAAAAAGTTTTCTCATTTCTCTCTCCAATATGGTTTGTGAATTAGGTTTGAAATAGAATATATCATGGAATATGAGTTTAGTCAAGGGTTTTGACATTTGATTGTGTGGGTGTAAAATAAAGGTGAATTAATATAATTAAACTAAAAAATCTATGAACAACAAAGGTAATGCTTTAATTGTGACAATCTTAGTAGTTCTTGTGGTTATAGCAGTGGCAATCATTGCTTTTCTAATAGGTTCCCGTGGGGGATTTTTCTTGAGTTTACCTCAAGATTTAGGTTCTGAAGTAGAAGAATCACGTGATGTTAGTGGTTTTTCTAAAGTTGATTTAAGTGGATGTGGAAACATCTTTTTAACTCAAGGAGATGAAGAGTCTTTAAAAATTGAAGCTAAAGAAAAGTTAATGGAATATATTATCACAGAAGTAAGCAATGATACGCTATATATAAAATATGACTGGCGTGTGGCTCCACATATTTGTGGAATATTTGGTGCTCAAGGTGTTAAGTATCATTTGAGTTTAAAAGATCTTGAATCTGTTAAAGTATCAGGATCTGGAAAAGTTGTGTCTGATGGTAAAATTATTTCCGAAAATTTAGAATTTACAATCTCAGGATCTGGAAATATTGAGATGCCTTTAGAAGTAACAACTTTAAGTACAACAGTTTCCGGTTCAGGTAATTTTAATTTATGGGGCACGGTAGACACGCAAAACATTAAATCAAGCGGAAGTAGTAAATATTTAGCTAAAGATTTAGTTAGCAAAAATACTACAATTAATATATCTGGATCTGGAAAAGCAGAAGTTAATGTTCAACAAGAATTAGATATTAAGATTAGTGGCAGCGGTAGCATATATTACATAGGTCAACCACGAATTAACCAATCAATTTCTGGTTCTGGAAAAATTGAGTCAATAGATTCAGATCAAGTTGAAGAATCAAATCCAATTGAAGAGGAAGTAGAAGAAGAAACTAAAGAATAATTAAACTTAAATATATGAATAATCAAAAAGGAAACATTCTAGTAGCAACAATTTTAGTTGTTTTACTATTAATAATCGCAGGAGGAATATATTTCTTTCAACAAGCTAAAGTAGTTGATGAAGGTACTAATACTGAGGAAGACATTTTAGTTGGAGGAGACATTGATGAACATGGTTGTATAGGATCAGCAGGATTTAGTTGGTGTGAAGCTAAAGAAAAATGTTTAAGAGTTTTTGAAGAAAGCTGTGATGATCAGATTTTAGAATTAATTGATCAAGTTCAAACAGATAGTGGACTTGAATTTGAACAGTCTACAACAACTTTTGATTGGATGTATGAAGGAGAAGAAAGTATAGATAAGGTTCAAGTAGAAGGTCTTGAATTTATTGCTTCAGAAGTTACTACAGAAGATTATCAAGTTGTTGAAGAATATTTTAGAGACAATCTAGAGCCAGATATTATGAATATGGCAGCTGGTGTGATGGGTGGATTGGAAGGTTATTGGTATCAATACAATGTATGTACTATTGAGTATAGGTTTACAGAATCTTCTGAAAGTGCAGAAGGACCAATAGTTCCAGATACTAGTTCACGAGAAGTAAGTATTAAGTGTGGATATTTGAATAAGAATGATTTGCCAGAAATTTCTGCAGAAAAACAAATTAAGAAGTTATTTGCTAGTAAATATAGCAAAAAGGTTTCAGCAATTGAATTAACTTTTGAAAAAGAAGTAGATGAACATGTTAGGGGTGGAGTTAAAATGTTAGATGAAGACGAACCAGGTAATGCAGGAATATTTTTTGCAGCTAAACAAACTAATGAATGGAAAATAGTTTTTGATGGAAACGGTTCAATTAGTTGTAAGGTGCTGGAAGACAACAATTTTCCAGAAGATATGCAAGAAGGATGTTTTAAAGAATAAATTTTAATATTTTTTATACATAAAACCCTGCAATTGTGCAGGGTTTTTAAATTTGCGTGAAGAACATAAAATTGGTAATATATACATACCCCCCATGGGGGTGTGGATAAATTTAATTTTAAAAAAATATGTCATTACCAGAACACAAACAAAAAAGTATAACGAGTTTTAAAAAAGCTCGCAGTCTTTTAGATAAAATCATTAAGATGGCTGAAGACGATGAATATTGTATTGATATTATGCAACACAATTTAGCTATAGTTGGGCTTTTAAAGTCTGCTCATCACACTTTAGTGGAGGGTCATATGCAGACCTGCTTTAGAAAAGCATTTAGTGCAAAGAACAAGAAAGTACAAGATAAAATGATTCAAGAAATAATGCAGGTTACTAAACATTCTGCTAATTGTTTGATTAATAAGGTTAAAAGTTAAAATATATGAATAAAAACATATTCATTGGTATATTTGGTATTATCATATTAATAATAGTTGGATATTTTTTAATATCTCCAAATAAGGATAATAATGATTTAGTTGATAGTAAAGGCAATATAACTATATACAAATCACCAACATGTGGTTGTTGTGTAAAATATGCTGCATATTTAAAGGATCAAGGATATAGGGTTGAAACAATAATGGTAAAAGATATGGATAGAATAAAGAAGGAACATCAAATTCCAAGTAATTTAGAAAGTTGCCATACCGCAATTATTGACGAATATTTTGTTGAAGGTCATGTACCAGTTGAGGCAATTGAAAAACTTTTACAAGAGAAACCAGATATTGACGGAATTAGTTTGCCAGAAATGCCAGCAGGAACTCCTGGTATGCCAGGAATAAAAAATGGGGAATGGCAGGTATATGATTTAAAAGATGGTCAGGTTAGTGAATATATAAGTATATAATTAATAAAAAAATGTTTATGAATAAGAAATTTCTTTTAATTTTAATACTCATTGTTGTGGTAAGTGGTGCAATGGTTATTCAAGCACAAATAAAAAATTCATTTGCTCATAAAGACATGCATGAAAAACGTGAGGAATTTGTTCAAGAAAAGGATCATATTATTAATGAATTACTTGCTCAAGGTGATTATACTTGTTGTTTACATAAACCTTGTACATATTGTATTGAAAAAACACCGGGCCATGGTGAGGGGGCAACATGTAACTGTTTAGCTGATATAGTTGAAGGCCGTCATCCATGCGGTGAATGTATAGGTGAAATTATGGAAGGCCATGGTAATAAATATTTGTCAAAATATTTCGCTGCAGCTATTGCTGAAGAGGTTGGAGTAGAACATTTAGAAACTTTACAAACAATTATTGATCAAAAATATCCAACAACCCCCATTAACAATGAAGGGGATACATGTGAAATTAAGCAGGAAGAATGTAATAAATAATTATTCGTGCATATCTTTATTCACGATTTAAGGAAAAATATGAAAGAAAAAAATAATAATATTGAATCTAATCCAAAAGAGAAGAACAATTTCTTTTTTGGTATCATAACCGGCGTGGCAATAATTGCTGTGGTTGGTTTTTTTGTTATGATGGGGCTATACCTAAAACAAAATAAAAATAGTAATCCATCAACACCAAAAGAAGTTAATAATGGAGTTGAGAACAAACAGGCTGATCAGCCTGTATCTTTAGAGGGTTTAGAGCTTAAAGATACAGATCATGTTCGTGGTAATAAAGATGCAAAAATTACAATTGTAGAATATTCTGATTTTCAGTGTCCATATTGTTCTAGTTTTCACACTACAATGCAACAAGTTATACAAGAGTACTCAAATGATGTTAGATGGGTTTATAGACATTTTCCTCTTGATTCGATTCATCCTGTAGCTAGAAAGGTAGCTGAAGCTTCTGAGTGTGCTGGTGATCAAGATAAATTCTGGGAATATACAGATCAAGCTTTTGCTAATCAAAAAAGTTTAAGCTTGGATGGCTTATCAACCATTGCAGATAATATTGGTTTAAATATGGGTGAATTTGATTCTTGCTTATCTTCAGATAAATATGCATCAAAAGTTGAAGCTGATTTTCAAGAAGGTGTAAGTATGGGTGTACGTGGTACTCCAGGTAGTTTTATTAATGGCCAAATAATTCCTGGTGCTGTTCCTTTTGAACAAATACAAGCTGCTATTGAAAAACTTAAATAATTAAATCATGAAAAAATTAAAAATCATCATTTCTAGCTTTTTGGGATTTCTTTCAGCAGCTTTGGGTGTAATTGGATTAACTGGTTTTTGTTGTACAATTGCAGGCGCTGCTGTCTTATCTTTTCTTGGGATGGCGTCAATTAGTAGTTTTTTGGTGTATAATAATAAATGGTTTTTTGTAATTGCAGTAGTTTTTGTAATTTTGGCTATTGTGTATTATATAAGATATAAAAGGAACAAATCTTGTGCAATTAAGAAAGTGTAGTATAATTAATGTATATAAATAAATAGATTAACTTTAAACTTATGCAAAAAACAATTGAAAATTTAACAAAAGCCTTTATTGGTGAATCACAAGCCAGAAATAGATATACTTTCTATACTAAAATAGCTAAAAAAGAAGGCTATGAACAAATAGCTAGTATTTTTGCTGAAACAGCAGAACAAGAAAAAGCTCATGCTAAAAGACTATTTGAACACATCCAAGAGTTAAAAGCTAAAAGCAGTGAGGATTTAAAAGAAATTGAAGTTCAAGCATCTGCTCCAACAGTTTATTCAACAACAATAGAGAATTTAAAAGCTTCTATTGCTGGAGAAAATTATGAACACACGGAAATGTATCCAGAATTTGCAAAAACAGCTGAAGAAGAAGGTTTAGTAGAAATAGCTATTAGATTAAAATCCATTGCTAAAGCAGAAGCTCATCACGAAGAAAGATACAAAAAAGCTTTAGAGCAACTAGAAGCAGGAACTGTATTTAAAAAAGAACAAGAAGTTGCGTGGGTATGTCGTGAATGTGGATATGTTCATTCAGGACCAGAAGCACCTGATAAATGTCCTTCTTGCGATCATCCACAAGCATATTATCAAATTCAATCTGAACAATATTAAATAAAAAAATATGACTCAACTATATCAAATATATAAATGTGAAGTATGTGGCAATGTTGTCGAAATTTTACATACAGGAGTAGGTGAATTAGTTTGCTGTAATCAACCAATGAAGTTATTGGAAGAAAATACAGAGGATGCAGCTACTGAAAAACACGTGCCAGTTATTCAAGAGTTACCAGCCAATGTTTGCCAAGGCAAAGATGGAGTAATAATTAAAATAGGGGAAGTAGATCATCCAATGGATGATGATCACTATATCGAATGGGTTGAAATTATTCCAGAAGATGGGAAACGAGGTAAAAGGTTTTTAAAACCAGGAGATAGTCCGCAAGTAGAATTCTATACTCGTAAAAAGATTGTTGGTGCTAGGGCATATTGTAATTTACATGGACTTTGGAAATCATAAATATATATCTAAAAAACTCCTAATATTATGCTAGGAGTTTTTTGTTTGTCTTTTTCTCTTTAAAATGCCATACTCTATTTATGAACTTAGATAAAATAGAAGAAATATTAAAAGACGAACCAAAATATCGTTTAAAGCAGGTTCAAAGAGCTGTCTTTTTAGATTTGATAGAAGATTGGCAAGAAGCTACTAATTTTTCTAAACCATTAAGGGAGATTTTGAATGAAGAATGTCCTTTAACAGTTAAAGCAAAAAATTTTGTTGCAAAAGATAAACAGTCTATTAAGTCTCTAATAACCTTAGAGGATAACAAAAAGATTGAAGCTGTTTTAATGCGTCATGAAAAAAATCGTAATACAGTTTGTGTTTCTACACAAATTGGTTGTCCTTTAGATTGTAGGTTTTGTGATACAGGTAAAATGGGTTTTTCTAGAAACTTGAAGGTAGGAGAGATTTTAGATCAGGTATTACATTTTGCTAGATATTTAAAAAAACAAGATGCTAAAATATCTAATGTAGTATTTATGGGTATGGGAGAACCTTTCTTAAACTATAATAACGTCCTTAAAGCTATTAGAATTTTAAATGATGAAGAAGGTTTTAATTTAGGAGCTAGGAGAATATCAATTTCTACAGCAGGTATTATTGAAGGTATTGAAAATTTGACAAAAGAAAATCTACAAGTTAATTTGGCTATCTCTCTGCATGCTGCAAATGAAAAATTAAGACAACAATTAATGCCAATTAGTAAAAGGTATGGTATTAAAAAGATTTTAAAAGCAGTTGAGAAATACATTAAAGAAACAAATAGGCAAGTTGTATTTGAATATTTATTAATCCGAGACGTAAATGATTCTAGGGAACATGCTAAAGAGTTGGTTGAGATAATGGATAATCCTCTATATGTAGTAAACTTGATCAGATATAATCCAACAGGAAATTTTAAAGCGTCTCCAAGAATAAATATAGAGAAATTTAAAAAAATATTATTACAAAACAAAATAAAGGTGACTGAGCGTTATGAATTTGGGCAGGACATTAAAGCTGCTTGCGGTCAGTTAGCTGGGAGAGATAATTCATAAGATTAGGGAGGTGTGACATGCCAGTATTTGTATCTTTTATTTTTCTTGCTGCTTTGCTATATACCATAGCAATAGGCGCTGAACAGTATAAGAAAAAGCTAGAGAAATGGATGACTATGGTTTTTGCAATGGCTTTGATTTGTGATTTAACAGGCACAACAATGATGGCCCTAAAAACAACATCTCATTCATTTTGTATTCATACGGTTTGTGGGTATGGTGCCCTTATCGTAATGATTGTTCATTTTGTATTTGCGATTAAGGCATTTAAACACAATAAGTATCAAGTCTTGTTTACACGTTATTCGTGGGTAGCCTGGTTGGTATGGATGACAGCTTTTTTGTCCGGAATTCTTTTCAGATAAGAAATATTTTCAATGAAAATCCTCATACATATTTCAGTGTGAGGTTTTTTGTTTCTCTAATATTTTAATGTTAAAATATAGAAATGAAATATACAGAAATACAAACTAAATCTGCATTACATAAGTTAAAAACAGACAGGTTGCCATATGACTATGATCTGAATATTTATCGTGGTTGTGTTCATAGATGTCAATATTGTTATGCTATATACTCCCATCAATATTTAGAGGCAGATAATAGATTTTTTGATAAGATTTTTATTAAAACAAATATTGCTGAAAATTTAGATAGAGAATTAAGTTCTTCTCGATGGAAAGGGGATATCATTAACTTTGGTGGAGTTTGTGACAGTTATCAGGCTATCGAAGCTAAATATGGGATAATGAGAGATATTTTAAAGATTTTGATTAAATATGAACAACCAATGATAATTTCTACAAAATCTGATTTGATTTTAAGAGATATTGATCTAATATCTAAATTAGCGGAAAAAGTATATGTTAATGTGGCTGTAACAATAACTAGTACAGATAAAGATATATATTCAAAAGTAGAACCTTTTGCACCCATTCCAGAAAAAAGATTTAATGTTTTAAAAGAATTTAGAAATACTAAAGTAAATACAGGTTTACACACAATGCCAATTTTGCCCTTTTTGACAGATTCGAAAGAAAACTTTGAAGATATTTTTTCTAAGACAAGAGATATTGGTGGAGTAGATTATGTTTTATCGGGAATGTTAAATCTTATTGGCCAAACAAAACAACATTTTCTTCATTTTATTTCTCAATCGTTTCCACAATATTATGATAAATATTTAAACATGTATCGTAACTGGCAAGGTAGCGAGGAATACAGGAAGAAACTTTATCCAATGATTTATTTGTTAAAAGCAAAATATGGGCTAACTGGTAGTTATTCCGATCCAATTAAGAAGAGATTTAAAAGTAAAAAGCAGCAAAAGTTATTTTAATCCCAATTTTAATGTTAGAATACATTTATGAGAAGCGCCAAGCTAAGCTCTAATTATCCAGTGGGTTAAAGTCCCACC
>CAYSXS010000019.1:0-20489 GCA_964435065.1 uncultured Gammaproteobacteria bacterium
CGGTTCAACTAGGGGTTTCAGGTTAATTGTATTAATTTAGAGATCTACTATGAAAGATAGTAAGAAACAACTAAATAAAGAGCAATTAGAAGCCGTACAGCACGTCTCAGGCCCGCTTTTGATAGTGGCTGGGGCTGGAACAGGTAAAACTACTGTTATTACTGAAAAAATAGCATATTTGATTAATGAAAAGAAAATTAAGGCTGACGAGATTTTAGCTTTAACCTTTACAGACAAAGCAGCTGGAGAAATGGAAGAAAGAGTAGATAAGATATTGCCGTATGGATATACAGATTTATGGGTTATGACTTTCCATGCTTTTTGTGAAAGAATATTAAAAGCTCACGGTTTAGATATTGGTATAGCCAATGATTTTAAGCTATTAAACTCAACAGAGCAATGGATGTTAGTTAGAGAAAATTTAGAGAAGTTTAATTTAGATTATTACCGTCCTCTAGGTAACCCAACTAAATTTATTCATGCTTTAGTAAATCATTTTTCTAGATGTAAAGATGAAGAGATTTCACCAGAAGATTATCTTGAATATGCAGATAAATTAAAAATAGATTTAGATACTATGGAAAGTACTGGCGGTGAAGATGCAACCAGTGAAGTAAAGAGACTACAAGAAATATCTAATGCTTATCGTATTTATCAACAATTGTTATTAGATAACTCCAGCTTAGATTTTGGTGATTTAATAAATTACACATTAAAACTTTTTAGAAAAAGACCAAGTATTTTGAAAAAATATCAAGATCAATTTAAATATGTTTTTGTAGACGAATTTCAGGATACTAATTGGGCTCAGTATGAATTGGTTAAGCTTTTGGTTGGAGATGATAAAAATTTAACCGTTGTCGGGGATGATGACCAAAGTGTGTATGCCTTTAGAAATGCATCAATGAATAATATATTATATTTTAAAGATAATTTTCCTGATGCAAAAGAAATATATTTAAATCAGAACTATCGTTCTTCACAAAATATCTTGGATTTAGCATATAATTTTATACAACTCAATAATCCAGAAAGACTGGAAGTAAAATTAAACGAAAAGAAACAGGATAATAAATTATCAAAGAAATTAGAATCTAATATTTTAGAACAAGGAGTTATTGAACACCTTCACTATTCTACAGCTCAAGAAGAAGTCGAAGGGGTTGTTGATAGTATTATTGAATTAAGTAAAGAAAAAGAATTTTCATTTAATGATGTAGCTATTCTTGTCAGAGCAAATAACCAAGCAGAATCTTTTTTGAATGGATTAAGAAATTCTGGAATCCCTTTTAATTTTGTAGCTTCTAAGGGCTTGTATTCTAAAGAGATAATAATGGATGTGTTGGCATATTTAAAGCTATTAGATAACTACCATGAATCAATGGCTATGTGGCGTGTTTTAAATTTTCCAATGATAAACATTAAAGTAGAGGATTTAATGGAAATCTCAAGGTTTAGTCAAAGAAAAACCATTTCTCTATACGAAGCGTGTCAAAAACTTAATTTGTTAAGTAAATTAGAGCAAGAGACTGTTAGGAAAGTTAATAAAGTAATGGGTTTAATTTCAGCTCATACTAAATTAACAAGAGAAAAAAATACAAAAGCTATAATATTACAATTCCTTCAAGATTTTAACTATTCTAAATGGTTATTGGATAAAGATGATGAAAAGTCTTTTGTGTATATAAACTTACTGGTAAAGAAAATAGATGAATTTGAAAAATCTTTTGATGATAAGTCTGTTAAGAATTTTATGCGCTTAACAGAATTAGAATTAGAATCTGGAGAACAAGGGAGTTTATCAAAAGAATTAGAAGAAGGACCAGAATCTGTTAAAGTTATGACAATCCATTCAGCTAAAGGATTAGAGTTTAAATATGTTTTTGTTGTTAATTTGGTAGATAAACGTTTTCCTTCAATGGACAGAAAAGATCCAATCGTATTACCAGATAAATTAATCAAAGAGGTAATTCCTTCAGGAGATGTGCATTTGCAAGAAGAAAGACGTTTATTCTATGTAGCTATGACTAGAGCCAAATTAGGCCTATACCTAACTTCTGCACAAGATTATGGGGGGACAAGAAAAAAGAAATTATCTCGCTTCATTCATGAAGTTGGATTAGATCCTGAAAAATCAGCTATTGAAAAAGATTCTGTTAAAGAAAAACAAGAATTTAGTATTAAACAAGTAGATTCAAAAGACTCTAATGTCCAAGTCCCAACATCTTTCTCATATTCTCAACTTAAAGGATACGAAACATGCCCGTATCAATATTATCTTAATTTTATCCTAAAGATACCCGTAACAGGTAAAGCAGTATTTAGTTATGGAAAAACAATGCATTCTGCTTTGCAGAAGTTTATGTCTTCAATAAAAGAAGGTGGAGATATTCATCAAGATGATCTTTTTGGTAAAAAAGATAAAGATAAAAAAGAATTACCAAGTGAGAAAGAATTAATGGAGATGTATAAAGGATCATGGATTGATGATTGGTATGAATCTAAAGAACAGAAACAAGAGTATATAAAACAAGGAGAAAAATCATTAAAGAATCTTTATCAACAAATAAAGGAAAATACTCCTAAGGTTATTGAATTAGAAAAAGGATTTAATTTTAAAATTAAAGATTATTCAATTAGGGGTGTGATTGATAGAGTAGATCTTGTGGGGGATGGTAAGGTTGAAATTGTAGATTATAAAACAGGTAGAGCTAAAACAGAAAAAACCGTAGAAAAGGATCAGTTATTAATGTATCAAATGGCTGCTAGTGAAACATTCAATTGGAATATTGAAAAATTAACTTTCTATTATCTAGATAACAACACCAATGTTTCATTTTTAGGAACTGATGAAGAAATTGATAAACAAAAAGAAAAGATGCTAGAATCAATTGCACAGATTAAAACCAAAGATTTTAATGCTACACCAAGTAAATTTAAATGTCAGTATTGTGATTTTAAAAATATATGTCAATTTAAAGAAATATAGCTAGTATGGGTTTTTCTGAAATAGGAAAAATATTGAATAAAAATTTTAAAAATCAGTCTGGATTAGCCAAATCAATCCAGGCCTCTTTGGTTTGCGAAGAATTTGATAAGATTTTGGAAAATAAGTGGGGGAGTGTTGCTAAGGGAAAGGCTAAAGCTATGTATTACAAAGATAAGATACTAACTATTGCTTCTCTTTCGTCTGTAATGGCACAGGAGATTAAACTTCACGAAAGAGACATTTTAGAGGAGTTAAATAGTAAATTTGATGGTATGGTGGCGAGTTTTAGATATCTTGTCTGATTGTGGATTAAATTAATATATTTTAGGCTAATATTAGCTAAAATTACAGCATTAAAATATTTGCTGTTTCTTTGTTAATTTGATATAATTAAGATAGTTAAAAAATAGTCAAAAACAGCTAATTATGGCTGGAATTTGGTGTTTTGGAGTAAAATGTAATGACACTTGGAAAGTATCTATTTTCAATGATTTTAGCCACCCTTTTATGTTGGGGGGCGTGGGTATTGGTTGTTTTTTTTATTGATCCTGAAAATTCCGGTTTAATTGGTATTTTAATCTTCTATTTAGCTGGTTTCTTTGCAATTGTTGGCACAGCTTCAATTATTGGTTTTTTATCTCGAAGAGTGTTTAATAAGTACGAACATACTTTTTTACAAGTTAAAAATTCATTTCGTCAAGCAATTTGGTTTGGAATTCTAGTAGTTGGTAGTTTGTTTTTACAGAGTAAAGATTTAATTGCTTGGTGGAACTTAGTTGTTTTAATTTTAGTTTTAGTATTTATGGAGGCAATGTGGGTTGCATTTAATAAAGAGTGAAATATATAACATAATATAAATATGTCAAATTCAAATAGTAAATACGTAAATTCACCATATATATGGGATTATAAGATTAAAAAAAGCGACCTTAATAAACCAGAGGTTAAGAAATTTTGGCTTGAAAGAAAAATTAATGCATGTGATTGGAAAGATATTAAGAAGAAAGATTTAAAAGAATATTTACCAAATTTGGATATTAGAACTGATTTAAAAGAACTATTAACAATATTTTTAAAACATGAAAGCAAATAAAATATTAACTGAAATTCAAATAAAAACACTAAAAGCGATAAGTAAAACAAAATTAGCTGAATTTTATTATTGGACAGGTGGTACTGCTTTGGCATATAAATATTTACCAGCTAGATTATCAGAAGATTTGGATTTTTTTTCTTTTGATCTTGAAACAGATGAAAATTTATTAATTGAGTTGAATAAATTAAAAAAAGAACTAAAAATTAAAAAAATTAATTTTACAAAACATTTAAACAGACAACAGTTTATTTTTGAATTTGATAAAAATAATAAGTTAAAATTAGAATTTGTATTTTTTCCTTTTATAAATTTACAAAAAATGTTGTTTGATAAGGAATTAGGTATTAAGATTGATACTTTGGTTGATATCGCAACCAATAAAACCTTAGCTACTTACCAACGTAATGAACCAAAAGATATTTTTGATCTATATTTTTTATTAACTATAAAAAAGTTTAAATTAGCTAATTTGATAAAAAATGTAGATAAAAAATTTGGAGTTAAAATTAACCAGTCTGACTTAGAAGTCAAGATTTTAAATAATATTGATTTGTTAAAAAACATCAAACCATTAGTTTTAGAGTCTAAAAAGCTTGATATTGAAAAAATTAGAAAATATTTTACAAATCAATCTATAAAACATCTAAAAACTTTTATTTTTTAATATGGTAGCAAAAATATTCATATTAACATTTCTAGCTTTTGTGGGCGCATTTATGTGGGCGCCTAGTTTGGTTCGTACATTAACTAAATGGGGTATGTGGAAAAAGAAGGGTAAAGAGTTTACCCCCGATGGGCATGAGTTAATAACTTTTAAGAAGATTGAAAAGGACGGAAAAATTAATACACCACGTGGTGGTGGATTATTAATCTGGGTTACCGTCTTATCTCTAGCTATTTTAATATTCATCCTTGATAATATATTTGGTGGAGTATTTTCTCGTTTAAACTTTTTGACTCGTGCAGGAACGTGGTTGCCAATCTTTACTTTAGTTGCTGCTGGTATAATTGGTTTTGCAGATGATATATTTACAACCCATGGAACAGGAAAATATTTGGGTGGAGGTATTAGTTTAAGTAAAAGAATATTAATGGTATTGGTTATTGGTTTGGTAGGAGCTTTATGGTTTCATTTTAAATTAGGTTGGGATACGATTCATATACCATTTTTAGGTGATTTTTTTATTAATGGTTTCTATATTCCAATTTTTGTCATTACAATGATTGGCGTGTTTTCTTCGGGAATAATTGATGGTATTGACGGTCTTTCTGGGGGTGTTTTTATTCCTTTGTTTGTCATGTTTGGAGTAATTGCTTTTGTACGTGGACAAATTGATTTATCTGTTTTTTGTTTTATGATCGCAGGTACTCTTGCTGTATTCTTATGGTTTAACGCGCCCCCAGCTAAGTTCTATTTAGGAGAGACAGGTATTTTAGCTTTAACAACAACTCTAACTGTTGTAGGTTTTTTAACAAATGCTATTTTGTTGTTACCTATAGCAGGAGTAGTATTAGTTTTAACTACGGGTTCAGATATTGGGCAGTTGTTGTATAGGAAATATGGAATTAAAAAAGGGTGGTCAGAACAAAAGCGTAAGTTATTCATAGCCGCACCATTACATCATCATTTTCAGTTGAAGGGCATGCAAAACGAAACAATTGTAATGCGCTATTGGATTGTAACTGGGATTGCTACTGTTGTGGCATTGTTGATATATTTGTTAGATAAAGGGATATAGGGGTATGTATAAGATTAAAAGATTAGAGGAATATCAAGGTTTGTTAGGCAGTATGTCCACAAGAGAAGACGGCAATATGTCATTTGTATATGGAGATGAGGAAGATGTGATTGGTAATAAGAAGAAATTTTTTGAAAAATTAGAGATTAATATAGAAGACGTTGTTGATATGAGTCCTATGGTTGATCAGCCTGATCAGGTTGTATATGTAGATAGTAAAAATAAGGGTGACATTTTAGACAAAAACAAAGATCCTGTTTGGGCAGATGCTTTAATAACGGACGATAAGAATTGTTTTTTAGTTGTATATCCTGCAGATTGTTTTGGAATAATATTTTATGAACCAAATAAGAATGTTTTAGCTTTAATACATACAGGATATATTCAGATTGGTGCAGGTATTATTAAAAAAACATTAGATAAATTAAAAACAGATTTTGAAATAGATTTTAAAGATTTAATTACTTGTATAACTCCAGGAGCACATAAATGTTGTTTGAAATATCTAGATATTGTTAAACCAGAACTTAAAACAGAGAAAGCACAGGGGTATGTTAATAAAGATGGCGAGTATTATAGTATAGATTTATTGAATTGGATAATAGATGATTTGAAAGAAAATAATATTGATAAAATAATTGAAAATGAGTTTTGTTCTTCTTGTCATACAGATAAGCAATTTTTTTCAAAAATTAAACAAGATATAAAAGAACAAGAACCAGGTAGAAATATTTTAGTTGTTGGGATGGTATAAATATATGATTAAAAAAATATTCAAAACAATTTATTATATCGGTGGTACGGTTTATCGTGGAATGATAGGTGTTTATCATAATACATTTGATAAAGAATTAAAAATTTCAAAAGATGTAGAGAAATTTGTAGTTGGAAAGAGTCTACAAGGAAAAGAGATTTTAGGATATAGATTGGGTCAAGGAAATGAAAAATTTTTAATTGTTGGAGGTATTCATGGAAATGAAGTTGGAACTGTTAAATTAGCAAAAAAAGTTATTAATCATTTTTTTGTTAATAAACCAAATGTTCAACTTTTTGTTATTCCTGTTTTAAACATTGATGGATATACAAAAGCTAAAAAAAATCCAGACTATGTTCATCGTGGCAAGATTGGTAGATTTAATTCAAATAAAGTTGATTTGAACAGAAATTTTTCAACGAAAGATTTTCAATCAAAATCAGTTTGGAAGACAGGTAAGAATTATGCAGAAAATGAAAAAGAAGTCTTTTGTGGTGAATATGGAGAATCAGAACAAGAAACAAAAGCATTGATAGGGTTTATTGAAAAAGAAAGTATTAATAATTTAATAATGTTACATAATGTTGGTAAAGATGTAGTTTTAAATGAAAACGATAATATTACACAAAAATGGGCTGATATATATAAAGAAAATGGATTTAAAACTAGATTTGATTTAAAATATCCAGGTGCTGTTGATGTTTGGTGTAATGAAAACAATATCCACTATATGTCAGTTGAAGGAAGTTCAAGGTGGGGTAGTGACTGGAAAAAACAGAAACAAGCAATAATTAAAATATTAAATATATGATGGAAATTCAACCACAAGATTTAGATAAAGAGTTTCAAAATAAATTTGATGAATATATAAAAAAATGGGGAGATTCTATTAAGGATGGATCGAATTTAGGAAATATTAAAATAGAATATTTAACAGACGAAGATAAGACACTTTTTATTAATTTTATAGAATATATAGAGTTCGGAACTTTTGATGCTGATATGCAAAAAAGCATGATAGATAAAATGGATCCAACTTTTTTAATAAAAATTTTATTAAGAATAAGGGACATAAAAGATGAGAGTCGGAACGAAGAAGAGAAATTAAGTAGCCAATATTTAGTTGCTTACATGAGAAATAAACTAAGTGCATTGATGACGGAGTGGGAATCAGATAATACATAAATTAAATTAAATATATGATAAATTGGATAAAGAAAATTTTTAGCCCACCAAAGAAAGAAAGTCAAAATAAAGATTTTGATAATATTATCATTGGTAAAATTACTGAATTAAAGGAACATTCTAATGCAGATAAATTACAATTAGTAGTTACAGATATTGGACAACCAGAACCAGTACAGATAGTTTGTGGTGGTACAAATTTAAAAGAAGGAATGTTTGTAGTAGTAGGTTTACCAGGTGCTAAAGTTAAATGGCATGGTGAAGGTGAGCCAGTTGTTTTAGAAGAAGCTAAAATTCGTGGAGAGAAATCTTTTGGAATGATTTGTGCTTCCAATGAGATTGGGATTGAAGATAAATTTCCTTGTGGAGAAATGGAAATTACTGATTTATCAAATATATCAAATTTAAAAGTAGGAAAATCATTAACTGAATATATATAAAAATATGCCAAAGAAAAGCAATACAATAAAGACAAGTAAAAAGGTTAAGAAAACAAGTGTTAGCTATGAAGCTGATGAAATTACAGTTTTAGAAGGTTTAGATCCGGTTAGAAAAAGACCAGGTATGTACATTGGTTCTACGGGATCTGCAGGTTTACATCACATGATCTGGGAAGTTGTTGATAATGGTATTGATGAAGCCATGGCAGGTTTTGCTACTGAAGTAGCTATTACATTTTTACCAGATGGAGCTGTTGAGGTATCTGACGATGGTCGTGGTATCCCAGTAGGTATTCATAAGCAATATAAGGTTTCTGCTTTAGAATTAGCTTTAACAAAACTACATGCTGGTGGTAAATTTGGTGGTTCAGGATATAAGGTGTCTGGTGGTTTGCATGGTGTAGGTGTTTCAGTTGTAAATGCTTTATCAGAATATTTAAAAGCTGAAGTTAAGAGAGATGGAAAATTATGGATGCAGGAATACAAAAGAGGTAAACCAGTTAAAAAAGTTAAAGCAGTTGGCAACGCTCGTGGTACAGGAACAATCATTACCTTTAAACCAGATGAAGAAGTTTTTGATGTAACAGAATTTGATTGGCAACACATTATCGATCATTTGCGTCAGCAAGCATATTTAAATAAAGGGATAAAGATTAAAATTTTTGACGAAAGAGTTAAAGGAAAATTAAATTCCTATGAATTTTATTTCGAGGGTGGTGTTAAATCATATGTAAAACATTTAAATGCGAATAATGAACCAAAACATCCGAGTGTTTTCTATGTTGATAGAGAAATAGTACCAAGTCGTAATGGATCAAGTAATGGAGACGAAGAAGGAAAAGAAAATAAAGCATTTAAATCAGATCCAGTTATTGTAGAGGTTGCTTTGCAATATGTTGATGATTTTAGAGAATCTGTATTTTCTTTTGCAAATAATATTATTAACCCAGAAGGAGGAATGCATTTAGTTGGATTTAGAACTGCTTTAACAAGAACTTTAAATAACTATGCTCGTAAGAATAATATATTAAAAGAAAAGGATGTTAACTTAACTGGTGACGATGTTCGTGAAGGTTTAACAGCTGTTATAGCTGTAAGGATAATAGATCCACAATTTGAAGGACAAACTAAAGCTAAGTTGGGTAACCCAGAAGTAAGAACTGCTGTTGATCAAGTTTTTGGTGAATACTTCACAATATTTTTAGAAGAAAATCCAAGAGAAGCAGAAGCTATTATTGGTAAAGCTCTATTAGCTGCACAAGCAAGAAGAGCTGCCAAGCATGCTCGTGAAACAGTTTTACGTAAAGGTGCTTTAGATGGTTTTGCTTTGCCCGGTAAATTAGCTGATTGTTCTAGTAAAAAACCTGAAGATAGTGAATTGTACATAGTTGAGGGCGACAGCGCCGGAGGGTGTTTTTCTGAAGACACAAAAATAGCACTTGCTGATGGAAGAAACATTTCGTTTAAGGAATTAACTAGGGAATACAAAAAAGGCAAAACAAATTTTTGTTATACAGTTAATGATAATGGTCATATTAATGTTGTTCCTATATTAAACCCAAGAAAAACAAAAAAAGATTCAAAAGTTATTAAAGTTGTTTTAGATAATAATGAAGAGATTGTCTGTACCCCAGACCATAAATTTAGATTATTAGATGGTTTATATGTTGAAGCCAAAGATTTAACAAATGAAATGAGTTTGACTCCTTTATATCGTAAACTTTCTAAAGTAGAAGATCGGATTACAATTAAAGGATATGAGTTGGTATATAATTTCAAAAATAATAGATGGATATTTACTCATTTGTTGTCTGACAAATATAATTTAAATACAGGTGTTTATAATGAAGATAGTGGAACACATAGACACCATATAGATTTTAATAAATTAAATAATAATCCAAATAATCTTATTCGTATGTCAAAAAAGGAACATTTTGATTTACATATAAGTATGTTAGATAAGACTCTTCACAGGGAAGATGTAAAGGAGAAATGCAGACAAATCAAACAAACTCCCGAATATAAAGATAAGATAAGAAAAACAATGTTGGGTATGCGAGAAGAATTGAGTAAGCGTGCTAAAAAACAATGGGAAAATGAAGAATATAAGAAATATATGGTCGAGAAATATCTGGATTTTTATTATAGCAATAAGAAATACAGGGAAAAAGTTTTAAAAAGGCTAAATAGTGGGCAGAAAGAATATTGGTCTAACAGTGATAATCGAAAAAAACAATCGGAAAGAGTTACGCAATTTTTTATTGATAACCCAGAACGAAAAAGTATTTTATCTAATAAATCTAAAAAGCAATGGTCTGATAAAGAACTATTAGCTTGGCGTGCTCAAGAAACGGAAAAACAATGGACAGATGATTTTAGAGAGAAAAGACAGAAATCATACAACAAAACATATTATAAACATACAATTGCTTTCATGAAAAAAGTTTTTGATTCAACGGGCAGTTTGGATAAATACGATTTTGAAAGATCTAAAAAAAGAAATAATCTTTTGTTGAAGAAAGAGACTTTTGTTGAAAGGTTTTTTGGATCAAACAATAATAGAATGTTAGATGCTGTTAGGTGTTATAATCACAAAATTAAAAAAATTGTAAAATTAAGAAATAAAATAGATGTATATGATTTAGAGGTGGAAGGTACACATAATTTTGCATTAGCTTCTGGGGTATTTGTTCATAATAGTGCCAAACAAGGTAGAGATCGTGAGACACAAGCAATTCTTCCTTTACGTGGAAAGATCTTAAATGTAGAAAGAGCCAGACTTGATAAGATGTTAGCAAACAATGAGGTTAAATCTTTAATTATTGCAATGGGTACAAATATTGGTGAAGAGTTTAATATTGAAGATTTACGTTATGATAAGATTATAATAATGACAGATGCTGATGTTGATGGTTCACACATTAGAACTTTGCTTTTAACCTTATTCTATAGATACTTCCCAGAGATTGTTAAACAAGGTCATCTATACATTGCCCAACCACCGTTGTATTCCCTTAAAAAAGGAAGTGTAATGAAGTATGTATACACTGATGAAGAAAAAGATAAGCTATTAAATGAAATGGTTAAAGAAAAAACCAAAGCATCAGCAGTAAAATCTAAAAAAGAAGAAAAAGAGGAAAATGGAGAAGAAGAAGTTTCTAATGAAGGTGTTGGTGACAAAGTTGCTGGAGTAAACATTCAGAGATATAAGGGTCTGGGTGAAATGAATCCTGATCAACTTTGGGAAACAACAATGAATCCTGAAAATAGGATACTATTAAGAGTCTCTGTCGCAGATGTTGAAAAAGCAGATGAAACTTTTGATATTTTAATGGGTTCAGAAGTTGGGCCAAGAAAGAAATTTATTCAAACTCATGCAAAATATGTTAAGAATTTAGATGTTTGATCCAGCCTGTCCTGAGCGACCTTTAGGGTTGTTGGGAGTTGAAGGATCCCATAGTTAAAATTAATAATTTTTATGCCTGAAAACATGGATCGCAGAAGTTTTTTAAAAATGTTTAGCAAAGCCACGGCTGGAACAGTAGCTTTAGGTTTGGAAGGTTGGTTAAACAAAGCAGAAGCTAAAGCTTTTAACGCACCACCAGCTTTTTTAGATCATTTAAGTGAACATTCAATAAAGTTTGAAAATAAAAGTGAAATAGAAAAAGAATTTGTAAAATGGCTTGTAAAACGGCCAGAATTTAAAGAGCGTGCAAAATTTGCTACTTCAGAATATTTAGAAAAAGAAATTGAAAAATATCAAAAAAGTTATGAATTTTTTAAAAATAAAGAATTAGAATTAGATAATAATGAAAGATCAGATGAAAATTTGTTGGCAAGAGCAATGTTATCAGAAGAAGACAGAGAAGAAGCTAATTTATTAATTGCGGCAATAATTGGACAGTCTGTAATTAATAGAGTAAAAAATGCTAAAGAAAGAAATGCTCGTGGATATAATTATGAAAATGTGATTTTAGGTTTTGATAATGAGAATTTTGGGTCACAAGACAAGACGCGTCCTTATGCTTCACAAACAGATCCTTTTTCTCATTCACAAGGTAAGAAATATAGAATTTTGGCCAAGATGATGCTAGAAGGAAATCTTACGCGTTCAGTTGATTTTGGACAAACTCATTTTTTGCATTCAGCGACTCAAGATTATTTACAAGAATTATATCCTCATAATTATTATTCAGCTGATAAAAAGGATAAACAATGGCAAAGCATGGGAATTCAAAGGGTTATTATGCCAAGTGTTAATGATGATTACATTCGTTTTTATGTAGAAAATGGTGATGGGGATTATGCTACAACAGACAAAAATTTAGGAGGTAATAGAAATTTTGTAGTACCAGTTCCTCAAAAAGCAGGTGAAGTAAAAAAGTTTGGGAAAAAGGTTGTTTAAAAATTTATTTGCCAAAAAAATAGTTCTATGATAATATAATCATAGAAGACCGGAAGGTCTTTTTAAAATAAATAAAATATAAATATTTAACTAATATTAGCTAAAAATATGTTTAGTAAACTAATTCAATACATAAAAAATTCAAAAAGTGAGTTAAAAAAGGTTGTTTGGCCTACTAAGAAGGATGTGAAAAATCATACTTTATTAGTAATAGGCTTTTCTTTGGGTATGGCTTTCTTTTTAGGGATTGTAGACTTTGGATTAAGTGAAGTTATTAAAAAAATTCTTTAATTTAAATATATATGCCAAAACAAATATCACAACAAGGAAAGCGTTGGTACGCTATCCATACATATTCTGGGTATGAAGAAAGCGTTGCACATAATTTAAAGCAACGTATTGATTCTTTGGATATGCAAGATAAAATTTATCAAGTTCTTGTACCAAAGGAAAAAAAGATTAAAATTAAAAATGGTAAACGCCAGGTAGTAGAAGAAAAGGTTTATCCTGGTTATGTTTTAGTAGAGATGCAAGTAACAGATGCTTCTTGGTATGTTGTACGTAATACTCCTAATGTAACAGGATTTATTGGTACTGGTACAACACCTTCACCAATGGCTGAACAAGAAATTGAATCTTTGCAAAAACGTATGGGTGTTGAAGAGCCTAAATATAAAATTGATATTACAGAAGGTATGCCGGTTAGAGTTGTTGATGGTCCATTTAAAGAAATGGAAGGTAAGGTTACAGAAATTGATGAAGCTAAAGGTAGAGTAAAAGTATTAGTTTCTTTATTTGGTCGTGAGACCCCTGTTGATTTGGATTTCTTACAAGTTAAAAAGATATAATATTAAATAATTATCTCGGGTATAAATATACCTAGCTTCTCCTGATAAAATTAGAAAAAATATGGCTAAAGAAGTAAAAACAGTATTAAAATTACAAATTAGAGCTGGACAAGCAAATCCAGCACCTCCAGTTGGTCCTGCATTGGGTCAACATGGTTTGAATATACAAGATTTTTGTGCAAAGTTTAATGATGCTACTAAAGATAAGGGTGGTGATGTTATCCCTGTAGAAATATCTGTTTATGAAGACAGAACTTTTGATTTTAAATTAAAAACTTCACCAGCAGCTGAGTTATTAAAAAAAGCTGCTAATATTAAAAAAGGTTCTGGTAAACCAAATTCAGAAAAGATTGGTAAGGTAACTAAGGCACAGGTTAAGGAGATCGCAGAAATTAAAATGCCAGACTTAAATGCAGTAAATATTGAAGGTGCAATGAAAATTATTGAAGGCACAGCCAGACAAATGGGTTTAACTGTAGAATAAATAACTAAAACAAAAATATATGAAAAATCCAGTTATTCGTACAATCTACCTATACCTATTTGCTTTAATTGGTTTGGCTATGTTGGTTATTGGTACGTCAATGATTATTAATCTAGGATTGAAAGCATGGATTTTTACTCAAGCTGATAGGCAAGATAATTATATGGAAAGGCCAGCACCAATCTATTTAAAAGATCTTGACTTACAAGCAATTGAGGAATTAAAATTATGTAGTGATAAGTGTGAATTAACCACACTTCAAAAAGAACAGATTGATAATTGGTTAGTTGATTATGATACGTGGAAAAATAATATTAAAGACTATAATTCAGATTTATATGTAAAACGTAACCGTCAACGACAAGCTTCAACAGCAATTTCATTAATTCTAGTTGGCTTGCCTTTGTGGCTGTTTCATTGGTTTGTCATTAGAAAAGATTTAAGAAGGAAAGAAGATTAAATTTATGTCTTTAGAAAAAAATATACCAACATTGTCTCTAGAAGAAAAGGGAATGGCAGATAAAATAAAGAAAAAGTTTGATTTGGATTTATACAAAAAGAATGAAAAAGAAAAATTAGTTTCTGATTTTTTAAAAAAAGTTATTAATAAAGAATTTTTAGGAAGAGTTGAGGGTGGTATTTATAACGAAGAAGACGTCCTAGAATTCTCTGTTGCATTTAATCTTTCTGAAGAAGAATTAGAGTTATCTAAAAAGATAGACAAAGCCGACGTTGGTTTGCATACTTATCTTAATAGAAATACTGAAGCAAGAGAAGCAGTTGAAAATATTAATTAATTTGTGGGAGTCTCGAAGCTCGGACGATTACCACGAAAGGAAATATATATGAAAAAAGAAATTAATTTTGAGAAAGAAACAATATATTCTTTTGATGAAGCTTTAAAACTAGTTAAAGATAATGCTAGTGCAAAATTTGATGAATCTTTAGAAGTACATATTCGTACAGGGATTGATCCTAAAAAAGGTGAACAGCAGGTTCGTTCAACTTGTATTTTGCCACATGGTACTGGAAAAACTAAAAAAGTTGCTGTATTTACAGAGAATGAAAAAGAAGCAAAGGATGCTGGTGCAGATGTTGTTGGTGGAAAAGAACTAATAGCAGAAATTAAGAGTAAAGGTGCAATAGATTTTGAGATTGCTGTTGCTACTCCTGAAATGATGAGAGAATTGGCACAAATTGCTAAAATTCTTGGTCCTAAAGGTTTAATGCCTAGTCCAAAGAATGAAACTGTAACTAAAGATGTCCCTAAGACAGTAAAAGAGTTAAAAGGTGGTAAGGTTGCTTTTAAAAACGATGAAACTTCAAACATTCATCAAGTAATTGGTAAGATATCTTGGGATGAAAGTAAATTGAAAGAGAATTACGAAGTATTTTTAAGTCAAGTTACTAAAGCAAAGCCAGCTACAATTAAAGGGATATATGTTAGAGCAATCTCTATTTGTTCTACTATGGGTCCTGGAGTAAAAGTTGAAGTTTAAAAATATATTAGAATATATATAAGAAAACAAGGCAATGCCTTGTTTTTTTGGTTGTTTGATAATGAAATGATATACTTAAGGTGTGAATAAGGTTCTCAAAATATCAATATATATTTTAATAGTCCTAAGTGTTTCTGTTGGGGGATATTTTGGTTTTGAATATATTTTACAGGCTGAAGAAGATTATGATTCTTTGTATGTATATAACTCTGATTTAACTGAAATGAATAAGTTTGGTTTATGGGGTTTAGAAGGTGGCTATGATTTATCAACAATAGATTTGGGTGGTGACGGTAAAGAGGAGATTCTTGTTGGTTCAGAAAAGATGAATAAACCAGAATTAAAGATTTTACGTAATGATGGTTCTGTTATTAATCAATTTTTAGTATATAACGAGAATTTTGTTAATGGAATTAATATTGCTGGGTGTGATTTTGATGGAGACGGGAAAGGGGAGATTTTAGTTGGTGCCAATAAAGGAGGTGGGGCTCATGTAAGAATATTTGATGGATATGGTAGACCTAAAATTAATACTGGTTTTTTTGCTTTTGATGAAGCTATTAAAAATGGTGTACAAGTAGGCTGTGCAGATATTGATGGAGATGATATAGATGAAATATTAGCTGTTGGTGGTGAGGAAATTAAACAACTTAGAATATTTAATACTAAAGCAGAATTAATTAAAGAAATTAATTTACCTTTTGTTTCTTCAAATATTGATATCTCATCAGTTGATCTTGGAGGAGATGGAGTAGAGGAGATATTAGTTTCAGGTGGTTTTCTTGAAAAACCATTGGTTCAGATATATAGAGGGGATTTAAGTTTAGTTAATGAGTTTTATGTATACAATGAAAAGTTCTATGGAGGAGTTAAAGTATTTGCAATAGATTTAGATAATGATGGGAAGCAAGAAATAGTTACAGTTCCTGGTTTGGGTGGAGGTCCTCATTTAAGAGTATTTGATGGTTATGGAAAAGAAAAGAAAACAAAGTTTGTTTTTGGAGGTAAATATATTGGTGGATTATCGTTAGCTGTTGGTGATATAGATGGAGATGGTACACAAGAATTTTTAGTTGCTCCAAAAAATTTACAAGCTGGTAGAACTGATTTATATAAATACATAGACATTGATGTTTCGGACCAAACCTTTAAATGTTATCAAAATGGTTTTTTAGTATGTGATTTAATAACTTCTACGGGAAAACCATCAACTCCAACTAGATATGGGGAATTTAATGCCTTTTCTAAGTATCCTATGGCCTATGGTGGAGCAGATGGGATGCGTTGGGGTATGCCGTGGTTTATTGGTTTTTATACTGCTGGAGGGCTTGAAAATGGCATTCATGAATTACCTTTCCTAAATGGAGCAAGAGAAGGTGTAGGAAGTCTTGGGAGAGCTGTTTCACATGGTTGTGTGCGTTTACAGATTGGAGATGCTAAATATGTTTATGATTGGGTAGAAACTGATAAAACCAAAGTTATTGTTCATCCTTAAATAAATTAATAATATCTTAGAAAAAATTTATGAAAATACGAATTAAAAAAATTTATTCAGACGCAATAATACCTAGTTATCAAAGAGTTGGTGATGCTGCTATGGATTTGTATTCTTATGACGAAGCAGTTTTAAAACCAGGTGAAGGTAAAAGTTTTCGTACAGGAATCTCAGTAGAAATACCAACAGGTTTTGGTATGTTAATTTGGGATCGATCTGGTTTAGCTTTTAAACATGGCTTAACTTGTTTGGCTGGATTAATTGATTCTAATTATCGTGGGGAAATTGGTATATATTTATTAAACACATCAAATAAAGAGTATACAATAGAAAAAGGACATCGTATTGCTCAATTTGTAATTCAGAAAGTTGAACAAATAGATTTTGAAGAAGTTGATGAATTGTCTGAGACAGAAAGGGGAGATAATTGGAAAGGGTCTAGTGGTTATTAAAGGAATTTAAGTGTTTTATATAATGTTTTAATATTAATTACGTATCTAGGTCTTAGATATGTTTTTTTTGACAAGTTGTTTGTTTTTATTGTAAAATGAAGTCCATAAATAACAATAACAAATAAATAATTTGGAGGGAATAATGGATCTTTTAGGAAAATATCCGAAAACAGTTTTGGAAGAGATGATGACAATGAAACTAGAAGATAGTTACAAAAGACCCTCTTTCTTAGATATTTGGGCTACTTTTTCTGTTATTATCTCAAAAAGATCAGTTTGTTTATTTCATGATGTCGGAGCGGTCATTTTTAGAGATAAACAAATTTTATCTATTGGATATAACGGACCTTCTGTGAATGACGATCATTGTAACCTAGTTGGGTGTTCTAGAATTGAAAACGAAGAAATCAAAAAAAATGTTGGTAAATGTCGTGGTACTCATGCAGAGATAAATGCAATTATTAATGCCGCAAAGAATGGTATTGATATAAATAATACGAGTATTATGGTATCACTTTTTCCTTGTTTCCAGTGTGCTAAACAACTAGCGAATACAGTCAAAGAGGTTTACTATATTTTTGATTATAATCTGGAAGAAAAAGCAAGAGTTGAAAAATATCTAAAAAGTTTAGATATTAAAATTACGAGATATGAATCGGAATATTTAACAAAATGGACTGGAGGTTAACATGAAATGGCCTATATTTTCTGAAAAAGAATTGATTATTTGTAATCTTAAATCTAAAATTGGAGTAGCAACACTTTGGTCACCAAGAAACGATTTTGTAAAAAAGAGATTAAGTACTCTTAAAGACAAAATTGCGGTAATTGGAAATTTATATACAATTTTTGGTATTGGGGTTTTGATTCGAAATTGTTTAGCTAACCCAAATTTGAGATATTTAATAGTAACTGGAAGAGGATTAGGTAAAGCCAAGAAAGTACTTGGTGATTTAAAAAATTATGATTCTACTAAACTGTTTTTGAAAAGTGAACATATTGATCAGTTTTTAAAGCAGGTTAAGATTGTTTTTTCTGAATCAGATGAAGTAGTTGAGGTTCTTCAAAAAAAAGAATTTATAGAACCCCGGTTTGAATCAGAAGAATTTAAATCTTTAATTGTTCCGTTGCCAAAACCAGAAACAGATATTTTTCCAGCAGCTAGTTCTGGGCATCTAATTCATGCCAAAACAGTCAAGGAAGGATATTTAAAATTATTGCTAGAAATCAGAAATTTTGGTCATATTACAGGAGAAGATTTTGAAGGTCATCGACGTCAAGAGTTATGGCAGTTGAATATGATTATAAGAGATCAAGATCCTATTGGTTTTAATTCAATTCCACATCCTGAATATAGTATTAAGGAAATTAAAGCTTATTGTGAGGATTTTTGGAAAGGTAAAGAACCAGAAGATTTAGCTTATCGATATGGTCATATTATTCGTTTTGGTTTTGGTAATCAAATTGAAGCAGTTGTCAAAGCTATTAAGAAGAAACCCGAAACATTTCGCACAGTCATCTCTTTGTGGAATCCTGATGTAGAGGTAGGTTCTATTGTAGCGGAAGACCCACCCTGTTTAACCCTTATTCACCCTAGAATTATTAACGGTTTTCTGCATCAGTGGGCATATATTCGTACGAATGATATGTTTGGTGGATGGCCATTAAACGCAATAGCTTTGCGGTATTTCCAACGCAAACTTCTTGAAGAACTAAAAGAAGAATTAGATGAACCTGGTCTTCAATTAGGTGACTGTGGTATTACATCTGGCTCAGCCCATCTTTATGAAAGAGATTGGTTAATTATAGATAATTTTTTAAAGAATGAAGTTAAACAACAAAAAATTAACTTTGATCCTAAAGGAAATTTTGATATTAAGGTTGTTGAAAATAAAATTACTGTCAATCATTTTGGTCTTACTGGAGAGTTACTTCAAAATTTTGAAGGGAAATCGGCTAGAAAATTAAGCAAAACAATAGAGCCGTTTATTTCTGAAATTAGCAATGCGTTGTATCTTGGTAGAGAATTGGCGAAAGCAGAGTTGAAATTAAAGAAATAATATCATTTGTTATGTAATTAATAATACATATGCTCACTGTTTAAAAAGTGAGCATATTTTATTTTCTAAAACTCATATTTTGTGGGCTTTTTTTATTTTTTAATTTATGTTAGGGTAAATTAAAGTAATATATAATGTAAATTAAGAACAAAATATCTTTGGAGGATAAAATGAGTTTAAAAAAAGAAAAAACTTGTCAAGTGAGTTTAATGAATTTATTTGACGAAATTTATTTTGTGTTGTTTTTGCCTTATCTTGTCTGGGTTTATTTTTTTAGACCTTGGGTAAGAAGGTTGTTAAATTTAATTCCCGGGATAAGTATCAGTAAGAGATCTTATTTAGATGAATATTTTTATAACAACTAAAAAGGAGGAAAAATTTGAATCGTATAGTAGCTTTATTTTTACTAATAATCTTAGGTCCTTTTTTCTTGATTATCGCTGTTTTAATAAAATGCGATTCCAGGGGTCCAGTTTTTTTTAAACAAAAAAGATTAGGCTTAAAAGAAAAGGGATTCTTAATTTTTAAATTTCGTACATTGTATGTAGGAGCACCCATTTGTAGTGGAAAAGAAAGGGATTTAGTTATTAATAAATATATTACACCCTTAGGTAAATGGTTAAGAAAAAGAAAGTTTGATGAATTTCCACAACTGTTTAATATTGTGAAGGGCCAGATGAATTTTATTGGGCCTAGGCCACTTTTAGAATCAGCACATGGGTCCATCATTGGGATGAGAAAAAAGTTTAATATCTACGAGGTTAAACCCGGATTAACTGGTTTAGTAGCTCTATTAAATATTCACGATGATAAGGTATCGCAGATGGCTATTTGTGATAGGTGTTACATAAAACACAAATCACTTAGGCTGGATATAAAAATTATTTTTTTGACAATTCAACAGGTTTTACGATTTTAACAGTGGTGTAAATAAATTTATTTTTATACCACTTTTTTTATTTCCCATCATATGATAAACTAAAAACATGAGAAGCGCCAAGCTAAGCTCTAATTATCCAGTGGGTTAAAGTCCCACCAGT
>CAYSXS010000020.1:0-20052 GCA_964435065.1 uncultured Gammaproteobacteria bacterium
GAGTCAGGGCAGTGTCTCAGTCCCTGTGAGGCGGGTCGTGCTCTCACACCCGCTACTGATAATTGCCTTGGTGGGCTATTACCCCACCAACAAGCTAATCAGCCATAGGCCCCTCTCCAACCAGCGAACTTTTACTCAAACTCCTTATGAAGTTTGAGACTATCAGGTATTAATTCCGATTTCTCGGAGTTATGCCTGTGTTGGAGGTAGGTTACCAGTGTGTTACTCACCCGTCTGCCACTCGCACCGAAGTGCGCGTTCGACTTGCATGCCTTAGACACGCCGCCAGCGTTCATCCTGAGCCAGGATCAAACTCTCAAAAAGTTTTATTACGAAAAACTTATTAGTAAAAACGTAAGAAACGAATTCTTAAAAAAGTGTTTTATCTGGCTTCCCAGAATAGTATATATAAATCTAATAAAAGATTTTTAAAATAGACAGAAAATTGTCCCTCCTGCTACTTTTTGCTCGACAAAAAGTTATATATTAAATTTTTAATGTTCATCTTTATCTTCATCTTTCTGTAAATATTTAGATATATATTTACAGAAAAATTTAGACAACAAAAAACAGCTTCTAGTTACTGTTTCTTTTTCGTTTTAAAGAACTTGTGTTTTGTCAAACCTGCTATGTAAAACTTATTGCAAACGGTTTGCTTTTCCACAAGCACCTATTTGTTAATTTATATATATATTGTATAGAAAGGGTAGAGGAATGTCAAGCTATTTATTCAGCTTTCTTTTCTTCTGGTTTTTCCTCTTCTTTTTTAACTTCTTCTTTAGTTTCTTCAACTTTTTCTTCCTTTTCTGGTTTGTCTTCTTTCTTCTCTTCTACCTTGTCTTCAGTCTTAGGATCTTCTTTAGTTTTTTCTTCTTTTTTACCTTCTTTCTTTGCAGCGCGTTTTTTAGAAATGGTAATAGTTTTAACTTTTTCACCTTTAATTATACCTTGTTCGATTAATAGGTTATGAACTGTATTTGTAGGTTGAGCCCCTACAGATAACCAATATTCAATTCTTTCTTTCTTTAATGATATTTCCTTTGTTCTTGGGTCCATAGAACCTAAAATCTCCAAGGATTTATCCCACGGGTCTTTTTGCTTATCTTGTACAATTAAGCGGAAATGTGGCAGTTTTTTTCTACCTATGCGTTGTAATCTAATTGATACCATTTTTGTTGTTTTAAGAGTAAAAGAAAAAGCTTTCTCTAAGCTGTTTCTAATTATATATCCTTTTATATATTCTTGCAAGAAACAGTAAATTTGTCAAGGATTTTTTGTTAATCTTTAAACCTTTTAAAAATGTGTGTTTTGTGGTTTAATATATGGATAATATGCAGAAACAAATTAAAGAAGAAATATTAAAAGATTTAATTAAAATAAGTCCTCAGACAGCTGAGGAGTTTTTGAGTTGGAAAAGAAAGATATCTAAGAAATACAAGATTAATCTTTTACAGAATTCAGAATTGATTGAGATATATAAAGGGATGGTTAAAAAGAAAAAGATTAAGAGTAATAAAGGAATAGAGAATTTAATTAAAAAAAGAGCTATACGTACATCTTCTGGTGTGTCAGTTATTACTGTTTTAACTAAACCATATAAATGTCCAGGTAATTGTATATATTGCCCATCAGAACCTAAGATGCCTAAAAGCTATTTATCCAATGAGCCAGCAGCACAAAGAGCTCTTAGATTAAAATTTAATCCAGTTAAACAAGTTCAGATGAGGATACAAGCTTTAGAAGCTAATGGTCATAAGGTAGATAAGACTGAGCTATTAGTTCTGGGTGGAAGTTTTACTGCGTATAGAGAAAAGTATCAAAAAGATTTCATAACCAAATGTTTTTATGCAGCTAACACTTATGGAAAGAAAAGGAAGATTAAATCTTTAACAGAAGAGCAAGATAATAATGAAAAAGCTAAATACAAAATTATTGGTTTAACTTTAGAAACTAGACCAGATGAGATTAATGAAAAAGTAATTAAAGATTTTAGAGAATTAGGATGTACAAGAGTACAGATAGGTATACAACATATTGATGATAAAATATTAAAATTAACTAAACGTGGACACACAGTAGAGGAGTCTATAAAAGCAACAAGACTTTTAAAAGAAAATGGTTTTAAAGTAGACCACCACTATATGCCAGATCTACCAGGCTCAACTCCAGCTAAGGATTTTAAAATGATGGAAAAGGTTTTTAAAGATCCAGATTTTAAACCAGATCAAATTAAAATATATCCATGTGTAGTTAATGAATATGCAGAGATACATAAATGGTTTAAGAAAAAGAAATACAAACCATATTCAGAAAAACAACTCTTTAACCTATTATTAAAGATTAAAAAAATAACTCCATATTGGGTAAGGATTAATAGGTTAATTAGAGATATTCCTGCAGACTCAATTGTCGCAGGTAATACAATAACAAACTTAAGACAATATTTAAAGAAAGAAATTAAGGATAAATGTAAATGTATTAGATGTAGAGAAGTGGGTAATAAGGAAATGGGAAAATATGTACTATTTATAACTAAATACAAAGCATCACAAGGGACAGAATATTTCATTAGTTATGAGTCTCCTAAAAGAGATATCCTCTATGCCTTCTTAAGATTAAGATTTAATAACAAGAAAGCAGAAACTGCTTTCTCAATTCTTAAAGATTCAGCTTTAATTCGTGAATTACATGTTTATGGACAAATGCTACCTACGAGTGATAAACTTAAAACAAAGATACAACATAAAGGTTTAGGTAAGAAATTAATGAAACAAGCAGAAAATATATCTAAACAAAATGGATATACAAAAATATCAGTAATCTCAGGAATAGGGGTTAGGGAGTATTACAGAAAATTAGGATACAAATTAGATTCAACATATTTAATTAAAAATATATGAGTTTAAAACAAAATCAAAAACAGGTTGATGAATGGATAAGTAAATACAAACTTGGATATTTTAAACCTTTGGAAGGGTTAGCTCGCCTTACAGAAGAAACAGGAGAACTAGCAAGAGAAATTAATCACCGTTGGGGACCAAAGAAAAAGAAATCAACAGAAGATTTAAAAGAAATGGGTGATGAAATTGCAGATGTAATTTTTGCTTTAATATGTTTGGCAAATTCACAACATATTAATCTTGATGAAGCTTGGGACAAAATGATGGAAAAATTAAATACTCGCGACAAAGAACGTTGGGAGGAAAAATAAATATATGTCACAAGAAATTAAAAATCCAGATTCAATTAATAAAGTAGAAGAAGGAGAGATTGGTGTATTTAAAACTATGGTTGCTTCTGGTCCTGTAATTGTTCAAGAAAAAGATGGAATCCAAAAAACACTTTTAGTGAAACATGGAGATAAACCAGTAGAAAATTTAATGTGGAAGTTTTGTGGTGGTAAATTATTGAAAAACATGGGTTTAAAAGAAAATGCTATTCGTGAGGCAAAAGAAGAAATTCGTGTAGAAGTAAAATTAATAGCTGATTTGCCAGTTATAGAATTATGGAATGAAGTCCCAGAATCAAGTTCCGAAAAACCAGAGTTAATGATTTTAATTCATTACCTTGCGAAAATTACAAAAGAACCGAAAGCGGGTGAAGAAGTTAAAGTAATGGACTGGTTTGATATTAATAATCTTCCAGAAAATTGTGCTCCAAATGTAAAACCAATCATTGAAGCAGCTAAAGAAGTAATAAGATTGAAAAGCCTTGAAAAGAATTAATATATCTGGTAGACTTTTATTAAATTCAATTATGGTGCCTATGGTGTAATGGTAACACAGAAGCTTGTGGTGCTTCTGTCGAGGGTTCAATTCCCTCTAGGCACCTTTGGCTCTGAGTATAAACTCGAAGACAAAGGAAAAGACATCTCCCTTGAAAGAGGGAGGTGTTTTTGGTTTTTGACATATTTCAATATATTAAAGAAGTATTTAGTTTTTCTAAACTTATACAAAAACATTGCAATTTTTCCTCTATTTGGTAAAGTGTTAGTGAATATAACTTATATATAATATAAAGATAATCTTATGAATGCAGAAGACAAAATAATACAATTATTAAAAGGAACAGGCATTGAGATTAATGGACAGAACTCCTGGGACATTAAAGCAAATAATCCAAAAGTTTTTGCTAGAATTTTAGCACAAGGCTCGCTTGGTTTTGGTAATGCATACATGGATGGTTGGTGGGATTGTGATCGGATAGATATTATGATTGAAAAAATAATTTTAGCTAATTTGCATAAGAAATTAAAAACATGGTCAACATTAGGGGCTATAATAAAAGCCAAACTAATCAACCGCCAAAGCACAAACCGTGCTAAACAGGTTGGTGAAAAGCATTATGACCTAGGTAATGAACTTTATGGAGTTATGTTAGATGATCTTTTAAATTATAGTTGTGGCTATTGGAAAGGAAAAAGTCATTTAGGAGAAGCCCAGATAGCTAAGTTGGAACTAATATGTCAAAAACTACAACTTCGTCCTGGCATGAAAGTTTTAGATATTGGTTGTGGTTGGGGTGGTTTTGCAAAATATGCAGCTGAAAATCATGGAGTCGAAGTAGTAGGAATTACCATTTCTAAAGAACAATGTGCTCTTGCCAAAGAAATATGTAAGGATTTACCAGTTGAAATTAAGTTACAGGATTACCGTACTCTCACAGATAAATTTGATGCAATTGTGTCTATAGGAATGTTTGAGCATGTAGGGTATAAGAATTACAAAACATTTATGCGTGTAGTACACCGTTTGTTAAAAGATAAAGGGTTATTCCTATTACATACCATTGGCGGTAATAATAGTGTACATAATGTAGATCCATGGATAGATAAGCATATATTTCGTAATGGCATGTTGCCATCACCAAAACAAGTGACAGCAGCGATCGAGGGATTATTCACTTTGGAAGATTGGCATAATTTTGGAGCTGATTATGATAAAACCCTAATGGCATGGTACCAAAACTTTACAGCCAATTGGGGAAAGATTAAACATCTATATGATGATAGATTTTATCGTATGTGGAATTTCTATTTATTAAGTTCTGCAGGTTCATTTCGAGCTCGCAAAAATCAGTTATGGCAAATAGTACTTACTAAACAAGGTCAAGCTGGTGGTTATCAAAGTATACGATAAGTTTGTATTTGTATTAACGATTCTAAGAAAGACATCTTATTTTAAAAAGGAGATGTCTTTTTAAAATTAAAAACCCAACAAAGTGAACAGTTGGGTTTTATAAATTAAATTTAGTCTCCTTCTTGTGTTTATTTCTTCATATTTTTTTGTATTTTTAAGGCAATGTCTATAACCTGATATTCATCGGGGTACTTTTCTTCTAGCATGCCTTTTAGGTTAGCGGTATTTTTGTTTGAATCATCCTTAATTTCTGTTTTTCTGTGCATAAAAGCATCAATAAAATCACAGATAGAGATGATAACAGAAATCTCTAAAACTTTTTTTACGGTGGCTGGCGACCAATCGGTAGGAAAATCTTTTATGGTTAGCCCGTACCCGGCTGTATATAAAGCATGATGTAAACCAGCGCAAAATGCAGTGAAGTAATGAAGCTGTTTTAAAGCTTCAAACCCCGCAAGGGCATGTTTTTTTACCTCCGCGTATTCTATGTTGTCTATATTGTGGCCGTCAAATAATTGATAAGGTAAAATCAATTTTCCAATGTCATGGAGAAGGCCAGCAAAAAAAGCTGCTTTTGGGTCTTTTTTTAATTGTTTAGCCGTAGCCTCAGCCAACAAAGCAACTCTCTCAGTATGGCCCTTGACTTGAGGATGATTAACCCCACATAAAGCCAAAAACAATTTTGCTGTATGTTCTAACCCGCCTCTAGGTTTGTATTCTTTGATTTTCTTTTTAATGAGGGTTTCCATTTTCATTATATTTCCCCTTTGTTTATGATGAGATTTTAAAAGAGTGAATTAGGTTAAATTACTACGATTTTTATCAATCGTCAAGTCTTTTTTTGAAGATTTTTGATTTGTAAAGGATGTGATAGAATAAAGATAAACATATGGCTAAAATAATATATGGTGTAGCTGGTGAAGGTAGAGGTCACAGCTCACGTAGTAGAACAATAATTGAATATCTAATATCTAAAGGACATGAAGTAAAAATTTTTACTTCTCGTCAAGGATATGATTATCTAAGTCAGTTTTTTGATGATGTTTATGATATATTCGGTCTAGAGCTTGTTTTTAAAGGACAGGATGTAGATGTATTTAATACAATTAAAAAAAACTTAGATAATGCTGGTAACAAGGGGTATAAGAGTTTGAGAGAAATGATTAAAGTTACTAATGAATTTAAACCAGATTTTAATATAACAGACTTTGAACCTTTAGTTCCTTTTGTTTCTAGACTTTCAAATATTCCTTTCTATAGTATCAATCACCAAAACTTTATCTTCCATAGCAAATTAGAATACCCACGCCAATGGGAGAAAGATTTTCTAAAAGCTTCTGTTGTTGCTGATGGTATGTATTGGTTTGCAAAGAAATATTATGTTACTAGTTTCTATTTCCCTGAAGTTAAAAAAAGATTTAAAGATAAAGCAAATATTTTTGGACCTGTTTTAAGAAAGGAAGTTTTAAAACAAAAGGTGAAGGATAATAACAAGATATTAATGTATACAACTACACCTGAAGCACAGAAGATTCTTAAAATGTTCAACAAGATTGATGAAGAAATAATTGCTTATGGATTTAAAGATAAAAAAGATACAGAAAATATTAAATTTAAAAAACCAAGTACGGATGGTTTTTTAAAAGATTTAGCAGAATGTAAGGCTGTAATTACTGGTGGGGGGTATTCTTTAATGAGTGAGGCTTTGTTTTTAAATAAGCCAATATATTCTATCCCTATTAAAGGACAGTTTGAGCAAATGATAAATGGTTACTATTTAGAAAAACTAGGTTATGGATTGTATGATTTAGATCCAAACAAAGAGAGATTAATGCAATTTTTTGATGGTTTAGATTTTTTTAGGAAAAATATTAAGAAAAATAGAAATAAATTTAATGGTAATAAATATATATTTAAAGAGTTGAAAAAGATAGTTAAAAAACATAAAAAATTAGCTTAAAAAATAACGACCCAATCTTGATGATTGGGTCGTTTTATCCCGATTATCCATTCGGGAATTTGTTTTTATCAATTTCTCCAACAGCAGATAGATGGTTTGTTACAGCTTCTTTCTCTACCCATCCTGAGCGATTTCTGCCCTGGTAGTTAAAAGAAATTTTGAGCCAGTTATTTTTTTCATCAATGGGAGTTACTTTGTGACCAGTCTTTGGTTGGTATCGGTAACAATCAAAAAAAATTGCAGGGCCCATTTTCAGACCGTATTTTTTAATTTTTGTATTTAACGCATAACCCGAACTGGTAGCACTGATAGGCTTACGTTTAACACGGGCAGGCTTGTTTAATATAGTGGTTTTTTTTAGAACCACATTTTTAAACATCGGTTTACTCTCAAAAGACATAGCCTCATTTTTGTTTTTTGTGAAGTGATTGAAGCCATTAATAATAATTTGTTTTAAACTAATAACTTCAATAACTTCTAGAATCAACAGGATTATTAAAATAAAAATCCCAGCCCTTTTTAACAATTTAACTGTTTTTTGCATCTTTTTCTGCCTCCATGATTGTTTTTGTTTTTACGTTTTTTTAAGTAACTAGTATGTTATAACATTTTGACTTTTTTGTCAAGTAGTTATTTAATTGTTTTAAATTATGTTAATATATATGTATGAAAAAGAAGAAATTCATCATAATTGATGCGAATTCATTGATTCATAGGGCTTTTCATGCTTTACCACCATTAACTGGAAGAGATGGTGAGGTTGTTAATGCTGTGTATGGTTTTGCTAATATATTCCTTAAAGCTTTAAAGGATTTTAAACCAGACTATATTGCTTGTTGTTTTGATGTTGATAAAAATACTTTCCGTAAGAAAGAATATGCAGAATACAAAGCTCATAGAAAAGAACAACCTTCAGAGCTTTATCATCAATTCCCTTTAATTAAACAGTTACTAGAAGCTTTTCGGGTACCTGTTTATGAAAAAAAAGGATTTGAAGCAGATGATGTTATTGGAACAATATCAGATATTGTAAACAAGAAACATAAAGATGTTAAGAATGTTGTTGTTACTGGTGATATGGATATGTTGCAATTGGTAGATAATAATACAGAAGTATATACTTTGAAAAGAGGAATTTCAGATACGGTCATATACACTGGACAAGCAGTACAGGAAAGATATGGTTTTGGCCCAGAGCAAGTTGTAGATTACAAAGCTTTGCGAGGAGATCCTTCAGATAATATTCCAGGAGTTATGGGTATTGGTGAAAAAACAGCTACCCAACTTATTCAAACTTTTGAAACTTTAGAAAAGATATATATCTTTATTGATTCAATTAAAGATCCAAAACAAGATAGTGAAAAATTAAAAGACAAAGGAATTAAAGAAGGTGTATATATTAAATTAAGAGATCATAAAAAAGAAGCTTTTTTATCACAATGGTTAGCAACAATTAAAAGAGATGTTAAAACAGATTTTGTTTTAAAAGATGCTGAAGTAGAACCTTTTAATACCGAACAGGTAATCGAATTATTTCAATCTTGGAAATTTAATTCTTTAATTTCTAAAATTCCTCAAGCAGAAAAGATTATGCATGAGAAACAAGGAACTTTGTTTAGTGCAGATATTCAACCAGAACAAGTAGAAGAGGATTTTAAAATTAAAGATGGATATTATTTAATAAACAACAAAGAAGAAGTAAAAGAATTTGTAGATAAGTTAAAAGAAAAAGAAGAATTTGTTTTTGATACAGAAACAGATGGTTTAGATGTTTTTAATTCTAAACTATTGGGTGTTAGTTTCTCCTGGAAGCCAGGAGAAGCATATTATGTGACTACAAAATATTTAAATGATGATATTAAAAAGATATTTGAAGATGAAAAAGTTAAAAAGATTGCACATAATTTAAAATTTGATTATGAAGTAATGAAAACATTTGGTTTTGATGTACAAGGTTTGTTTTTTGATACAATGATTGCTTCATATTTATTAAACCCTGGTACACGCCAACACAGTTTAGATGCTTTATCTTTTACAGAGTTAGGTTACAGAATGCAGCCTATCACTGATCTTATAGGAGAGAAAAAATCTAAACAAATCGATTTATCAGAAGTTCAAGTAGATAAAGTTGCTAATTATTCTTGTGAAGATGCAGATATTACTTGGCAGCTGTATGAAAAACTATCAGAAAAATTAGATGATGCGATTATTGATGGAGTATTAAGTAAAATTGAAATACCTTTAATAGAAGTATTGGCAGAGATGGAAAGAAATGGAGTAAGGATAGATATTAAGTTTTTAGATAAGATGAGTAAGGAGTTAGGAAAGAGAATTATACAATCAGAAAAAGAAATATATTCAATAGCAGGACAAGAATTTAATGTTGCTTCACCCAAACAATTAAAAGAGATCCTTTTTGAAAAGATGGAAATTCCAACTTCAGGTTTATCTAGAACCAAAACAGGTATTTCAACTGCAGCTGGTGAATTGGATAAATTAAAAGGTAAACATAAGATTGTAGATTCAATTTTGGAATTTCGTGAATTATCTAAATTAAAAAATACATATATTGATCCATTGCCAAAATTAGTAGATAAAGATGATCGTGTTCATACTTCTTTTAATCAAACAATCACAGCTACAGGTAGACTTTCTTCTTCAAACCCAAATTTACAAAATATTCCAATTCGTACAGAATTGGGTAGAGAAATTAGAAAAGCTTTTATTGCTAAAAAAGGCTATTCAATTTTAGCTGTTGATTATTCTCAAATTGAATTGAGAGTAATAGCTTCATTAGCCAATGATAAAAAGATGATTAGGGCTTTTGAGAAAAAAGCAGACATTCATACACAAACAGCAGCTGAAATTTTTGATATTAAACCAGAAGAAGTTAGTAAAGAAATTAGATATCGAGCAAAGGCAGTTAATTTTGGTGTGATTTACGGACAAGGTCCTCGTGGGTTAGCTCAAGGTACAGGTATTACATATGATGAAGCACAGGATTTTATTGAAAAATATTTTGAATCTTTTATAGACATCAAAAACTATATCGATGAGACAATAGCTTTAACACATGAACTTGGTTATGCCGAAACTTTATTAGGGCGTAGGAGATATTTACCAGAAATTAATGCTCATCATCCACAGTTACGTTCTCAAGCAGAACGTATGGCTGTTAATCATTGTATCCAAGGAACCGCTGCAGACTTAATGAAATTGGCAATGATAAATTTACATAAGAGATTAGAAAAAGAATTTGCCCCAGATCAAATATATATGTTATTACAGGTCCATGATGAATTGGTATTTGAAGTTAAAAAAGATTTAATCGAGCATGCATCAAAAATTATTCAACATGAAATGGAAAATGTATATAAGCTTAGAGCTCCAATTGAAGTGGAGATTGGTGTTGGTGAAAATTGGGGAGAAGCTAAATAGTTTATTTTTTAAATAAAATAACCCCCGTCAACCACATAGCGGGGGTTATAGATTTCATAGACTATTCTGTCTAATCGTCTGATCCTGGATAAAAATACATCAAAAGAACCACCTCCCTAAACAAATTAAATTAATGATTTATATCCATTTACCTTATATATACTATATTATTCATAAAAATATTACAAGTTGATAAGTTTTAATGTTTGACCAAACTCCTTTTTTTTGTCAAAATATATTTAATGAGCAGTAAAAGTTTAAAGATCTTAAATATCATTGTTCTATCAGTTGTAATAGTGGCAGCTGGTATTTTTGTTTTTAGTAAATTCTATTCTCAAACAAAGAATTTAACAGGATATCTACCAGAAAATACATTAGCATATTTTGAATTTGAGCCTAAACATAAAGAGTTATTAGAGGTGTATGATAACAACAAGAGGGCACAGACACGTTTTGATCAGTTAATGAATGAAAGTAAATTTTGGGGAGATTTTAATCCAGAATTAATAATTCCTCAAATTAAAAAGATAGGATTAGTAATATTGGAATCTGAAGAAGGGTTACAAAAAGTATGGCTATTAAACGTTAAGGATAGAAGTGCAGTAGAAACCCTTTTACCAAAAGACTTTTTTGCATCTAATTTAGAAGAAGATGTAATGATGATTACTAAAGATAGAGAAATATCTAGGATGTTCCAAAAACAGGACGAAATAGTTAATCAAAACGAAGATCAAAAAAATATATATACAAAGTTTAGTAAATTTAAATTCTTTAATTCATATATTTCTAAAGAATATTTACTTAGTTTGAAAGATAAAGAAGAAGACTATAATATATTCTTTTTGAATAATTTTAATTTAGATCCAGATTCCTCAATATATTTTAGTTTGCGCGCTGATGAGAATAAGATAGTTTTTAGTTTACAATCACAGACCAAAGAGGGTGAGGAAAACAAGAAGTTATCAAGACGGAATTATGAAGTTATTAAATCTTTTCCACTTAATGATTTAATTTTTGCTTTTGAAACATCTAAATTAAAAAATATTACAGATGAGCTTGAGGAAAATATATTTATCAATAAAGACAATAGACAATATTTAGCTAAGAGATATAATTTTGAGTGGAGTGACTTTAATGATTTAACGGAATATCCAGCTATAATATTTTTTGAACACCAAGAAGATAGATTCTATACTAAAGATTTATTAAATCTAGAAAAACTAGACTGGGGCATATTAATAGATATTGATAAAACAAAAAAAAGAGATGAGATGTATTTAAAGTTAAAAAACTTTTTAAGCTATTATCTAGCTTTTGAGTTTCCTGTTTGGCAAAGAGAAGTGTTAGAAGACAAAAGTCAGGTTACCCAGGTCGTTGCTAACCCAAATGCAATTAAATGGGAAACAGAAAATGAAGTGGAATTTTTTGAAAAAGGTAAATTTAAATTTGCTTTAGCAAATACAGACAAAGGAATATATTTTTCTACTAATAAAGAGATATTATTAAATATTTTAGATCAAAGTGAAGAGAGTGATATAATAAAGAAGTGTCCAGACTTTGATGGACAGGAAGCTATATTCCTAAATAGTAAAAAATTAATTAAAGGTATGCTTAGTTACATTGATCAAACTCTTGTTTTCATAGATAAACAAGACAAAGATTTAAATGTAAAAGGATGCCTGTTATGGTAAAATTATGAAAGTAATCGTAGATACAAATGTTTTAATAGACGCTTTAAATGATAATTTAAGTGTTACTTGGAAGATTTTAGAATTAGCTCATAAAGGAGATGTGCAGTTTTTTGCTTCAGATAAGATAGTTAAAGAATACAAGTTAATTATTAAAAGAGAAGTAGGGAAATTAGAAGACAAAAAAATGTTAGAACGTTTTATTACTAATGTTAATATTATCAGAAATACAAGTCATTTAAAGTTAATTTCTGAAGATCGTGAAGATGATAAGTTTGTAAATTTGGCTGTATCAGCTAAGGCAGAATATATCATTAGTTCAGATAGACATATATTAGATTTAGGAGAATATAAAAATATTAAAATGGTAGATCCAAAAGATTTCTATTATCTATACAAAAACGAAGATGATAAAGATGGAAGTCAAGAATGGGCTAATCTTTTTGGGAATATTATAAAATAACTATGAAAGCAGTAATTGACATTGAAACAAGAAATTCATTCCAAGACGTAGGATCTAGAAGTAATTTAACCTTACTTAAGGTTTCGGTTGCTGTAGTTTATTGGTATCCGGAGGGTAAATACTATTTTTTCTTTGAAGAAGATATGGAAGCTTTAGAAAATCTGCTTTCTCAAGCAGAATATATTATTGGCTTTAACACACTAGGTTTTGATTTACCAGTTTTACAGCAATACATGAAAACATTACAGTTAGCAAACAAAAAACAAATAGATATGATGTTGGAATTAGAAAATATTTTAGGGTATAAAGTTGGTTTACAAGCAGTAGCAAAAGGAACATTAAATATGGGAAAACTTAGTTCTGGCTTAGAAGCAATTAAAATGTGGGAAGAAGATAGAATTGATGAGCTTAAGAAATATTGTCAAGAAGATGTTAGGCTAACAAAAGAAATTTACGAATATGGTTTGAATAATAAGAAAGTAAGATTTAATGCTGGTTGGGAAGATTATGATGTGCCTGTAAATTGGGCTTGAAAATTATTTTAAAAAAGAGTAATATATATTATATGTCAGAAGAAAAACTAATTGGTAAAGTTAGTCACTACTTTGACAGAATATTTGTAGCTGCTATTAAATTAGAGAGTGAATTAAAAGTTGGCACAGAAGTACATTTTATTGGTCATGGAGCAGATTTCACACAGGTTATTTCTTCCATTCAAATGAATAACGAGGAAGCAAAGATGGGAGCTGTGGGAGATGAAATTGGTACTAAGGTTGATGAGAAAGTTAAGACTGGTACAGAGGTTCGTTTATCTGCTGGAGAATAAGTAGTGATTTTAAAAATTAGAAAGACTTTGATAAAAGTTTTAGTATTTTTGTGTTAAACAAAAAAGCCGCAAACAAATTGTTGATGCGGCGTTTTTATTTGTAAATAGGTCTTAATTAACAATAAAGTACGATATTAAGAATTTTTCGCTTTCATCATTAAAGTGCCAAACAGTGTAGTATCTACCACGCTCATCTAGCCAAAGCCTTACTTTGTGTTTTCTTTTTATGTTGTTAATTTGTCCTATTTTTTTTATATCAGGATATTCCCTGTATATAACTAATTTTTTAACATTATGATTTGACCAAAAAGACTTTCCCTCCCCAACTTTTGTTTCTGATGGTTGGGCGAAGATTTTATGTTTTTCTTTTGGGAATGCTCTTTTTTTGTCCGAATTTACTGCAAACCCAATTAAAATACACATTATTACAAAAGTCAAAACTGATTTTATCATTTCGTGTCCCTCTTAGTTAAGTTGTTTATGTATTTTTTAATTTTATTAGATTTTTAAATAAAAATGCGACTGTAAGTGGACCAACCCCTCCTGGTACAGGAGAAATATATTTTGATTTACTAAAACAGTCTGGATGGACATCACCATATGTCTTCTTGTCCACTCTATTTATCCCTACATCTATAACAATACAATCCTTTTTAATCATCTCAGGCTTTAACCAATATTTTTTACCCAGAGCAATTACAATAATGTCGTATTTAGTGTAAATATCTTTTTTTGGTTTTAAAGATATGTTTATTTTAACCTTTTTTTTCTTTAATGCTCTTTCTAAAGGTTTAGCAAATTTTTCATTATTTGTCAATATTATACACTTCTTATTCTCTAATTTCTTTTTTGACATTTTAATTAAATGTATAATACTTTGAATTGTTGGAGGTATGATTTTATTAGAAATAAAACCATCCACATCTTTGTGTGGACTTATTGTTTCAATAATCTTTTGTGTATTAAATTTTTTAGGTAAAGGGAGTTGAACCAATATTCCATTTATTTTTTTGTCTTTGTTTATTTTTTTAATAAGGTCAATAACTTTTTTTTCTGATATTGTGGAAGGTAATATGTATTTTTTAAATTTAACTCCAATTTCTTTAGCTCTTTTTTCTTTAATATTTACATATACATGTGAAGCAGGATCTTTACCAATTAAAATAGCTGCTAAACCAGCTTTGGATTTTAAAGATTTAAATATTTTTTTAGCTTCTGAAGAGCCATTTAAAATTGTTTTATTCATTTTAGATAATATTAAATTTTTTTGTTAATTTTTTAACTTGTTTTAAAACATTTTCTGGTTTTTTCTTATCAACTAAAATTTCATTAATCCATCTAGCAATTTGTTTCATTTCTTTTTCTTTCATTCCTCTTGTTGTAATTGCAGGAGTTCCTAATCTGATTCCAGAAGGTTTCATTGGTGAATTAGTTTCAAATGGTACCGTATTCTTATTACACACCAACCCAGCTTTATCTAATATTACAGAAGCATCATGTCCATTAATGTTTTTATCTCTTAAATCAATTAAAATTAAATGTTTATCTGTTCCCTTTGATACAATGTTAAATCTATATTTTTTTAATTCATCAGCTAAAACTTTCGCATTTTTAATTGTTTGTTGAGCATATTTTTTAAATCCATCTGTTTGTGCTTCTTTTAAACAAACACCAATTGATGCAATTACGTTATTACATGGGCCACCCATTAAACCTGGGAAAATTGCTCTATCAATTTTATCTTTTAATTCTTTTTTACATATGATTATGGCTCCTCTTGGGCCACGTAATGTTTTTTGGGTAGACATGGTTACAACATCTGCATGAGGGAAAGGAGATTTTAAAGCTTTTCCAGCAATTAAACCTGCTTCGTGTGCTACATCTGCCAAATAGTAGGCATTAACTTTTTTAGCAATATCAGCCAGTTTTTTGTAGTTAATATCTCTAGCATAAGCTGTCCCTCCAGAAATGATTAATTGAGGTTTTTCTTTTTTAGCCAGTTTTAAAATTTTATCATAATCAAAAACTTGTGTATCTTTTTCAACTCCATAATATACAGGGTTAAATATTTTAGAGATAAAGGAGATTGGTTTGCCTGAAGGAGATTTCCAGCCATGAGAAAGGTGGCCTCCGTGGGTTAAATTCATTGCCAATATTTTATCTCCAGGTTCGAGTAATCCAGAAATTACAGCTAAGTTAGCAATACTGGCTGAGACAGCTTTTACATTCACATGATATTTTTTATCATTTAACTCAAAAGTTTTTAAAGCTCTTTGACAAGTTAATATTTCTATTTGATCAATAAATTCATTACCTTGATAGTATCTTTTACCAGGCTCGCCTTCAGAATATTTATGAGTTAAAACAGAAGATAAAGCTTCCCTTACATCTTTTGAAGTATAGTTTTCTGACGCAATCAACACCAGCTTTTCTTGCTGGCGTTTTTGCTCTTTTGTAATTAAAGAATGTATTTGTTTATCTTTCATATAATATTTAGAATATATTGTATAGTTTAACAATGAAGGCTATATATAACAAGGTCATCATCATTCCTTCTGTAATTGTGATTTGTCTATCCATAGTAACGAGCCATTGTATAAAGATCGTGGCTACTAAGAATGGTAGAGCAATATATATTATCTCATGTGGAATAGGAATGTTTGTAAATAATCCTACGGCTCCAAAAACAACAAAAATATCGAAAATATTTGAACCAATAATATTTCCTAATACCATATCAAAGTTTCCTTTTTTAGCAGAAGAAATAGCTACAAAAATTTCAGGCAAGGAAGTACCAATAGCCACAATACTTGCAGCTAAGATGGACGATCCCAAACCAATCATTGATGCAATTTCTAAAAGAGCGTCAATTGTATATTTAGCAGAGATAAGGATAAAAATTAAACTGATAACAAAAATTAAAATTAACTTTGGTAAATCTTTTTTACTAGAGGTTGTTTTATTTTGCCCATCATCTTTATGGTCTTCTCTGATTTTAGACTTAATTTCTTTATGTAAATCATCTCTAACTTTTTTAGGATGCTGTTTTCTAATGTTCAGACTGTAAATCACATAAATCACATATCCAATTAAAAACAGTACAGCTTCCCAAAAACCAAACATTCCATCCATACAAAACAGGATTAAAAGAATGACAGCGCTTAGGAAAAAGGACATGTCGTTAGATACACTGTCCCAGTTAAATTTTGCTACACGCCAGGAAATTACAACAACCAAACCAAGTCCTAATAATATGTTGGCAATAACTGTACCAACAATATTACCTGCTAAAATGGCTGCTTCTCCTTTTAATACACCAAAAACAGAAGTAGCAAGTTCTGGAGCAGATGTTCCAACTGCTACAATTAAAATTCCAATAACAACAGGTGGAAGTTTAAAAATTGTACCAACTTTTTCTGAAGCATCTGTAAAATAGTCTGCAGCTTTTATTAAAACAAATAAGCAGACAGCTAATATAATGAACCAAAAAATGAGCATAGGTTTATATATTTAGTTATTATAATAAATTTTAGCATAAAATTTGTGAAATTAAAATAGCCACTGATTTTTGAAAAACCAATGGCTATTGTTTTGCGTGGTTGCAAAAAATAAAATGTACTAACGGCCTAAGCTTAAATTAATTTGAATATTACGCTCAGCACCAGGAATAACTCCATATTCATTTCCTATTTGAAGATATTCCTCGTCTAATAAGTTGTTAAGATGTAGTGATAGACTTGCTCCATATTTTCCAAATCCGAAACGATAACCCAGAATTAAATCAATTAAGTTCCAACTGGGTAATGTTGGGGATTCTTTCGTGCTTACAAATTCGCCATCTACCATTTTACCATCAACAATAACATCTTCATTGTCTGGCAAAACGTAGTAATCTTGGAAATGGCGGAAAGCGCCAGAAGCAAAAAAATTACCTACTGAATAATCCAGAGTGGTGTGCATCATAAATTGTGGTACACCAGGTTCAATTTTACCTTTTGTAATCCCGAGTTGGTCTCTGGCTTCATCAGAAATATCTGCGCCCCATGCATTTTCCATTTTAGATAATGATAGGCCAAGATTTAATCCTCTAGTTAACACAGCACTGGCTTCAACTTCAATTCCTTGGTAGGTGGCATCGCCGACCTGAACATAACGGCGGCCCTTATAATCATAGCCTGGCTGGTTAGCTTTTTCTGGATCTTGAATCCGGTAAGCTTTATTCGCAAAAGCAATATTATATCCATTAACTTTTACAAAAAATCTATCAGCTTGATACCCGAAACCAAACTCTACGTCATCTGAGGTTTCAATTGGTAAGGCATCTGTTGGTTGACCATAATTATAAAAATATTTTACTCGGGGTTCATTAAATGCCCGGCTGTAATTTGTAAAAACATTTATAGAATTGGTCAGGTTATAATTTAACCCAAATTTTGGAGCTACAAAGTTATAATTTTTGTTAAAATCCAGTAAAGTATATTTTGTGTCTGGGTTATTAACATAACCATCATTATTACCACCCTTTAAATTTTGGGTAATAATATGGTCGCCGTTTTCATCTGGTCGATTATTGTTTGATGGCATATCCTCAAAAATCCGATAATAACGATACGAATACTGGACATCTGTCATCATGCTTAAATCACGAGTAATTTTCCATAAAGCATGTGCAAAAAAAGATATTTGAGGTTTAATCCCTGTGTAGTCATAATATACGTCGCCTTCACGGAAATTAGCTTTTTTACCACCAATATAATAGCCGATTGTTTCCTGGCCAAAAGTATTGGCCATTAAACCATAATGCCTTGCCCACCAATAACGACTTTCAAAACCAACTGTTATTTTATGCTCTTTCCATTGAGTATTATAAGTACTTAAAAATCCTAATTGATTGTGGATTGAGTGGGCACGGTACTGGTATTGCTGAGCATCAATAATGCTTTGCATTGTCATCATGCCGTTTTCACCATCACGGGCCATTTTGTAATAAGCATTTGCATTTTCACCATATCCACGACCAATTGACGCGAACATTGTTGATTGCAAATAACTTTTATCACTCAAAGTCCATGTGTGATGAACTTCAAACTGTGGTTTGTGAAATACGTTATTGTCAAAACTGGTATAGCCGTTGCCAATAACCTCACCGCCTTTGTCTTTGGTTATTCCAAAAAACAACACATCCATCAAATTTGTACCATCTTTTTCTCGATCAGTTAATGCTGCATCATCATTCATGACATATGGATGAGCATTAAAGTCTCGTCCATATTTCACAAAGTTTTTCATGGGCATCGAATAATAAGCATAAGAGTGGTACTGCGGCGCGCCGTGTAATACGACTCGCAAAGAATGGTTATCGTTTGGAAAAAACGAAAGGGCAAAATAATATTGTAGGCCTTTATAATATGTATCTTTGCGAAATCCGTTTCCAGTTAAGTAATTAAACCTTGTTAAAAATGCGTATTTGTTATTGATCAAACCAGTATTGTAATCGAAACCAGCTTTAAATGTGTTATATAAACCACCGGTTAGATTGACATGGTAACCACTAACTGCAGGGGCTTCACTGGTTGATACATTAACTGATCCACCAAAAGCGCCAGATCCATACATTGAAGATCCAACTCCTCTCTGAACTTGAATGCTTTGTGAAGCTGCAGGTAAAGATCCCCAATTTGACCAATAAACCTTTTTACTTTCAGGGTCATTAACAGGAATATTGTTGATCATAACTTGCACACGTTGCATATCAAATCCACGAATAAACATACCAGTATCACCTAACCCACTACCTCCATCAGAAGTAGTATAGACTCCGGGTACGTGCCTAATTAAATTTGGAACATCCTGGACAGTAAATTGTTCGTTGATTTTTTTTGCTCCAACATCCGAGAAACTTACTGGTGTTTCTCTGTCTTTGGCTCGGTTAGCTGTAATTCCAATTCCTTCACCGCTTAAAATAGTTGGTTGAAGTTTGAAATTCACAACAACTCTACTGCTAGTAACTCTAATGTTTTTTATTGATTCTTTAAAACCTATAAACGTCGCTCTGAGTTTATAGGTTCCAGCAGGAACTTTTCTTATTTCAAACCATCCATTGAAATCTGTGGCTGCACCCATATTGGTGCCAATAAGGGAAATGTTTGTTCCTACTAGTTCTTCACCGGTTTTAGCATCTGTAACATCACCACTAATTATGCCCGTTTGAGCAAATAAAATTAATGGTAAAAACAATAAAACAACTGAAACCAATTCGATTTTAAATTTAATCTTCATGATTTACCTCCAATAGACTGTTTCAAAAGCAAGCAACCACGCTGTGAATTATAGTATTTTCTCCTGTTGTTGAGTTGTAAAAGATCCTCCCAACAATATAGTATAATTTTTTAGGGTATATTTGTCAAATTAACTTATATAAACCAAAAAACAGAGGTTTTTCCTCTGTTTTTTACATATTTACCCCGGGAGGGAATCGAACCCCCATAACCAGCTTAGAAGGCTGGTGTTCTATCCGTTGAACTACCGGGGCAGGTTAA
>CAYSXS010000021.1:0-16945 GCA_964435065.1 uncultured Gammaproteobacteria bacterium
AAATCTTAAAAGTGTTTCAGTATCAGCCACATCAGTTATTCTCATCTTGCCATCTTTGGCTTTCATTTTTAAACCGTTACAATTTGTAACGGTTTGATTTGATCCTTCATCAAGAAGTCTTTTTTTTAGAACCCTCCAATATACTTGAGGGTTGTTACTACCAGTTAAAATTTCAATAACATCAACAATTGAAAAATACCAAAGTTCCTGGTCCTCATCCCAATGACGACGAACTTGTTTTTCGTGAAAGAGTATAATTGAATTATCTTTTTTAGTCATAAAACAATTAATCTAAACTAGGCCTACCAGGGCCTTTTCTTCTTTTGTTTAAGAATAATAATAAAACAATAGGTAGAGCTACCCAAACAAACCGAGCAATATCTGAACCTAAAAGATTCAAACTAGCGCCCGAAAACTTAGATAACCATGTTAATGGTAAAATTAATATAAACAGGCTTAAAAACAGGCCTGCATTTAAAATACCGTAAAGCAAAGAACGAATGAGCTTTTTTATCATTCCTCCACCTTGGCTAAGAAATACATGAGAACGAGAAAATATAAAAGTTAATAATATAACCAAACCAACAAAACTATAAACTTTTAGTTTATCAATAGATTCTAAACTAGAACCCCCAAACCATTGATTAAAAGGAAAAAACAAAACTACTAAATAACTGGTATATATACCAAACAAAAAAGCAAAAACTTTCTTTTTTAAAAAAAAGAAACATAATAAAACAATAGCTACGAAAAATAATAAAATATATAGGTCATAACCATTTAATGACCAACTCATTGAATCCATAGCTCCTGCAATATTTGGAAGTGAATCTAACATATAAATATATTATATCATAAAAATAAAACGACCGCCAAACAACAATATGTTGCTTGGCGGCAATTCATTTAATTACAATTTACGTCCAACCCTGTGATAGGATAAAGATCGTGAATAGCTGATGTAACTTTTTTAATATTACCAAGAGCTAAAATATGTGGTTTAGCATCAAATAAACACCAGTCTATTATTTGTCCTGATTTACCAGAGAGTTTTTGAACAAATTCTTCTATATCATCATTCGTGACAGACGATATTTTGCTGGTAAATACTGTGGTTCCAAAATAATACACAAACTTATTACAACAAGTTGAATCATATTTAACAAATTTTTTAAACAACCAAACAGGTATCATGATCTTGCCCTCCATTTTTTAATTTGTGAATATCCTATTATTATATTAATTCATCTTTTAATTCTTCTAATAATTTCTTTTGTCTCCTAGACAATCGTGATGGGGTTTTAACAATTACTTCAACCTGTTGATCTCCCCTACGGCCAGGAGAACTTAAAACCGGTACTCCTTTGCTTTTTAAAACAAAAGTTTTACCTGATTGGGTTCCTGAAGGGATTTTTAAACTAACTAGTCCATCTAATGTATCTATTTCTATTTTATCTCCTAAGGCGGCCTGAGATATATTTATCTCTGCCTTAGACAATATATTATATCCTTCTCTTTTAAATTCTTTATCTTCTTTAATATTAAATGAGATATATAAATCACCTGCTCTACTTCCTTTTGGTCCCACATTACCCTGTTCAGAAATCTTAATTGTTTCACCAGAATCAATTCCAGCAGGAATTGTAATTTTTAATTCTTTTTTGGTTTTATGTCTTCCTTCTCCGTGACATTTAGAACAATATGCTTCTGGTTTTTTGCCTTCTCCTTTACAAGTTGGGCAAACACTGGCGCTAGAAAATACCCCAAACATTGTTCTTTGTGTTTGTTGAACTTGTCCTGCACCATTACATTGTGGACATGTTATTATCTTACTACTACTTTCATAACCTTTTCCACTACATTTATCACATTTATCTTGTTTATCTAGAGATATATTTTTTTCTATACCAAATACAGCTTCCCTAAAATCTATTGTCATTTGAATCTGAATATCTTCTCCACTGGCTGAGCGACTACGTGAACTTCTTCTGCCTCCACCAAATAGATCTCCAAAGATATCTCCTAAATCAATGCCTTCAAAGTTTGCATTAGTTTGATGTCCTCTTTGTTGCCCACCCTGCTGTCTTGCAAAATCTTGCCAATTAAAACCACCCTGCTCACCACCCATTCCTGCACTATCAAAAGTCGTGCCAAATTGATCGTATTGGGCACGTTTATCTTTGTTACCAAGAGTTTGATAAGCTTCGTTAACTTCTTTAAATTTAGCTTCATCGCCACCACCCTTATCAGGGTGGTGTTCGTGAGCTTTTTTACGAAAAGCTTTTTTAATATCATCTTGGCTTGATTTTTTATCTACTCCAAGGATGGAATAATAGTCTTTAGCCATTTTATTCAGTCTTAAAACCTAATTCGTTATTTGGTGCATCAGCTTCTTCAATTTTACCAAACTGTTCCTCGTATTTCTTTAAATTATCACTCAAAGCAGCAATCATTCTTTTTGCATGCCCTGGGCTGATAATTACACGAGAAGATACAACACCTACTCCTTGGTGAGGAGAAAGATTCATATAGTCTAATATAAATTCCTCTTTAGAATGAGAAACTTGCATTGCATTAGCATAAACACCTTTTAGGGTGTTGTCATCAATTTTAATTTGCATTTGTTTTTGTTGATTTGGGTTGTTTTGTGGGTTTTGCATATTTTTATGTTATCTTAATTTATTAAACTTGACAAAAATTTAAAATAATGTATTATATATATAATAATTAACAAATTATTTTAATTCCAATAAACGGAGGAAATCATGACTAAAAAGGAAATCAGTGTTCATTACACAGCAAAAGATTTGGAAGCAATTGCAAAAAAATTACCAAACAAATCTGATGTAAAAAAAATGTACCAAACAATCGAATCAATCGCTAGAATAATTATTGGTGAAGTTGCTTGCTGCGCTGCTTACGTAATAGATCCAAATATGAAAAAAAATGCTAAAGAACATTTAGATGAAGCTAACCAATGGGGTTATTATTTAGCTGAAAAAACAAGTGAATAAACAAACAGCGGATTGAAAAACTCAAAAATTGTTTAATAAACTTCCAAATAAGCCACTCGCCCAGCGTTTGGCTTTTTTATTTCTTCTCATCTTCTTTTTTAACTTCCTCAAACTCAGCTTCTTGAGCTTCATCTTTTTTATCTTCTGGTTTTTCTTCAGTTGGAGCTTCTTCATCAGCTGGCTGTGTTTGTTCGGCTTGTTGCTGTTGGTACATAGCTTGGCCAATCTTTTGTGCTTCAGTTGAAAGTTCTTCCGTAGCTTTTTTAATAGCTTCGATATCTTCTCCGTCTTTAATAGGTTTAAGGGCTTCCATTTTTTCTTCAATAGATTTCTTATCTGCTTCTGAAACTTTATCTCCTGCTTCTTTCAAAGCTTTTTCTGTAGTGTAGTATAAAGTTTCAGCCATATTCTTAACTTCAATCTCTTCTTTCTTTTTCTTATCATCTTCAGCATGAGCTTCTGCATCTTTCTTCATCTTTTCAATCTCATCTTTATTTAATCCAGTTGAAGCTGTAATTGTAATATGCTGTTCTTTGCCAGTACCTTTATCTTGAGCTTTAACACTTAAAATACCATTAGCATCAATATCAAAAGTAACTTCAATTTGTGGTAAACCCCTAGGAGCTGGTGGAATTCCATCTAGAATAAATCTACCTAAAGTTTTGTTATCCCCAGCCATTGGACGTTCGCCTTGTAAAATATGAATTTCTACAGAAGGTTGATTGTCTGCTGCTGTTGAGAAAACTTGAGATTTTGAAGTAGGAATAGTTGTATTCTTTTCAATTAACTGGGTTGATACACTACCTAGAGTTTCAATACCTAAAGTTAAAGGAGTTACATCAAGTAAAAGAACATCTTTTACATCACCTTGTAAAACACCTGCTTGTACAGCTGCGCCTAAAGCAACTACTTCATCAGGATTAACAGTCATGTTTGGCTTCTTATTAAAAAACTTTTCAACTGTTTTTTGAACTAATGGCATGCGTGTCATACCACCAACCAAGATAACCTCTTCAACATCTTTAGCTTCAAGCCCGGCATCTTTTAAAGCTTGTTTAACTGGCTCTAAAGTTTTTTCTACTAAATCACCTACTAATTCCTCTAATTTGGCTCTGGTCATCTTTAAAGATAAATGTTTTGGGCCATCAGCTGTAGTAGTAATGAAAGGTTGTGAAATTTCTGTTTCTTGAGCAGTTGATAATTCAACTTTAGCTTTTTCAGCAGATTCTTTAACTCTTTGTAAGGCCATTGGGTCATTTGATAAATCAATACCTTCAGCTTTTTTAAATTCATCAATTATCCAGTTAATTAACTTTTGATCAAAATCATCACCACCTAAGTGTGTATCACCATTAGTAGCTTTAACTTCAATTGTATCTTCTTCTACATCTAGAATAGAAACATCAAAAGTTCCACCACCTAAATCATATACAGCTATTTGTTGTCCTTTTTTCTTTTCAAAACCATATGCTAAAGCAGCAGCTGTTGGTTCGTTTACAATACGAGCAACTTTTAAACCAGCAATTTCGCCAGCTTCTTTGGTGGCTTGTCTTTGTGAATCATCAAAATATGCTGGAACAGTAATAACAGCTTCCTCAATCTTTTCACCTAATTTTTCTTCTGCATCAGCTTTTAATTTACCTAAAATCATTGCAGAAATTTCTTGTGGAGTATAGTCCTTACCACTCATTTCAACTTTAATACCAACCCCTGCCTGTTTAATCTTAAAAGGTGTTGTTTTTAAATCACGTTGTACTTCTTCATCTTCCCAACGTCTTCCAATTAGACGTTTAATTGAAAACAAAGTATTGGTTGGATTAGTAACAGCTTGACGCTTAGCAAGTAAACCAGCTAATCTTTCACCTGTTTTATTAATCGCAACCATAGAAGGAGTTGTTCTGTTTCCTTCTTTATTTTCTAAAATCTTTGGGCTGCCACCTTCCATCACAGCCATTGCACTGTTTGTTGTACCGAGATCGATACCTAAAATTTTTCCCATATTTTTATTTCCTAGTGATCTTTAATTAGTTATTTAAACAATCACGTGTTAATTATTAATTTTTACTTTACAATTACTTTGGCTGGGATAAATATTCTACCGCTTAACTTATATCCACAGCTAATAACTTTTTTAATCTTATTACCATCCTTATTCTCACTTTTAATTGCTTCGTGCTCTTCAGGATTAAATTCTTCACCGACTTTAGGTAAAACTTCATCTACGCCATTATGTTCTAAAACTTGCTTAAATTGTTTCTGAATATGATCTATTCCTTTTGCCCAGTCATCATCTGGAGAATGTTCTAAAGCCAATTTTAGATTATTATACACAGGCATTAGAGACATAACTAGATTCATGCTTGCAAACTTAGCAAATTCTTCTTTTTCCTTTTCTGACTGCTTTTTAAAATTTTCATAATCAGCCATTGCTCGTTTCCAACCATGTAAGTATTCTTCACATTGTTTTTCTAATTCTTTTATGTTAGGTTTTTTAGTCATAAAATATCTTTAACAAAATTTAATAATTTAATATTTTCTTGATAGTCCATTCTTTTTGGACCCATGATTCCAAATAAGACATCTTTATCTTTTCTAATAACAATTGAACAGTCTTCAGGAAAATGTTCATGACCACCAATTATGATTTCTGCATGATCTGAAAAATCATCATAAATTTCAGAAACAATTTCTTCTAAGTGATCAAAAATATTTGAAACATCAGATATTAGATCTAAATCATGAAACTCTGATTGTGATAGTAAGTTAGATAAACCGGTATAGAAAACGTCACGATTTGGGAAACCAACAATAATCCCCTGGTTAGATTCTTCAGCAATTGCACGTGCTAATTTTTTAATATTCTTTTCAAAATTATCCCCATCGTCATCTTCTTTATTACTATCTACTTTAACTTGTATTTCTTGTTTATTCTTTTTATCTAATTCTTTTTCTAATTGAACAAAGTTTTTAACATAGTATCTATAACCTGATTCTGTTGGAACTCTGCCAGCAGAAGTATGTGGCTGTCTAATTAAGCCTAAATCTTCAAGTTCAACCATATCATTACGGACTGTAGCTGGCGAAATATTTAGATTAAATTTATCCACTACTAATTTTGACCCCACAGGTTGTGCTGTTTTAATATATTCTTCAACAATATTTCTAAATAATTGGCTTTGTCTTTCGTTCATAAGTTTTCCACAAAAGACTTTTTAATATATATTACCTAATATTAGCTAAAAATATATTAAAATTTATGTGTAATATAATTATACAAAAATTAGCACTCTCATGTCAAGAGTGCTAATTTATATTCTCTATTTATTTAATTCTATGCCTCATCCATAGCTTGGTTAGCCAAAGAATCAGCTAATTTATTCTTTTCTCGAGGAATATACATAAAAGTAATATTTTTAAATGATTGTTTTAGATTATAGATTTTAATAAAACTATCTTGAAAAGCTTGATTCTTTATCTTATATACTCCATTAATTTGTGAACAAACTAGTTCTGAATCCATTCTTAACTCAACTTCTTCTACTTTTAACTTTTTAGCTTCTTCTAAACCTAAAACCACAGCTTGGTATTCAGCTTGGTTATTAGTAGTTTCACCAATATATTTCTTGTACTGCCCTATTATCTCTTCTTTTTCATTAAAGATAACAACACCAATACCTGCGGGACCAGGGTTGCCACGTGCACCACCATCTGTATAAATTGTTACTTTTTTATTCATGTTTTTTAAAATCTAATACTTTAAATTGTAATTCTCTATTCCCATTCCATTCGTTTATTCCAAATTCAACCACTACATCAATAACATCCCCTATTTTAATTTTTTCTCCCCACTGCTCTACTTTTCCAAAAGATATTGCTTTCTGTCTCTCACCATTTTGAGATAATGAAAAACGTAATGTATTATTATTCTTTCCAATTATATCCATTTCCTCTATCTTTACGTTTTTAATTAAAAACAAGGGTAAAGGATTTGCTTCTGCAAATGGTTCAAATCTTTCGATCTCATCCCAAAGATCCCAACTTAAATCCTCCATTCTTAATTCTACATCAATTTCAATGGTTGGGACAAGTTCTATGTCTTTTAATTTTTCGTTAGTAAACTTGTTTATCTTATCAACAAACTTTTTGTAATTATCATCCCCCATTAAACTTAATCCTCCAGCTTTTGAATGACCACCAAACCTATCTAAAAATTCTTCACATTCTCGCATTGCTTCTGTAATATTCAATTCTGAAATACTTCTGGCAGAACCAGTATACTTATCTTTTTCTTTAGAGAATAATATGACTGGTCGGCTATACCTATCTTTTAGCTTTCCTGCCACCAACCCAACTATACCGGGCATCCAGTCCTCCTTAGAAGCAATTAGAATTTTTTGTTCATCCGCTACTTTGCCAAATATTTCTTCTGCTTCATTTAACATCTTTTCAGCTATTTTCTGACGTTCTACATTTTTTGAATTAATGTCTTGTGCCAAAGCAATAGCTTCCATTTCATCTTCTGTTGTTAATAGGTTATATGCTAAATTAGCGTGATCAATTCTACCAGCTGCATTTATTCTAGGAACAATCTGCCAAGATACATTTCTAACATCTAATTCATATATATCTTCACCTAAAGGAATTTCAGTATTAGGATCGTGTCCATTTGATAAAGAACTAACCCTAATTAACTCACGTAAACCTTTACGTGGGGTTTTGTTTAATACCATTAATCCATATTTAACTAATGTCCTATTTTCTCCTAAAATTGGAGAAACATCACCTATTGTCCCAATAGTAACTACATCTAAGAGCCATTTCTCAAAAGGTTCGTATTCTTCTTTATCATTTTTTGATTTAAAAAGTGCTTGAGCTAGCTTAAAAGCTACACCCACACCAGCCAATCTCTTAAAAGGATATTTCTCTATTTCTATTGATGGATTTATTATTGCAAAAGCATCAGGTAATTTTTCTCCTTGTAAATGATGATCTGTAATAATGGTATCAATATTATTATCTTTTAATATCTTTATCTGTTCAATATTGGTTATTCCACAATCAACTGTAATAACTAGTTTAACTCCTTTATCAACAAAACCTTGTAAAACTTCTTTGTTAATTCCATAACCATCTAAATGTCTATGTGGAATAAATACATCAACATTTTTAGAATTAATTTTTTCTAAGGTTTTAACTAATACAGCAGAAGCTGTAACTCCATCAGCATCATAGTCTCCATAAACCAATATCTTCTCTTTATTCTCAATTGATTTATTAATCCTATCCACAGCTTTTTGCATATCATTAAAAAGAAAAGGATCATGAATATCTTGTGTATAGTCTGGATTTAAAAACTCATCTACTTTTTCATGTGTATCTAATCCTCGGTCATAAAGTAATTGTAAAATTACCGGATTATAGCCCGGTAATTTTTCTGCAAATTCTTGCGGATATTTAGGTTTTACTAACCATCTTTTAGACATAAGGCATTACCTACCAATAATTCTAATTTTATTTTTTCCAACAATAACCAGTTTGCCTTCTAAATTTTTATTTGATATAAATTTTATAAATCCTAAAACTGTTTTGATAACTTCATTTTTTTTCATTTTTCCACTCAAAATTACAATTACTCCTGAACTATGAGATATATCAAAACGGAAAATATCTCCAAAACCCCTATCAAAGGTTAACAAAATTCTTTTTGTTTTTTTAGCAAATTCAAAAATAGTATCATCTGGTTTTCCAGTTAATTTTACTTCTCCAACAGTAGTAACATCAAAACTATTTTGACGTAAAGCCAAAACAACATCAATATTAATACACTCATCAACAAAAAATTTAAGCATAAGCTTTAATTCAATTCTAAAACTTCTTCCTTGCCTAAAACATTTGCTGCATAATCAATAGCCATTTTTGCTTTATTAACTGTAATCCCCTGATACTGGTTTGGAATTTCTTTTAAATCATACCCTTTCCTTAACAAATTCAAAATATCAGTGACTGCAATACGAGTACCCTTAATACAAGGCTTGCCAAACCTAACTGTTTGTTTAATGTTAATTTGGCTTGGTTGTTTTTTGATTATTTTATTCATAATTTTTCATTATTCACTTTTTAGATATATTCATCTAATAGAACTTTCTTATCAAACTTAATACTCTGCTCAACAGCACAGGTATCTGCACTGAAATCTAGTTCTTCACTATAGCTCTTTTTGTTTTCTTTGTAAAATATGCCGATTGGTAATTTATCTTGTTCTAAAGCCTTGTTTAAAGCTGTTTTAATATTACTGGTTGGTTTATTTAACTTGTATGTTTTATCTTTAATCCATTGAACTGTATTAACTTTATTAAAAGTTACACATTGTTGTAAAATATCAAGATGAGAAAAACCTTTATGTTGTATAGATTCCTTAATCATCTCAGTCATGTGTTTAATATCAATAGATGAGGAACGTGCAACAAAACTGGACCCTGCACTTAAAGATAAAGCTATTGGATTAATTGGTTTTTTAATTTCTCCCCAAGGAGTTGTTTTTGTTACATAACCTTTTTCAGATGTTGGAGATGATTGTCCTGTAGTTAAACTAAAACTGTGATTGTTTGCAACAATTAAATTAACATCTACATTATATCTAGCAGAATGAATTAAATGATTAGTTCCTTCTCCATACATACCTCCATCACCAACTATTGATAAAACAGTTAATTTAGGATTAGCTAATTTAGCTCCAACAGCTACAGGTAAAGCTCTACCATGTAAAGAATGAAAACCATAACATTTAACAGAGCTGGCCATATTGCCAATACAACCAATATCATATGTTATTACTACATTATGTGGAGCAATATCTAATTCTGATAATACATTTTTAATTGCTGTCCATATTCCAAAATCCCCACAACCAGGGCACCATGTTGGTTTACATGAAGTATTATATTCAGTAGCTTTAATTTTTGACATATTTTTATTTTATTTTATTTTTTGTGTTAATAAACTTGATTGTGTGAACCAATATCTAAAAACAAAACCTCATTTTTTGAAATTATTTTATATACAATACGAATATCGCCTGTTATTGAAAAAGCCCTGAGGTCTTGTTTTTTACCTTTTAATAAATGATCACGCAAAATTGGATCTCTGTGATTGTTTTTAAAAATAGTTATTATTTCTTCTGTCTTTTTATCTAATACTGGATTCATTATTATTCTTTTTTTATATGCTTTTTTAAATAGATTATGATATTTAATTAGCATAAACTATTTTCTCAAATCATCCATTAATGATTCTACATTTAAAAAGCTTTTACTTACATTTTCATCATTTTCTGCTTCTTTAATCATCTTGTCATATCTCTTTTCATTTTTTTCAGACAACTTAACGGTTGGATGTGCAAACCCAAATTGAATTTCGTTTTTTGCTAATTTATTGATAAAAAGTCGCACCACTTCTTGCAAAGAAGAAAATCCCTGACTATCAGCTACTTTTACAGCCTTATTTCTTAAAGTTTTATCAATTGGAATTTGTAAAATTGCTTTTTCCATAAAATTATATAGTTATTTAGTATATTATAATTATAATGGTTTTATAATATTATGTCAAGACACCCTTATTTCATCTGCTTAACTAGCTCATCACTCCAAAACGGCCTTGAATCATATTTTAATATTTTATCTTTAATTTCAATTCCAGTTTCCTGTCTAATTAATTTACCTAACTGTCCTGTCTTATTTTGCTCAACTAAAATTAATTTTCTAAATTTCTTTAAAAATTTATCTAAATTCTTAGGCATTGGATAAACATATTCAAAATGAATCATATTTACATTTTTCATTTGATCAATAGTATCTTTACATACTCCAAAACTAGATCCCCAACAAACTAAAGTTTTACTAGCATTTTTAGAACCATATATTTTTGGTAAAGGAATATCTTTTTTAATTTCTTCTAATTTTCTCATTCTTTTATCCATCTGTTCAATTCTAACTTTACTTGATTCATCAGAATATCCATGTTCATCATGTTCATCAGAATTAGCAATATGTTCTCCTGCTTTAACACCAGGAATAGTTCTTGCGGATATTCCATCTTTTTCTATCTTATACCTCATGAATAATTCTTTTGTGTCTTTAACTGTCTTTACAATTTTACCTCTATCAACTTTATCAATTTCATTAAAAATATCTTTAGTAACCGTAAAAGAAGATTCACCTAAATGTTTATCAGACAATATTACTACAGGTGTTTGGTATTTATCAGCTAAATTAAAAGCATGCTGAACTAAATCAAAAGATTGTTCTGGTGTTCCAGGAGTAATGATAATTTTAGCAAATTCACCATGTCCTGCATTAACTACATAGTTTAAATCACCTTGATCAGACCAAGTTGGATTACCTGTTCCAGGAGCTGGTCTCATAACCTCAAAAACAACCAAAGGTGTTTCTGTCATGCCTGCTAAAGAAAAACCTTCATTCATTAAAGCAAAACCTCCTCCAGAAGTTCCTACAGCTGAACGAGCACCTGTAAAAGAAGAACCTAAAGCAACATGAATTCCAGAAATCTCATCTTCTGGTTGATGAATTAACATACCTGTTTCTTTTTGATGAGCTTCAAGAATATGTAATATATCTGTTGAAGGAGTCATCGGATAAGCTACATACATTTGGCACTCAGAAGCAATAACAGACATTGCACAAGCTTGATTCCCAGTCATTAATAGATTCTTACTTTCTTTTTTAGAAACAGAAACTATTTTACTTAACTTATCAAAATTATTATCTTCTTTCTTCTTATATTGTTCCATCCAATCATAACCAGTTTTTCCTGCCACCTTGTTGTCCTTAATCACCTCTTTTTTACTGGCAAACATGTCTACCAATACATCATTTAACTTTTTAATAGGTAAATCAAGTAAAGATAACAAAATACCAAGAGCAACTGTATTCTTCATTAATTCAGACCCAGCAAATTTAGCACTCTTTACTAATGGAGCTTGGATAACTTTAACTTCTCTTAATTTCAATTCGTCTTCAGATATATTATTGTCACAAATAACAAAAGATTCTCTTTCAATGTTATCTTTTTCTTTTTGAATAGCTTCAGCAGTTAAACCAATTAAAATATTACATTTCTGATTTGAAGAATGTATTTTATCCTTAGATACATCAATTTGGTATGTATTATGTCCTCCACGGATCAAAGATGGGTATTCTGTATATGCAAAAACATTTAAACCTAAACGTGTAAAAATTTTAGCTATAGTTATACCTGTAACTTTAATACCAAATCCAGCTGGTCCAACTATTTTGATTGATATTTTTTTCATATTCTTATTTTGTTTTAATTTATTTTCTATCTTTATTATATCTTTTTATACAATTTTTGGCAAAAAGTTAAGCCGATCATTGATGATCGGCTTGTTTATGACAAATTCCTATGTAACAACTACTTCTTCCAAAGGTATAAATATTTTTATCTTTCTGCCCGCTTTCTGTAACTTGATAAAACCCCTTCCTTTGTTATCAACCTCACCAGTTAATACAAAGTTTTCAATTTGAAAGAAAAATGTATTGATATTTTTGTTGATTGAAATTACTTTAAAATCAGGATTTAAATATGGTTCCCAAACTTCTTTCTTGATAAAAAATTGATATTTCATTTTACAAACAGAACAACCAATTGTTTCTACTTCTGATATTTCAATCTCCACCCTGATATTAAAAAGAAGAAGAAGCCCAAAAAAACCAGGGTAAATTGAGACTTTTGGAAGATATATTGTTTGGTACTTCCATATCAACACAATGCCCGAAATTAAAAAGAAAAAAATTACACTTATAAGTTTGTAATTATCCATGTTTCCTCCAATGGGTTTTGTAAATAAAAATTACTATTTAAATTATTTCTTTAATTTCTTTTACTATGGCCACTTCTTCATTAGGCTCAATTACTATACTTTTAATATCTTTAAATAACTTTGATTTCATAACTTCTTTATATGTCTCTGGCTTACCGGCACCAATCTGACCTGTGAAAATTATACCATCAACTTCACCTAAAATAGCTAAATATGCACCAATATATTTCTGAATTCTTGAAATGTACATATTAAAAGCTAAAATAGCTTTTTCTTCCTTGTTCTTTACAGCTTCTAGAAGATCTAAATAATTATCAAATCCACTAATACCTTTTATGCCTGATTCTTTGTTTAAAATATTTTTTACTTTATCAATATCTTCTTCTTGTTTAATCAATTCAAATATTACTCCTGGGTCAACATCACCACTTCTTGTTTGCATCATTAAACCTTCCATGGGAGTAAAGCCCATTGATGTATCAATTGGCTTGCCATTGCTAAAGGCTGTAATTGAACAACCACCACCAAGATGTATAGAAATTAAATTAATTTTATCTAAATCTTTATTTAATTTTTTAGCTGTTTGTTCAGCTGCATATTTATGTGAAATTCCATGAAAACCAAATCTTTTTATACCTTGTTCATAATATTTATATGGAATTGGATAAATTTTAGAATCCTCTGGAAGGTCTTTATACAAAGCAGTATCAAATATTGCAAAATTATCTACATCAGGTAAATATTCTTGTACACTCTTTATCCCAGCTAAATTAAAAGGATTATGTAAAGGAGCTAAAGAAGATATTTCTTCTAGCTCTGTCAAATTTTCTTTATCAATCTTTAAAATATCTGTATATTTATCTCCTCCACGTACAACTCTATGACCAACAGCTTTAATCTTATTAACTTCCCCTATTTTTCTTAAAACTTCTCTAAAAAGTTTATTAACTTCTTCTTGTATTTGATCAGATTCTACTTGTTCTATTTCAAAATTTCCTTTTTGTAAAGACTCTAAACTGTCTGAGTCAAATAACTCAAATTTAAAAGATGTAGATCCTAAATTTAAAACTAAAATGTTCATAACTATTTAATTAAAAACCCACTTCCACAAACACTTCCTAAACCAGAAGCATTAGCTTCATCTGTATCTATATGACAACTTAGGTTATATTCTTCTTCAGGACGAACAATTACGTTATGTAAAACTAATTCTCGTTCTCCTTTTATTAAAACTTTAACTTTTTGATTCTTTTTCAAACCCAACCTCTTAGCTTCTTCTAATAGGCAATGTAAATGTCTTTTAGCTACAATAGCTTTAACCTTTACTTTACCTTTTGGTCCTTTAACTTCAATCAAACTTTTAACTTTCTTTAAATCACCTGATAATTTTAAAGGTACATCAATACCTAGATCAATAGCTCCTGTCCGTGATATTTCAATCTGACTTTCTTTACGTACAGGACCGACAATTCTAAATGAATATTCTCTATTTTTAACGCTTACAACTTCTTCTTTAGCAGCAAATTGTCCATGCTGTGATAAGTCCTTTAATTTCTTTAGATAATATTTCTTACCAAACAAAATATCTAAATCTTTTTGTGATAAATGAATGTGTCTAGCTGATACTTCTACTTGTATTTTTATTTTTTTCATATTTTTTTATATATTAAATGTTCTTGTTTAATTAATTCATTTACCACATCAAATCCACCTTGCCAGAATTTTTCATCTTTTATGTTTACTCCTACTTGTTTTAATAACTTTTCTGGTCTATCTGACCCGCCTGAGGATAATAGCTGTTTGTAGGAAGTAATGAACTTAGACTTATCTTTTGATTCCATATATTTATTATACAATGCTAGTGAAATTAGTCCACCATACACGTACGCATAGACATAGAAAGGTGAATTGAAAAAGTGTGAAACATATTGCCACCACGACTCATGATTATTTGTCAAAGTTAAAGATTTACCAAACATTGCTTGTAATTCTTTCTGCCAGATAGAGTTAATATCTGTAACAGATAGTTCTTTTTCTGATCTTTGTCTATGAATTTGTTTCTCAAATCGATAAAAAGCCATTTGTCTAAAAAAAGTGGCAAAAATATCTCCTTCTAATTTATTAGAAACAACTTCCAATTTTAATTTTTCATCTTTTGTTTGGTTTAATAGATAAGCAAAAGTAATATTTTCACAAAAAGTTGAAGCGATTTCAGCCATAGGTATAGTACATTCAAAATTCATAAAATTTTGTTTTTGTGAAAATACAGCATGAATTCCGTGGCCAATTTCGTGAGACAAAGTTAAAACATCTCGAATTTGACCTGTGAAGTTAAGTAAAATTCTTGGGTTTTTTTTATCTGTTCCTAAATTACAATATCCTCCTCCTCTTTTTCCGTTATATGTAGGAACATCAATTCGTTTTTTATCAAAAAAATCTTTAGCTAAGTTATATATCTCCAAATCAAATTCTTTAAAAGAATTTAAAACAATTTCTTTAGCTTGTTTAAAAGAATATTTCTTTTCTTTAGATAAATTTAAAGGAGCATATCTATCATATTCATAAAGTTTATCTAACTTTAATATTTTCTTTTTAAGATTGTAATGTTTAGAACAAAGTGGATAATTTTTTAAAGCTACTTTTTCGATTAATTCTGTTACTTTAACATCGTTTTCATCACGTAAAATTCTAGATTCTTCTGGGGTTGTATAACCTCTTAGCTTATTTGTTTGATTTCTATCTAAAACAATATTGTTATATATCTGCGTATATAGCCTACTTTTTTCCTGTAAAACTCTAGAAATCTCTTCACTTGCCTGTTTACGTAATTTTCTATCTGACTTTTGATTAAAACTTAAAATTTCTTCTAAATTCATCTTCTTTATCTTGTTTTTAACTTTTAAATTAAATTCAAGAGATGAATTTGTTTCTCCATATATTCTTTTCCAAGCCATAGTAGCTGGTAAACTTTTATCTGCTAAAATCTTTTCCTCTGCTTCAGATAATGTATATTTTTTAAAACGATATATGTTTTTTAAAAAATATATGTATTCTTTCAATTTAGGATGTTTTAAAAATTTGTTAAATTCACTTTGTGATAAACTTACAATCTCTAAATCAAAAAATATTAAACTTTTAGATAATTCAATATATATTTCTTTCATTTCTTGCAACAAAGAACCTTTTTTCTCGTTATGCATGTCTGTGTCATACAAGGAGTTGATATAGAAATATGTGTGTTCTAAAATTCTATATATTTTCTCCAACTCTTTAATCGCTGGATATATATTCTTTAAAGAAATCTTTCCTTTATATTTCTGGTTAAACTTAATCCCAGCAGTTTTTAAAAACCGCTTATCTTGTTTTAGTTTAGGATCATTTAGGCTTGAATAATATTCAGATAAATCCCATCGTGGGAGAGTTTGTTTTTTAGACATAGTTATTTTACTTCCTGCTCTGTCCCACACCAAGGACAGAACCATTTTTTCTTTTTTTCTGAAGCATCACCAACAGTCCACCATTTTTTACATTTTCCACATTGAAAATGGCTAATTTTTTCTATTGATTTTTTGCCTGTTATTTTTTTCATGTGATTTTAATTAAATCTTTTAATTCATTATGCTGAAAATTATATCTATCTAAATCCTTGACATCCACCCAAGCATATTCTGTATGCTCATCACTAAGTATGACTTCTATTTCTTCTGTTGAACACAAAAAAGTAACTAAATATGTGCTTTTACTACCACTTAACCCTATATTTATTATCTTATCAATTTTACAATCAATAATAGCTGTTTCTTCTTTAATTTCACGCAATAACCCCTCTTTAGCTGTTTCGTCATCTTCTAATCTTCCTCCTGGTAATTTCCATACATCATTTTGTTTTAAAATTAAAAATTCTCCATTATTATTTTTAATAACAGCATCTTGATTGACTTTAAATAATTTATGATTAGGCATAATTTGATATTGTGGATAACTTTTGACAAAAATAACAGTAATATGCTATACTTTATTTAGGTCAGAGTAGCAGGGGGAGATGTTGAAAATTTGTTCAACTATCGCTAATACC
>CAYSXS010000022.1:0-16169 GCA_964435065.1 uncultured Gammaproteobacteria bacterium
GGAATCGAACCCCCATAGCCAGCTTAGAAGGCTGGTGTTCTATCCGTTGAACTACCGGGGCAGGTTAAGAGCAAGAAAAAATTCTTGCTCTTTTTGAGGTATATATTTAAAATTTAACTTCTACGTTTTCTCTTTCTTTTGCGTCTGCTACTTCATAAAAATCATACTTTTTGAACTTTAATATGCCAGCAACCATATTATTTGGGAAAGTTTCAATTTTTGTATTAAAGTCACGTACGTTTGCATTGTAGAATCTACGTGAAGCTTCAATTTTGTTTTCTGTTTCTTCAAGTTGTTTTTGTAATTCTTGAAAATTTTGACTAGCTTTTAATTCAGGGTAGTTTTCAGCTACTGCGAATAAGCTTTTTAAAGTTTCTGTTAAAGCATTTTCTGCTTTTGCTGCTTCAGCTGGATTTTTAGCTGAAATTGCATTGGCTCTAGCTTCAGTAACTTTAGTAAAAACACCTTCTTCGTGTTTTGCATAACCCTTGACAGTTTCAACTAAATTTGGGATTAAATCATGTCTTCTTTTTAGTTGTACATCAATGCCAGACCATGCTTCTTTTGTCTTGTTATTCAGTCTAACCAGCGCATTATACACACCAATTAACCAAGCAATAATTACGACCACAACACCAATGATGATATAGAGTAAAGTATTCATATATTCTTTAAAAAAATCAATACGAATTAATTGTTATTCATATTAATCACTAATTGTTAATATATTAATAATACTACATTAAAAAGCATTTAAAAGCAATTGGAGACACCTTATTTTTATGATATACTATAGATATATATTAACGGAGGTGTGTATAACCGTTTTTTTATCATTTATCAGTAATTTGCTATGCAACTATTTGGAACAAAAAGCTTATCTTACCTAGGCGTAGATATTGGAAACGCAGGTATTAAAATAGTGGAACTTAAGAATGAAAATGGACGACCAAGACTCGTAACTTATGGTTATGCAGATTTTCCTGTTTCTTCTACTGTGAACAAGCACCAAGAAACACCAGCTGAAGTAGCAGCCTTAATTAAGAAGGTTTGTGGCGGAGCAGGGGTTACAACCAATAAAGTGATTGCTGCATTGCCTAACTTTTCTGTTTTTTCTTCTGTTATCTCTTTACCACAGATGAAAAAGAATGAATTGGATCAAGCTGTTCTTTGGGAAGCTAAAAAGTTTGTTCCTCTTCCGATTGAGGAAATGAATCTTTATTCAGAAGTGATTGAAGAAGAAAAAAAGATAGAACCAGAAAAGAAGAAAGTAAAAGAGGATAAGAAAGAAGATAACGAAATAAAGGAAGAGAAAAAAGAAGATACAGAAAAAAGTAAACACCTTAAGGTTTTAATTGTAGCTGCGCCAAAGAAAAATGTTGACAGATATATGAAAATCTTTCAGACAGCTGAGATGGATTTAATTAATTTAGAAACAGAGAGTTTTGCCTTAGAAAGATCTTTAGTTGGTCATGAAAGTGCTCCTGTAATGATTATTGATATTGGTTCTGTGTCAGCAGATATCAGTATTGTAGACAAAGGTATCCCAGTTATCAATCGAATAGTTGATACTGGTGGAGCATCAATTACAAGACGTATTGCTAAAACAATCAATGTAGACTTAAAAAGAGCAGAACAGTTTAAAAAAGATATTGGTTTCTCAACAAAGAATACAGGACAAGGTGTTCCAAAAGCAATTGAAAGTTCTATTGAACCGATTATTAATGAAATTAAATATTGTTTTGACTTATATTCTTCTCAAGGAGAAAGTAAACATGTAGAAAAACTAATATTAACAGGTGGTTCTGCATATTTACCTAACTTAGTTGGATATTTAACAAACCTATTAAACATTAAAGTAATTATTGGTGATCCTTGGGCTCGAGTTATCTATCCAGTTGAACTAAAATCAGTTTTAGATCAAATTGGCCCTCGTTTTGCTGTAGCGGTTGGTCTTGCTATGAGGGAGATTGAGTAAGAGCATACTAAAATGTTAAAATTAGACTATGACAGACATAAATTTACTACCAATTGAACAACGTAATAAGGAAGCAGCTGAAAGAAAACTTGCTGAGAAGATGAAGAATAAGGTTAGTTATACAATGAGTGATCCTTCAGGAGAGAAAAAAGATAAACCTTTAACAGAACAGGGTAATTTTAAGAAACCCAGTCCTTTTGGTTGGATAAAAAAATACTTTCAAAAGAAAAAATCTAAAAAACAAGAAAAGAAACTTAAAGAAAGTTTAAAAAAACAAGCTGAAAAAACAGAACAAGAAAAAAAAGATCAAATTAAAAAAGATGAGCTTAGGTTTTCTAATGCAATTAGTGATAAAAGTTCAATTCATACAAAACCAGGAATTCATGAACATAAACCAGAAGTTAAAAAACCAGTAGAGCCTCATAAAAAAGAAGACCTATATTACAAAGTAGATGTTAATCGTTCTAAGATTCAAGATCACCGTAAGAAAGAAAAATCAAAGTATACTCCTGGTAGAGAAATAGAGGAAAGTTTTGATATTGATTTAATGCCTGATATTAAGCGTGTTTGGGAGATACCTTTCAGCGCAAAGATAACAATTTTAGCATCTATTTTAATTTTCATAGCAATAGTAATAGTAGGTATTTTCATTTGGATTGATTTAGAAATTAAAGAAGAAATGAAAAAAATTACATCTTTTGATAATAGAATAGAGTTGTTAAAAGAAAAACAAGAAAAGTTAATAAACACTAATCAAGAAGCAATTCTTTTACAGACACATTTAGATGTATTAGGTAATCTTCTAGATGACCATGTTTATACAAGTAATATTTTTGAATATCTAGAAGAAACAGTTGTTCCTGGAGTGTATTACAGAACAATTGATTTTAAACAAGCTAAAAATACAATTACGATAAATATAATAGCTCTTAACTATACAGAAGCAGCCAAACAAATTTTAGTCTTTGAAGAAGACAAAGAAAATGTAGTGGCAGTTAGAGTAAGTGGGCTGACTTTAATAGAAGAAAAGAAGGAACAAGAATTTCCAGACGAAGAAGTTGAAATGGAAAAGTTTATAGAATTTGAAATGGATATAATATTAGTTCCAGGATTTTTAAACAAATAACAACATGATTAATACTGCAAAAAAAATAAAAGAAAATAACAAAGAAGCTCAAGGCAAAAGAAAGAGTTCTCTTTTGGTTTTAAAATTATCGAATCAAACTTTCTTTGTATTGATTTTTATTGAAATTGTTATTTTTGCATTATTGGGTTACATACTTCTTATTAAGGGTTCATACAATGAACTTAATTCAGTTAAGAATGATCTTTTGCCAACCCGACAAGAAGAATACGAGAAAATGAATAATAAATATACAGAATTTTTAAGTATTAATAATTCATTTAAAACATTAAAACCTGAAGTTATTGAAAAAGCAGGAATTGTTTTACCCAGTCAGGCTGATTTACCAGATACTATAGAAATTTTAGATAATATTACATCCAAAAATGGATTTGAAATGAAATCAGTTGATGTAAATATTTTTAATGAAGATGGAGAGGTTGTTTTGCCAATTCATAGATTAAATAATTTTGGTTTTCCAAAAGCAAATAGGATTGATCCAGAAATAGCTAAAAATATTGGAGTAGGAGGTGAAGAAGATGAAGATAAAGCTAAAAAATTAAAGATAGTGGAGTTTGATTTAAATATTGAAGGAAGTGGTTATTCAAGTTTTAAAAGATTTATGACTATGGCAGAAAAAAGTTTACGTCTATTTGATGTAGTTGATTTTGACTTTTCTTCAGTTAACGAAACTTTTTTTGTTAAATTAAGAACATACTATTTTTAAATAAAAATATGTCTGATAAAGCAAGACTAAGAAAAATAATTATACAGTTAGTTGTTATAGCACTAATAATTGTTATAGGTGGAATTTTGGTTTTTAATAATTTCATTAATAAGGACAGTAAGAATTATGTTTTAGAAACACCGGAAAAAACAGTTGAAGAAAAAATAACCAGCTTTGATGAGACTATTGAAATTTTAGAAGATAAAAAATTTATGAGTTTGATAAAATTTGGCGATTGGCCACTTGAGGTTAGTGAGAAAGGTAAGGTTAATCCTTTTATTAAATTTGAATAGAATATGATCAGCAAAAAAGAATTAATTCAAAAATTGCAAGACAGCAAATTGATTGATGAAAAAAAAGTCAAAGAGTTAACAAAAATATCTAAAATAGAGGATATTTTTGAAAATTTATCACAGGACGTAATGATCGATGCAGAAAGAGTAGCTCAGTTCAAAGCTGAGCATTATGGTTTAGAATACATTGACCTAGGCGGAAGTGATATAGACAAAGAGACAATCAATTTGTTACCACACGATCTATCTGAAACATATCAGATGGTAATTTTTGATGAAGACAAAAAAGCATTAAAGGTTGGTTTGATGGATCCAACCGATTTAAAAGCCAGAGAAGCTGTTGAATTTATAGCCCGTCAGAAAAATTTAAAATCAATTTTTTATTTAATTTCAAAAAAATCTTTTAGTTTAGCAATTAAACAATATTCTGCTTTAAAAGCAGAAGTTAAACAAGCTTTAGATGTTGCTGAAGGTAGAATACAAGAAAAAGAAAAACAAGCAGAAGAAGGTGTTGATGAAGCAGTTGGTGGAGTAGTTAAATCAGCTCCAATATCTAAAATGGTAGATGTCATTATTAAGCACGGGGTAGAAATGAAAGCTTCAGATATACATATTGAACCTTTTACAGCTCAGACAAGAGTAAGATATCGTATTGATGGGGTACTTAGAACACAATTACTATTACCTAAAGCCGTACACGCATCGATTGTTTCACGTATAAAGGTTATTTCAAACCTAAAAATTGATGAAACTCGTATTCCTCAGGATGGAAGAGTTAGACTTAAAATAAATAAACAAAATGTTGACTTCAGGGTTTCAACATTACCTCTTTATGAACAAGAAAAAGTTGTAATGAGAATTTTAGATACATCTTCTGGAGCTATAAGTTTAGAACAACTTGGGTTTAGTGGTAGGAACGCAGAGATTATTCAAAATAACATTGATAAACCTCACGGTACATTTTTAGTAACTGGTCCTACTGGATCTGGTAAATCAACAACTTTGTATGCTGTTTTAAATCTATTAAACAAAGAAGGTATTAATATTGTTACATTAGAAGATCCTGTTGAATATTATCTAAAAGGTGTTAATCAATCACAAGTTAATCCTGAGGTTGGACTAACTTTTGCTGCGGGGCTACGATCAATCTTACGTCAAGACCCCGACATTGTTATGGTTGGTGAGATACGTGATAGTGAAACAGCTGAATTAGCTATTCATGCAGCTTTAACAGGACACTTTGTTTTATCAACCCTTCATACTAATGATTCTTTTGGTGCTATTCCACGTTTATTTGACATGGGAGTTGAACCTTTCTTATTAACATCAACATTAAATGTAGTTATTGCTCAACGTTTAGTTAGAAAAATTTGTGATAAATGTAAAGAAGAATTTAAGATACCAGAAAAAATGATAGATCTTGTGTGGGAAGAATACAATAAGACACCAAAAGAAAACCTAGAAAGTGAAGGATTTGCTTTAAAAAGCAAAGAAGAAATGAAATTTTATCACGGCAAAGGATGTAAACATTGTAATAAAAGTGGTTATGCAGGAAGACTGGCAGTAGCAGAAGTTTTAGATATGACAGATGATTTAAAAAAAGAAATTGCTTCAGGAGCTTCTTTAGAAAAGATTCGTCAAGAAGTTTTAGCTAAAAAGATGGCAACTTTGCAGCAAGATGGATTTATTAAATGCCTAAAAGGTTTAACAACTATTGAAGATGTAATGAGGGCAACTAAAGAATAATTAATATTTTAAACATATGCCTAATAAAATCGATGCAAAAAAAGGGGGGACAAAGCAGACAATACTATTGGTTGAAGACGATGAATTTTTGGCTAATATGTATAAAACAAAGTTAGAGTTAGAGAAATATAATGTGATTATGGCTAGTAACGGTGAGAGCGCATTAAGGGTTATAGGTGAAAAAGAGTTAGATTTAATTCTGCTTGATATTGTTTTGCCTAAAATAAGTGGATTTGAAGTGATTAGTAAAATTAAAACAGACAAAGAAACAAAAAAAATTCCAGTTATTATGTTAACTAATTTAGGACAAAAGGAAGACATTGAAAAAGGTTTGAAATTAGGAGCAGATGAATATTTAATTAAAGCTCATTTTCTACCATCAGAAGTTATAGGGAAAATTAAAAAGTTAATAGATAAATAAACATGACAGTTTCTCAAAATTTAGAATTTAAAAATATTTTAATTAAAGCCGCTCAAGAAAGTGTGTCTGATTTACATTTGTCTACAGGTTGTCAGATTAAAGCTAAAGTAGATAATGCGTTAGTTGATTGGCCAGAACAGGTTATAACAGAAGAGTTCTTGCAAAAGAATATTTTAGATCTTTTGTCCGAAGAACAAAAAAAAGAGTTTTTAGAAAAGAAATCTTTTGTTTTTGTTCATCAGTTTGCCGATGATCTACGTTTTAGAATAATACTTTTCACTCAAGAAGGTAAGCTGTCAGCTATTTTGCGTTTCATTCCTCATAAGGTAAGAACAATAGAAGAACTATATCTACCTAAAATAGTGGAAAAAATTGTTGAGGCTGAAAGAGGTTTGGTAATAATCAGCGGAAAAGGTAAAACAACAACCTCTGCTGCTATAGTAGAATATATTAATAAGATTTCTAATAAAACAATCATAACTTTAGAGGATCCTATTGAATATGTTTTTGTTAATCAAAAAAGTTTAATTGAACAAAGACAGATTGGTGTTGATACACCAGACTTTGTTCAAGGTACTAAAGATTTATTAAACATAGATGCAGATGTTGCTGTTATTAATGGAAAAGATTATTCAAAATATATTAATGAGATTTTAGAGTTATCTGAAAAATGTTTAGTTATTTTAGAGCTACCTTCACACAATATCAAAGATGCTATAAATGATTTCATTTCATTTTTGCCAACTGATTTAAAAGAAGAAAAACGTAAACTTTTAGCCAATAACCTAATCGGAATTTTAAATCAAATATTAGTTTCCAGACAAGGCGGAGGTCTTTTGCCTGTAGTTGAAATTTTACTTAATAACAATGCAGTTGCAACAGCAATTGCTGAAGATAGGATTTCACGTATACCTGACTTGATCGTTATGTCTGGTCATGAAGGAATGATTAGTTTAGAAAGAAGTTTAGCTGAACTAGTTAAGAGCGGGGAGGTTTTAATGGATGAAGCTGTTAAATATGTTGATGATAAAAATGAATTTAGAGAGATGATATTAAAATAATTTTATGCCTTTTTTTGAATATAAAGCAAAAAACCAAGAAGGAAAAATGTTTAAAGGAACAATTGAGTCTACATCAGAGTCAGCTGTAGTTGCAATGTTAACAGAAAAAAACTTTTTCCCTGTAAGTATTAAACTGAAGAAAAAAAGTTCAGATGTGTTTGCGAATATAGATTTTTTAAATAAAGTTGGTCCTAAGGATTTAGTTTTGTTTTCAAGACAATTGTCAGTTATGAAAAGTGCCAATTTACCAATTGTACAGTCATTGCGTATTTTGGAAAAACAAACTGAGAATCCAAAATTAAAATTGGTTGTCTCTCAATTAGCAGACGATGTTGATGGGGGTGCTAAGCTTTCAGATTCAATGTCTAACCATCCAAAGGTTTTTTCTGACTTTTTTGTTTCTGTTATTCGTTCAGGAGAAACATCAGGACGCTTAGATGAAATTTTAAATTATTTAGCTGATCAACAAGAAAAAGACTATGATTTAATGAGTAAAATTAAAGGAGCAATGATCTATCCTGTTTTTATTGTTTGTGGCTTGGTTGTTGTTGGAATAATAATGATGATTTTTGTTGTTCCTAAATTAACAGGTATTTTAACAGAAACAGGACAAGAATTACCAATAACTACTAAGATGTTAATAGGGACTTCAGATCTTTTTGTTAATTATTGGTGGGCAATTTTTGCTGTTGTATTGGTCTTATTCTTTGCAGGACGTTCTTATGCTAGTACAAAAAAAGGAGGCTATCTTTTTGATATTATAAAATTAAAATTACCCATATTCGGAACTCTTTTTAAACGTATATATTTGGTTAGATTCACTAGAAGTATGGCCACACTTTTGGCTGGAGGAGTTTCTTTGGTTGAAGCATTAAAAGTGACAGGAGACATTGTTGGTAATGTTGTTTATTCAGATTTAATCGCTCAGACTGTTAAGGAAGTTGAAGATGGAAACCCAGTTTCTACTGTGTTTATACAAAACAAAGAAGTTCCTGTTATGATTTCCCGTATGATGCATGTTGGTGAAAAAACAGGTAATTTAGATAAAGTATTAGAAAAATTAACAAATTTTTATTCACGTGAAATTGATAATTTAGTAACTAATTTGGTTAGTTTAATTGAGCCTTTAATTATGGTAGTTCTTGGTGTAGCTGTTGGAATAATGGTTGCTGCTATTATCATGCCAATGTATAATATGGCATCAGGATTTTAAATTTTTAGCGAAGATTGCTTAAAGATGTTATAATAAATGTAGTTGTGGATAAAATAATAAATAAATTAAGATAAAAAGGTCGAAAATTTATCTTAAGGTCTAGACTTTAAGGCAAGAAATTGTCTTTAAACTTAAGTATTAATGCATTATTTTATTTTTTTTAACAAAAAAATGAAATAATAATAATTAATTAGAAAAAATTATGATTAGAAAACACAAAAAAGGGTTTACTTTGATTGAATTGTTGGTTGTAATTGCTATTATTGGTCTTTTGGCTACTTTAGCAGTTGTAGCTTTAAATAATGCACGTGCTAAATCTCGTGATGCAAGAAGAATTTCAGATATCAAACAGATTCAAACAGCTTTAGAAATGTATTATAACGATGCTACAAGATATCCAGCAACAGCTGATATAGTTATAGGTTCAGCTATTGCAACGGGTTCTAACACTTTCATGGTGAGCATACCAGGAGACCCTAGTGGCACTGGTGGTGGATATACTTACGTATATACTGGTGGAGGAACTGCAGACTATACCATTACATTCCAACTAGAATCAGGTACTGGTGGATTTACTTCAGGTGCTGATATTACAGCCAAACCATCAGGTATAGTTCAGTAGAGATTATTTAAAATTATTGAATTCACAAATCGTTTCCAGTTTATTCTGGAAACGGTTTTGTTTTTTTAATTTTTTTTGTTAAGATCAAAGTATGACAAAAATTAAAGATTTAATTAAAAGATATTGGCCCATTATTATAATTTTCGTTTTCGTTTTTTTTTATTTTAATAATCAAATTTTAAATAATAATTTCCCGTATAGTGGCGATTTTGGTGGGAGTGACCTTTTAGATTTTAATTATCCTATGAAGGATATTTATGCAGAAAGTATTAAGGATGGACAAATGCCACTTTGGGATAATGGTTTATCAAGCGGATTACCTGTTTTGGCAGAAGCACAAGTTGGTTCATTTTATCCAATAAATTTAGTTTTATATTATATACTCCCCACCTTAACAGCTTTTAATTTAAGTTTTGTTATACATTTTTTATTAGGAGCACTCTTTTTTTATTTCTATGCAAGAGAGATAAAAATAAGTAAATTTGGAGCTCTTTTTGGAGCACTATCATTTATTTTTAGTGCTTTTTTTGTTTGTCACATGAAACATGTGAATATGATAAATGTGGCCATATGGCTGCCATTAATTTTTTATTTAACAGAAAAATTGTTTAAAACTAAAAAATCCCTTTATGTTGTTTTGATTAGTTTGTTTTTAGCTATTCAGTTTTTTGCTGGGCATGCTCAAATAAGTTATTATATCTTGTTAATTTTTAGTTGTTATTTTGCTTTTAAATTATTTTTTTATAAAAAGAACAGAAAAGAAATATTAAATTTTGGACTTAAATATTTTTTGATTTTTGTAATGTTTTTTATATTAATTTGTATACAACTTTTACCAACACTTGAATTTATGGAGCAATCATACAGAAGTCAAGGTATTGAATTTGAAGATTCAGTTGTTTCTTCTTTTCATCCAAGAAATTTTTTAATATTTCTTAACCCGTATGCTTTTGGTAATTTCGCTTCTAATTCTTTTTTACCATATTCTTTTGATCAACAATTCAATATTTATGGATTGTACTGGGAGGTGTCTGGTTACTTAGGGTTATTGGCAATTGTTTTTTTATTTTTTGGGATATTAAAATATATCTTTAACAAAGAGAACAGAAAATATATTCTGTTTTTTATGATTACCATTTTAGGGTCTTTCTTTTTTGCTTTTGGAGATTTTAATCATTTGTTTAAGTTTTTTTGGAAGTTAATGCCTCTTTTTGAAAGCTTTAGGGTTACTAGTCGTTTTATTTTATTTGTTATTTTTTCAATATCTATTATTGCTGCTTATGGTTTAGATTATGTATATGGGATTATAAAAAGAAAATTAGGTAAAGTTTCAATAGGAGTTGTTGCTGTGTTGTTGTTCTTTGTTCTGGCCATTGATTTGTTTTCTTTTGGTTATAGTTATAACAAAATGGACTTTGATAGCAGTAAGTGGTTAGAAAAACCAGCCAGTGTAGAATTTTTAGAACAAGATAAGGGTTTGTATAGGGTATATAGTTTTGAAACACGTGATAGTTGGTTTTTTATTAACGCATTTGCAATGGGCTGGCAAGGTGATCAGGATTTGTACAGAATTGGGCGTGAAGCACTATCTTCTAACAGTAATGTTATATACAACATTGAAAGTTCGGCTGGATATACTGCTATAAATAATAGAAGAAGTCTTGCTTTGAGTGGAATATTAGAAAAAGGTGTCTCAACTGAATATAAATTTCCACAAAAACGATTTGTCAATGTAAATGATGGTTTTTTGAATATTTTAGGTATGCAAAATGTTAAGTATATAATTACATTTTATGAATTACAAAACGATAATTTGGAGTTGAAAAAAAGGATTGGATTTAAAGACAGAATGTTACCATTGCAGATTTATGAGAATAAAAAAGTCATGCCGCGTTTTGTTCTAATAAACAAAGCTAGATATCTTTCTAATGAGGATGATATTTTATTTGGTATGATTGGTGGTTTTTTTGATCCACATGAAAAAGTTTTTCTTTCAGATGGTGAAGCTAATTTAGAAGAACCAATGACAGAAGGTTCAATAGAATTAAAAGACAAAACTTCTACTAATATTATGTTAGAAGTTAAAACAAATGGAGATAGCTTTTTGGTTGTTAGTAATACATATTATCCTGGTTGGGAAGCATTTGTAGATAATGAAAAAACTAAAATTTTATTAGCAAACTATGGTTTTCAAGCAATTAAATTAAGCCAAGGAGATCACAAGGTTGAGTTTGTTTATAACCCAAAGAGTTATGGTATAGGAAAGACGGTTTCTGGTATTGGTTTCTTTTTGTTATTTGTCTATCTAATTTTTTATTATATATATAGTAGAAAGGGAAAATATGACAGAGAAAATTGATATCTCGATAGTTATACCAGCATACAACGAAGCTAAAAGATTGCCAGTTTTTTTAAAACAAGCAATTGATTATTGTAAAAATAGTCAGAAGAATTATGAGATCATTGTAATAGATGATGGTAGCCAAGACGAAACTTTTAGAGTAGCTAATTCGTTTTGCAGTTCATTTGAGGAATTACGTGTGTTTAAGAATAAGAAGAATAGAGGTAAGGGTTATTCTGTTAAAAAAGGATTTAATATGGCAAGCGGTGATATTTGTTTATTTTTAGACGCAGATGGTTCTGTACAGTGTGAAGAAATAGAAAAAAATTTACATTATTTAGTAAATGACAATGTTGATATCTTTATTGGTTCTAGGGTATTGAAGGACAAGGATCAAATATTAAAAGTTAAGTGGTATAGAAAATTACCAGGAATGATTTTTAATTTTTTTATTCATATATTTTTATTTAAAGATATAGCAGATACACAGTGTGGATTTAAGATGTTTAAAAAAGAAACCATTAAACCAATATTTTCTAGGATGTATTTAAATCGTTTCGGTTTTGATTTTGAATTTTTGTATATATCACAAAAATTAGGTTTTCGTGTAAAAGAAGGACCTGTTTTCTGGACACATGTGGACGGTTCTAAGGTAAGTTTATTACAAGATTCATTAAAAATGTTTGTTAATATTTTGAGAGTTAAATTATGGCATACTGGTTTTTCTAATAATATATCAGGTCATATGGAAATAAAAGATTATCAGGATATGTATGATTTAGAATTGTCTCATTGGTGGTTTGTAAGTCGTAGAAAATTTATTTCTAGGTTAATTAAACAGTTGGGTGCAAAAAATAAAGACTTACTTGATGTTGGTTGCGGTACAGGTGGAAATTTGTTAGAATTTACTAAGCTTTGTAACACCTTTGGGATTGATGCCTCAGAACGTGCAGTGGAGTTTTGTAAACAACGTGGTTTAGAGAATATTTTGCAATGTAGAGCAGATAAAATTGGATATAATAATAATTTTGATATTATAACTTGTTTAGATTTGTTAGAGCATATTCAGGATCCCCAAATGGTTTTAGCAGAATTAAAAAGGGTTTTGAAAGATGACGGGAAAATTATTATCACTGTGCCTGCATTTAGGTTTTTGTGGAGTAAACACGATGAGTCCCTTGGGCATCTTAGAAGATACTCAAGTAGATCTATAGTTCAAGAGATAAAGGATGCAGATCTTAAAATAAATAAAATGAGCTATTTATTCTTTAGTCCTTTTCCTCCTACAATGGTAGTTAAAATGTTTAAAAAATTTTTTAATTTTAAAAATAGATCGTACGTAGATACTTCTAAGTTACAAAACAAATATTTAAATAAGTTTTTAACTAATATACTAAATGTTGAAATGAAAATTGCAAGTTATATAGATTTTCCTTTGGGTACATCAATATATCTAGTAGTTTCTAAAAATCAAAAATGATATTATGCAAAAAATAAAGAGACAACTTCAAATATTAATTAAGAGCAAAACCGTATGGTTTTTTCTGGTTTTTGGCATTTCTCTTACTGTCTATCTATTTACTTTATGTCCTACGATTTATCTAGAAGATGCTGCTGAATTTGTTACTGTAGCTGAAACATTAGGTATTCCTCATCCATCAGGCTATCCTCTATATGTTGTTTTGGGTAAATTTTTTAGTTTAGTTATTCCAATTGGTACTGCTGCTTGGAAAATTAATTTTATGAGTGCTTTTTTTGGTGCTTTAAGCATTGCTTTTATATTCTTAATTATTCGTAAGATATTATTCTGGGTTAATAAAGGAAAGGAAAAAGTTAATGTTTTGTTATATAATTTATCGGCATTTTCAGGGTCTTTAATATTGGCTTTTACTTTGATTTTTTGGTCACAATCTATAGTAGCTGAAGTATATACTTTAAATACTTTTTTTGTTGCTGTTATTTTTTATCTATTACTCATATGGACTGGAAAAATTAAAAAACAAGAAATTAAAAAAGCAGATAAAATTTTATTATTTACAATATTTTTGTTTGGTATATCTTTAACCAATCATCAAATGATGGTTTTATTAACCCCAATATTTTTGATTTATGTTATTTGGGTGTATCCAAGAATTTTTAAAGATTATAAATTGGTTCTTGCTGCTTTGTTTTTGGTTGTCTTAGGCTTATCTTTATATTTATATCTACCTTTACGTGCGGAGCAAAATCCAGCATATAATTGGGGTGATCCCCAAACGTTACACGGTTTTAAAAATCAGGTTTTACGGCAACAGTATAAAGATTTAAACTTAGATTCAGATAAAATTTTTAATAAGGACAAATTGCCATTTGTTGGTTTGTTTTTTAAGGACATCTTAATTCAATTTACACTTCCTGCTCTTTTTATTGTGTTTATTGGTTTTTTAATAAATTATTTGAGAGATAAAAAAACATATTTTATGCTGCTGGGTATATTTATTTTTAACAGTTTGATTATTGTTTTATTAAGAACTACTGGTTATTCAGAAGCAAATGATGTCTTTTTTAGGGTATATTATCTACCAGCATATTTATCTTTATCTGTTTGGTTAGGTGTTGGTGTGTATTTTTTGATTCATACTATATTAAAATTTATTCACAATTTCTCAGAAGTTTTTAAAATTACTATTATTTCTTTATTGTTGGTTATAGTATCTTTATTACCTTTTTCATTTTTAATAAATAACTGGTCAGAAAATGACAGAAGTGATTTTTGGATGGTAAACGATTGGGCTCGAGCTGTTTTAGAAAGTATGGATCAAGATTCATATTTAGTATTAGAAAACGATCAGCCAGCCTTTGATAGCATGTTGTTTTCCTTATTCTATATGCAAGCAGTAGAGAATGTAAGAAGAGATGTTAGGTTAGTTAATTTTGCTGGCATTAAGGGTATATTTTTTAATGCTTTTGGTACTGATTTAGATGATTTTTACGAGTGGAATAGTAAAACAAGAAAACATAAGTTTGCTAAGTTTATTTGGGATCATTCTGCGAGAAATGATAAGAAATCAACATATATCTTATACCCACTAGGTAAAGATTCAGAAATGGATATAGCTACTCGTTCAAATGGGATTGTGTATAAAATATATGAGAACATAGAGGAAGCTAAGAAAGATAAGACAAATGATTTGTCTATGGTTGGTTTGAGAAATATGGATTATGAACCATTGGAATATAATATATTTTATGCAGATTTTTTATCAGATTACTATTTAGCCCGTACTTCATTCTTTTTAGAAAATGGATATATAAATTTGTCTCAAAACAATTTTCTTAAATCAATTCAACACGATTCTAGTCCATTTTCTTTTAATTATCAAGCTTTTGTTCAGCATAGGGGACAGTGGATAAATGAAAATTGATTTTATGATATAATATACATGTATGAATAAAAACAAAAAATTAGGTTTTACACTTATTGAGATATTGGTAGTTGTGGCCATTATAGGTGTTTTAGCTACTATTTTAACTGTAGCTTTAGGTAATGCACGAGAAGAGGCTCGTGATGCAAGAAGGGTAACTGATATAAATGCAATTCAAAAGTCATTAGAATTTTATTTTATCGATCATGAGAGTTATCCAGATGGTACTAATTTGGTTCTAGGTAGTACAAATGTACAATGTATGGATGTTTCTGGTTGGCATGCTTCTGGTGACTGTACAAAACCATATATTGGACGGATTCCTACAGATCCAGTACCTGGCGGTTTTGATTATACTTATACATCTACAGGACAAAGCTATCAGATAGATTTTGTTTTAGAAGATGGAATAGGAAATCTCCCTTCAGGAGCATGTAGAGCCTTACCCATCTTGACCGTACAGTGTCCATAAATAGAGAATATTGTTTGAACAAAAAAACACTATCTCTTAACAGAGTAGTGTTTTTTGTTTTTTAAAACAAGTAATTGGTTTAATTATTTAATCCTTCCGCAATATATTTTTTGATTAATGACTGATAGGGTACATTAATTTGATTAGCTTTTTCCTTGGCTCTATTTATTATATATTCGGGCAACCTTAAAGAGATCGATCTTGTAGTCGGTTTTAGGTTAGGAAAAGATACTTGTTCAAAATCTTGATTTTCAAAATATTGAGACAAATCTATTTTGCTCCAAAAATTTCTTTCCTCATCTTCTGATCTAAATTTTTTTATTTTAAGTTCTTTTTTCATATAGTTTAATTTCTTTTTTATGAACATCACGAGAAGAAATAATTATAACTTTTTCTTTTCGGATAGTAAAAACAATAAATAAGAATCTTCCTTTTTTTGTTCTACCTAATATTATGAAACGTGGCTCTTTGCCGGAATGTAAAACATCTTTTAAAATAACCTTTTTATCGTTAAAGAATATTTCTTCACATTCTGTATTAGATACTTTGTGTTTAATCAGATTCTTATCTATATTGCCCTTATTCCACTCAAATTGTATTGGTTTGGGGAGTACTAGCATGTATATTAATTGTATATACTATCTTACACACTGTCAAAGGGATAAGTCGATATGTAGACAATTTTTTTATTTTATAGAAAAATGGTAAAATATATTTATGAGAAGCGCCAAGCTAAGCTCTAATTATCCAGTGGGTTAAAGTCCCACC
>CAYSXS010000023.1:0-16093 GCA_964435065.1 uncultured Gammaproteobacteria bacterium
TAATATCAAAAAACAAGCCAAAGCTAATGGGAAGGATTTGAATGGGGAGAGTGAGAACACCACACCCAACACATCTGTTGTGGATCTGAACACTGCTATTCGGGAAGTAATGGGTGAGAATTGTTTTTTGTGCGAAGATTGGCAAACTCATTATGGAATTGAGATTCCACAAATTGAATTACCGCCACAAATTCGCAATGCACAGGATTTAAAAGAGTTACTTTTAAGCCCGTGTCCAATTGAAAGCAATGGAGCAATAATCAAGGATACACATTTCCTTTTTTATGCCCCAGCCAAAACATTTACTTTGCTTGAATGGCGTGAAAAACATCCGGAGAGTGGCCAACCAAGATTTTACAGCGATTATTCTGACAGATGGTACAATAATCAGGACTTTGCCAAAAAGACCAAAAATCGCTATTCACTCTATCTTGGCTACAAAAAGGTATTACCCAATTCCACCAGCAAATCCTATCAGGATCAACTCAATCTGTTGCCGGAAAATTACGAACCGTTTTTAGCCACAGAACTTGCAATCTTTCTGATATGTTATTACAAGAAATTACAAGAATATTTGTATAGTGGAATTTATGGCAGATGTCAAGACACTGATTCGGACGGCTACCGCGTCTCTCTCGGTAACTTCGACTCAGACGGTCTCAACGTCAACGGGTACTCGGTTGGCTACTGCTATTCGGACTTGGGCGTTTCGGCTCTTCGGAAATTGTTCTCCTAAACATTGAACATTGAAATCTTGATATTCTTGAACCTTTGTTCGCGAAAAATTTTTACAACCCCGGATTATCCACAAATTCCGGGGTTTCTTTTTTTTAAAAATCTGATATAATAAAGACACAGCTTTGTAGTGCGGGTTAGATTACGATTTAACTCCACAAAGCACTCGTTTTTGGATTTGCCTGAGTGTTGTGTTTTACGGAACACAGCAGAGTGCAGCTAAAAATAGAGAGAACAATTCTTGCTTGTTTTTAGTGGAGATGCCCCGCATTTGCTGGGTTGCTCCCGAATAAAGTTCAAGAGGGAGAGAATATAGACCTTATTTTAAGGTAGTAAATCTCAACTTCTGGTGAGGTGGATGAAAGCAAGCAAAATGTGACTGATTCGGACGGCAACCGCGTCTATCTCGGTAACTTCGACTCAGACGGTCTCAACGTCAACAGGAACTCGGATGGCAACTGCAATTCGAACTTGGGCGTTTCGGCTCTTCGGCACTGTTTTCTCTATATTAAAAACACCTTCTCTTTTAAGAGGGTGTTTAATTTTTTACTAATTTTATATACTAAGCCACTTGATTAACCTGCTGAATATTTTCAACCATCTGTTCATTTCTACAAGTTTCTTTCTTTTGGTCTTCCTTAAGTGATTTTATCCAACCACCTGTCATCCTGCCGATTTCATCCACCACTGATTCTATCCGGATGTATTTTTTATTGTCTATGGTTTTTGTTTCCTTGCAAATTCTAAATATAATTCGCAACAGGTTTAATCGTCGACTTAATTGTTCCAGCTCTTCAGCTTTTTCATCTCGAGGCAATGGAGCAAGAAAAAATATCCGTTCTAACATATCAAGAACGTGAGTTTCGCATTTTTGCCAAATAGTAAAACGATCTTGCCGTGGCACAGATGCCCTGAATTGATGCAAGATTTTATACAATTCAACAGTCCTTTTGAAGATGGGAATTTCTAATAGTTCCATAAGATAAATATTATATGAAAATTTATAAAAATCTTTTTGATAAAATAATTGACTTGGAAAATCTTTTTAATTCTTGGGATGAGTTTAAATCAGATAAAAGAAACAGAAAAGATGTTTTAGAATTTGAATGGTATTTGGAAAGAAATATTTTTGTCTTGCATAATGAATTAAAAACCAGAAAATATCATCATTCACCTTATTCAACCTTTTACATTCAAGATCCCAAGCAGAGACGGATTAATAAAGCCACCGTGCGTGACAGAATTTTACATCACGCTATTTTTACCATTCTTAATCCATTATTTGAGCCAACTTTTATCAGTCATTCATTTTCCTGTCGAATTGGCAAGGGCACGCATAAAGGAGTGAGAACATTGGCTCAAATGTTAAGAAAAGAGAGTCAGAATAATTTTCAGGATTGCTTTGCTTTAAAATGCGATGTGCAAAAATTTTTTGATTCAGTTAATCATTATATTTTGATAAATATATTAGCTAAAAAAATAAAAGACCCAGATGTAATGTGGCTGTTAAAAGAAATAATTTCAAGTTACTCCACAAAAAAATCAGATATATTTAATAAAAGAGGAATTCCTATTGGTAACTTAACCTCGCAAATGTTTGCTAATGTGTATATGAATGAATTGGATTTATTCATTAAACACAAATTAAGAATTAAAAATTATGTGCGTTATACTGATGATTTTATAATCGTCTCGCAAGATAAAAATTATTTGAAAAAAATGGTTAAAGAAATAGGTAGTTTTTTTAAAAAAGAATTAAACCTAAATTTACATCCCAATAAAATGTCCATTCGGAAATATTTTCAAGGCATTGATTTCTTGGGTTATGTGGTTTTCCCAAATCATATTTTAGTGCGCCATAAAACTGAAAAAAGGATTTTGAAAAAGATCCAGGCGTTATTCAAGGGTTATACTACTGGAAGCGTGACAAAAGAGTATCTTGAGGCGGCCTTTTGTTCTTATCTAGGGGTTTTATCTCACGCCAACGCTTTTGAGTTATCACAGAAATTAAAGAACGATTACTTACTATGGGTGAAGCAGGATTATTTTTTGAGTAAATAAAAAATATACAGCTAAATACGCATTATGTTACAGGTAAAGAATGTAAATAATTGCGTGTAATTCAACTTATCAGATTTTGTTAAAAAAATCAATTTTTTTTCATCTTTTAAATATCTATGATATACTGTATTAGATGAGTTATCCAGACTTACAATATCAAAACTATGGCGTACAGCCTAAAAAAAGCAAGATGTATAAAATCTTTGTTATTTTTTTGATCATAATTGCTGTGGTTGTTGTTTTCAGTTTTGGGCGTTCTGTTGGGCAAAGGGAGGGCAATGTAACTGTTGTTACAGAAACAACCGATGAGGAATATGGTAAGGTTGAAGAAAAAGGAGCTGAATTACCAGAATATTTTAATAGAGATGTTAATTTTTCAATTTATTGGAGAGTATGGAATAAGATTCAGTCTGAATTCATAGATCGTCCTGTTCCTGAGCCACAACTTTTCTATGGCTCATTAATGGGATTAGCAGCTTCAATAGGTGATCCATATACAGTGTTTCTAGAACCGAAAGTATCACAAGAGTTTCAAGAAGAGCTTAAAGGAAGGTTTGAGGGTATTGGTTGTGAAATAGGGATAAGAGATAGTCGTTTAATAGCTGTATCTCCATTACCAGAATCTCCAGCTGAAAAATCTGGGTTAAAACCAGGTGATAGGATATTTTTCATTGATGACTATGATACAACAGGAATTTCAATTGAAGAAGCAGTTAATAGGATCCGTGGCGAAAAAGGAACCAAGGTGGTTTTATCTGTATTAAGAAATGGGGAAGCAGAGTACAGAAAGATCAGTATTACAAGGGATACAATTAAAATTGTTTCAGCCTCTTGGACAATGCATGAAAAAGAAGACAAGAAAATAGCAGTAATTAAGTTAACACACTTTAATCAAGACACAAACTCTAGACTAATTAAAGCAGTTAATGAAATTTTACTTGCTAGTCCTGATTCGATAATATTAGACTTACGCGGTAATCCTGGAGGATATATTGACCAGGCGGTTGACGTTGCTTCTCATTGGGCAGATTCTGGAAATGTAGTTGTTAGTGAAGATTATGGAGACGATGATATAAATAATCATTTAGCTAATGGACAAGCAGAACTTAAAGATTATAAAACGGTTGTTTTAATTAATCGTGGTTCTGCGTCTGCTTCAGAAATTGTTGCTGGTGCATTACAAGATTATGGATTAGCTACAGTTATGGGACAGCAAAGTTTTGGAAAAGGATCAGTTCAATCTTTAGAAGAATTTGAAGATGGGTCTTCTTTAAAATTAACAGTTGCTCGTTGGTTAACCCCAGATAATCATCAAATTGATGGGGAAGGTATTACACCAGACGAAGAAGTTGAATTAACAGAAGAAGATTGGAATGAAAGCAGAGACCCACAATTAGAAAGAGCTTTAGAATTTCTTATACAATAATATATGAAAGTAATTTTATTAAAAAATGTAGATAAATTAGGAAAACGTGGAGATGTTAAAAATGTCTCTGATGGTTATGGTCTTAATTTTTTGTTCCCTCAAAAATTAGCTACAGTAGCTACCGAAGAAAAGATTAAAGCATTAGAAACAGTAGAAAAGTCTGAAAACAAAAAAGAAGATAAGGTAATGAATGAATTAAATAAAATTAATGGGAAGAAATTTAGTATTACCAAAGAAGCTTCAGATAAAGGTAAGTTGTTTGCTGCGATATCAGATAATGAAATTATTGGTTTAATTAAAGAAAAGCATAAAGTTGATTTGAAGTCATACAAATTTAAAATTAAAGACCATCCGAAAGAGGTGGGCCAACATCAACTCAAGATTACTGTCTCTGGACAAGATATCACTATCTCCATCGATATATCTAAAAAATAACCAAAAACAACAGCACCGCCTCCAAAGCGGTGTTTTAAATTATTTAACCATATGAAAGAAAGCCCAAAATTCATTTTTATTGTAGGAGGAGTAATGTCTTCAGTAGGTAAAGGAGTTGCATCGGCTTCGATTGCTAAGATTTTACAATCAAAAGGTTATGCAATTGCAAATATTAAAGCTGACATGTATGTAAATATTGATGCAGGAACAATCCGCCCAGCAGAGCATGGAGAAGTATTTGTTGGAGAAGACGGGATTGAAGCAGATCAAGATTTAGGTAATTATGAAAGGTTTACAAATCAAGTATGTACAGCAGATAATTACATAACTACAGGACAAGTTTATGAAGAAGTTATACGTAGAGAACGAAATTTAGAATATAAAGGGGAAGATGTAGAAGTAGTACCTGATATACCAAATGAGATTATACGCAGAATAAAACAATGTCAAAAAAAGAATAAAGCAGATATTGTTGTAATAGAGTTTGGTGGGACAGTAGGAGAGTATCAAGTTTTACTTTTTTTAGAAGCTACACGTATTTTAAAAGCTAAGAATCCAAAAGATGTTTTTACTGCTATGGTTAGTTATTTACCAACACCAGGTATTTTGGGTGAACAAAAGTCTAAACCAACACAATATGCAATACGTACTTTAAATTCAGCTGGTATTCAGCCAGATTTAATTTTATGTCGTTCTGAAAAACCAGCTACACCAGATATTAAGAGGACTATTAGTAATGTGTGTAGTTTACCTAAGAATAGAATAATATCTGCACCAGATGTTTATTCAATTTATGATGTACCAATATATTATGAGAAAGAAAATTTAGGAAATGTATTATTAGAAACAATGGGTTTAAAAAGTTTAAAAAATAACTTACAAGATTTTAAAAGATTTTCTCAGAAGATTAGACGTATTAAAAAAGAAATTAATATTGGAATTGTAGGAAAATATTTTAATTTTAAATCTTGTAAAGATACATATATTTCAGTTATCGAATCAATAAACCATGCTTGTTGGTATCATAATCTAAAACCAAATATATTGTGGTTAGACTCTGAAAAATATGAGAAAGATAAAAAGAAACTAAAAGAACTAGATGATGTAGCTGGTATCATTATCCCAGGAGGATTTGGTAAAAGAGGGACAGAAGGAATGGTTTTAGCAGCTGAATATACAAGGAAAAACAAAATTCCATATTTTGGTCTATGTTTAGGTATGCAAATATTAACAATCGAATTTGCAAGAAATGTATTGAAATTAAAAGATGCTAATTCAACAGAATTGAAACCAGAAACAAAACATCCAGTTATTTGTACTATGGAAGACCAAAAAGAAAACATAGAGAATAAAGATTATGGAGCTACTATGCGTTTAGGTGCTTGTCCTGCTAAGTTAAATAAAGATTCTTTAAGTTTTAAAGCATACAAGACAGATAAAATTTCAGAAAGACACAGACATAGATATGAATTTAATAATGTATACAAAGACAGATTTGAGAAAAAGGGACTACATGTTGCAGGCATAAATCCACAAAGAGATCTTGTTGAAATTGTGGAGGTTATAGATCATCCATGGATGGTAGGTGTTCAATTTCATCCAGAGTTTAAATCTAGACCACTAATTCCACATCCGTTGTTTAGAGAATTTATTAAAGCTTGTATAAAAAGATAATACCACAAAGTAAAAACCGATTGTTTTCAATCGGTTTTTAGTTACTTTTTATTCTTACGAGATTTTATCTTTTTATCTCTTTTCTTTTTTTGCTTATCGTAAGCACGTTTTGCTGAGTTAGGCATAATATTTAAGTTATTTTTTATTCTCAATTACAGAAATGTATTTAGTCCATTGTAAACTTCCGTCAAATTTAATTTTTTTACGACGATAAAAATGTACTTTACCAGTTTTTACTGTAAATAATGAGTCGTCTTTTCCTTTCATTACATTTTTACCAGGATGGAACTTTGTACCACGTTGGCGAACTAAAATAGCACCAGCTTTAGCTGTTTGACCTTCGTAAAGTTTAACACCAAGTCTTTGTGCATTTGAATCACGTCCTAATCTCGTAGAACTCTGGGCTTTTCTATGTGCCATATATTTATTATATACCTTTAATTAGTAAAAAAATAGACAATATGTCTATATTGCAGTATAATTATACTATAATACTAAAATAAAAATATGTCAAATCAAAACCATGCTTGGAGAAAGGTTATAGCAACAGTTGCTGTAATCGCAATACTTTTGATTGTTTTTGTTTTTTTAATTAACAAAACAGTGAATTGGAAGAATAGCTATAACAATAATACTAATCAGGGTGTAGAGGTGCAAATCAATCCAGAGGTCTTTATTGTTTCTGCAATTAAAGATAGACAAGAAATATCTAATATATTGAATGAATTAAAGCAAAAAGAAAAAATAGGGGATTTAGATTTAGTTCAGGCTGTTGGTTTAATGGATAGATTAGTTGAGAATAGTAATACCTTTTTTATTGCTAGATTAGACTATAAAGAACTAGGAATTGAATCAGAAGAATTTGAAAGCTCTGTAGAACAGTACTACAACTCAATTACCCAAAGTATTGATATTTTAAATTCTACAGAATGGCAAAAAGGATCTAATGATAAGTTTGTAATGGCGGCTACTATACAAAATTCAAAAAATGAAATGTTTGACGGGTTTTACACAACTTTAGATAATTTAGATAAGGTTTTTGAGGAAATGGATAAATTGGTTGTTGTAGACATAGATAAACCTTTCCAGTGTGGTTTACCCAATACCCGCACAGTATACCTATGTGAGAATGGGTACTATAAAATAATAAACTATTCTGGATCTGTTTTCTATAACGATAAAGGTGAAAAGGTTGACATTTGTAAGTGTAAAGATGTAAAATGTTTTGAAGACAATAATTTATGTAATTAATATATATGTATTCAGCTGAAGTATTAGAACATTTTAAGAATCCACATAATCAGGGCCAAATCCCTAATGCTTCGGGTATTGGTGAAGTTGGTAATTCTGTTTGTGGAGATATGATGAAAATATATTTAAAAGTTAAATCAGATGGTTCAGATAATATAGATAATCATATTATCGAAGATATCAAGTTTGAAACACTTGGTTGTGGGGCAGCAATAGCCTCAACATCAATGTTAACAGATTTAGTTAAGGGCCAAACAATTAAACAAGCTTTAGGAATTTCAAAACAAGATGTGGCAGATTCTTTAGGTGGTCTACCAAAACCAAAAGTACATTGTTCGGTTTTAGCAGTAGATGGTCTTAAAGAAGCTGTGGAAAATTACAAGAAAGAAATAATAAAATAATATAAAATATATGAGTGATCAAATTGTAGATAAAATTAAAATAGAATTAGAAAAAGTACGCCCACATTTAAAAATGGATGGTGGAGATGTTGAGTTTGTGGAATTTGATGAAAAAACAGGTGTACTAAAATTAAGACTTCAAGGAGCTTGTGTTGGTTGCCCAATGAGTCAAGTTACTTTACAGGATGGAATTGGTAGAACAGTAAAAGAACATGTTCCAGAAGTTAAAGAAGTTCAAAGTGTATAGAAATTGACAACTTATTTAAGCCTGATATAATATATATAAGATCCATATCTAATCAATATAGTAATAAATTTATGTCTGTTGTTAATTTTTCTATACCAAAGACTCTTAATAAGCGAGTAATCCAAACAATAAAAGAAAGAGGTTTTATTAGTAAAGCTGAATTTTTTCGTTTTGCAGCTATTTATTTTATGGATGTTCTTAGTAAACCCATATCTGACGAAGACGGAAGACTTGATTATTTAACAAAGAAAGTAAGTAATCAAGTTACAGATAGGTTTAAAGATAAAAAAATACATAGCTTAAAAGATCAACTGGCTGATTTATAGTTTTTATGTATCAGATAATTATTTTGCCACATTTTTATAAACAAATTAAAAGCTATATAAAGAAATACAGAGGGCTTAAGAATGAAGTTATAAATTCTTTAGAAACTTTCAATAAAGATACGGTTGATAGTTTGGGTGGTGGTGTTTATAAAGTTCGATTAAAGTCTAAAGACCTACCTAAAGGAAAAAGTAAATCTTTTCGTATAATTATTTTATTGATTGAGGTAGAACAATTTATTGTCCCAATAACTATATATTTTAAAGGCGATAAGGAGTTTATTACCAAAAAAGAAATTAATAATCATTTAGAGAAGATATCTTTTCAGCTTGAGGTAGAAGAATTAATAAAATAAGATTGTATGCAAAAAATATATTTAGACAACGCAGCAACTACTCAAACAGATAAAGAGGTTCTAAAAGTTATGGAACCCTTTTTTTGTGACATCTTTGGCAATGCTTCATCTTTACATTCTTTTGGACAAGAAGCTTCAAAAGCCGTTGAAGATTCAAGAGAAAAGATTGCCAGTTTTTTGAATTGTGAATTAGAGGAAGTTATTTTTACTTCTGGTGCTACTGAAGCAAACAATATTGCCATTCAAGGATTAGTTAAAGAGGGGGACCACATTATCACAACTTCAATTGAACACCCGTCTGTTTTAGAAACTTGTCAGTATTTAGAAAAAAAAGGAATTGAAGTTACATATGTGAAACCCAAAGCAAATGGAATTATTGATCTACAAGATGTTGAAAACGAAATAAAGGATAATACAATTTTGATTTCAATAATGTATGCAAATAATGAAATTGGAACAATACAGCCCATAAAAGAAATAGGGGAGATTATTAAAGATAAAAATATAGTTTTTCATACAGACGCTGTACAAGCTACTAATTATCTTGATATGGATGTGGAAAAATTAAATGTTGATATGTTGTCTTTGTCTGGCCATAAAATTTATGGACCAAAAGGAATAGGAGTTTTATTTGTCAAAAAGGGGACTAAGGTTCGAAAGATTCAACACGGAGGACATCAAGAATTTAAATTAAGGCCAGGAACACTAAATGTTCCAGGAATTGTAGGTTTAGGAAAAGCTATTGAATTAATTAAAACTAGAGATAATGCAGAAGTAAAAGAACTAAGGGATTATACTTGGAAATTAATTTTAGAGAAAATTGATAATGTGAAGTTGAATGGAGATTTAGAACAAAGGTTATCAAATAATTTAAATGTTAGTATCGTTGGTGTAGAAGGTGAAGCATTGCTATTAGGCCTTGATATGGTCGGTGTTGCTGTATCAACAGGTTCTGCTTGTTCATCTGGATCTCTTAAACCATCTCATGTTTTAATGTCTCTAGGGCTTTCTCACGAAGAATCACACGGTAGTTTAAGAATAAGTTTAAGTAAAGATAATACTAAAGAGGAAATAGAGTACTTTGTAAAGAAATTGGTTGAATTAGTTGAAAAGTATAGAAAGATGGCACCTTAATTTAAAAAACAACCTTTTTGGTTGTTTTTAGATACTATTCTTTATATATTAACTTTATTCTTCCTCTATTGCTATATCAAAACCAGAAAAAGGATTTCTTAATAGTTCATCTGTTCCTAAAGCAGATGTTTTTTTGTATTCAATATTTTTTTCAATATCATTCCATAAATTAATATCTACTACTTCAAAAGACACTTGGCTACTTAACATATATACAATTTCTACTTGAGCAACTGTTTTATAGAAATCATTGTATAAAAACATAATATTCAAACCAAGTGCTAAAATTATTAGCGCTATCGATAAGTAATATACATATCTTGTTATTGTAGGTAGTTTCATTTGTTTTATTTATCTATCCAATAATTTACATATCCATCAAGGATTACACTAACCATTGGACTAGTTGGGCTTGAGACTTGATTTTTCAGTCTACTTATTCCTTGTGCATTATTTGAAAATCTAATTTTATCAAAGCTAATGTATAGGTCTAAAGCTTCAACTTTTTCTAGATATCTAATTATGTCTGTGTATTGACCTCGTATATTTAAAGCAATAAACATTTTTTCTTCATCTTGTTCTTTTTTGTTTTCTTTTATATTTAATTCCTGTTCAACATTTGTTTCATTAGCTAATGTTTCAAGTTGTGTAATTAAATCTAATTCTTCTTTTTTGGTTATGAATATATTTTCCAATTCATTAATTTCATTTTTAATTTTACGATATTCCTCTGTGGATCTTTTCAAACTCTGTCCTTTTAGATATAGTTCCTCCAATTTGGTACGTTCCTCATATATTTGATCACTTAATTCGTTTATATGTTTAACGGATGGAAATACAACATACCCTAGTATTATTATTAAAATTAACACAGCAGAAACAGAAATTCCGTATTTTTTAAGTAAATTGTAGATTTGTTTGTTATTCATCTTGTTCTTTTAAATTGCCTGATAATGAAAACTTTAAATCCTCTTGATGTAATAGGTTAGATAAAGGGGAAGATAAGTTAAAAACAATATCTGATGTTTCTAAGTTTTCTTTTAAGCTTATAAAGTCTTCACGATATTTTGCTGTTCCTGCAATAGAAAACTTGTCACTAGTTTTATTAAGTTCAATTGTTGAAATTATAACGTTATTTGGGATAAGCCTACTAAGTTCAAGTATTGTTTCTGACCATTTAGTATATTCTTTCTGTATTTGATTAATTTTATTCATTCTTCTGTTAATTTCAGACACCTCTATGTTAAAAGGTTGGCTGTGCATATGAATGAGTTGTTTTTGACTTTTAATTCTTTCAAAATCTTTATTTAACATTTCACGAGATATGAATATGAAGGTTGCGTTAATCAGTACAGCAAACAAAACAAGCAAAACAACATCTTTAACCAAAGAAAGCAATATTTCTTTAAATATCTTTTTCTTTATCTTTTTAGTTGCTAGATTTAATGTGATCATGTTTATTTAAACATCTTCAATAATATGTCTTAAAGACAAGCCAATAGCACTTGTTAGGCTGGAATTATATTTTTTAGGAATGATATTTCTTTCTAAATTCAAATTAATTAATGGATCTGCTAATTCTACTTGGGCTTTTGTTTTTTGCTTTATAAATTCTAATAATCCGGTTAGATTAGATCCTCCACCAGTTAACAATATTTTAGCATCTTTTAATTCTATATTAGTTGTCTTTTTATAATAGTTTATATTTTTTTCGATTTCATCTATTAGTCCGTCAAAAGATTCTAAAATAATATTAGATATTTCTCCTTTTGCTTTCTTTTTATCCAAACCGCATACGTGTTTTGCTTTTTCAGCTTTTTCATTGCCCATATTTAATTTCTTGGCTATTTTCCTGGTAATCTTGTTACCTGATATATCTAAAGTAGAAGTAAATTGAATAGTTTTTTGGTGCCAGAAAATTAAACTAGATCGGTTAGCACCTAAATCAATAATTATTATTAATTGATTATCTTCTGTATTTTCTTTCTTAATTGGCAAGTTATGAAAGATTGGTTTAGTAATTTTATGGTTTTTAAAAATAGCACGGACAATCGATTGTGATTCAATCTCTAATGCTGCTATTTTAAGGCCTGCATAAGATAGGGCTTCAATATATTGCCGTACAATATCTTTTTGTACAGCACCAACCAGTATCTTTAAGGTTTTATCAGATTTAGCTATTAGTTGAAAATCATATTGTAAATCTTCTATTTCAACAGGAATATGGTTTGGTAATTCTTTATTTATCAGTTCGTGTATTTGATAATTACTTAATTTACCTTTTATCTTTTTTGGTTTATTAAGTTTGAGTAGTTTAATAAATGTTTTGCTTTCAGGTAAAACACTAACCACATAATCTGTACTAACTTTGCCTCGAGCTCCTTGTACTAGTTTTTTTATTTCTAAAGCTACTTTTTTTGTATCTTGTATTTCGCCATTTTGTATTAACTCAGAATTTAATTTAGATGTATTCCACGCTTTAATAGAAGTTCCTTTAAAAGTTTTTTGTGCTTCAACCAATTTTAAAGAGCCATCAGAGATGTCTATACCAAAAGAATTAAATTTTGTACTAAAGAAAGGCATGTTTTGTTATTTTTCAGTTATTTCTTCCCATTGTAGGAATTTATAGTCACCATAAACAGGGAAGCCAGGAGGGGGATTATAATTTAAATTAGGATCATATGTAGTATTGGTGTTTTCGTATCCAGAAACAGTTTGTCCTGTGCCATCAACCCAACTCCATGTCCAAACTTGATTAGTAATGATTGTTCCGTAAGTTGTTATTGTATCACGTAGATAGTATGGCCAATGAGAATTGTAATATGGTCTATATACAGAACCATTTTGAGCTAACATGGCTGCATCAATTTCTAAATCATCTTCAGCTGAGTAAAGAGGTACGATAATGTCTTGTTGAGCAATTAATCCTAATACATTGGTTCCGTCTTTTGCTAAATATGTTATGTCTCCGTTGATTATAATTGTTCGTCTGTTGTTTGGTACTTCTGGTATTTTTGCAGCTACTACAGTGGCACGACCATTAACAACTCCGTCTACCCACACATTGTCTTCTACAAATATTATACCACAAGTTGCAGGTATGGTGTAATTAGCTTCAAAGCTTTGACGGTCAATATCCCAAGATCCACGGTGTTTATCACCATCCATGTCCCAATACCGAACATTATTTTTTAACTTAGTCACTCTATATACATCAATTGTTCCGTCTGCTCTAAAATTTAATCTATAACCAAGACCTCGTTGTCTTAGATATATACCAGAAGTTTCAGCAATGTCTTTTAAGGTACTTAAGTCTACTGTTAACATGTCAAAATCAATATTGGATGTTGGAAATTCCCATAATTCTTGGTCGCCGCCTGTTCCCCAAATTCCATCTTTAATTTCAGGAGGATCACATGAATGATGTGATTGGCATGTATATGTTTCTTTTGCTGATGTCATTAAAGAATCATTTATTCCATCCATTCTAATACCTCCGTTAGAATGAACAGGCCCATGTAGATTTTCAGTGTCACCAAACCATGCGTCTGAATTTGTAATAAAAGCAAAAGAAGCCATAGAAGCTAAACCATATCTAGCTTGTAAGATTCTTTGTGTACTGGGATAATCAGTAGACCAACCGGTTGATTTTATTGTAATTACACTAGAACAAGAAGATGGAGCAGTGATTTCTAAATCATATTGTCCTAAAGTTCCAGCTTCTGGATCTGTATAATCATGTATACCTATATCATTAATATAGTCTTCTGGTGCATGTGCCATGTGCCACCTATAGTAATTCATGCCAGCTTCAGCAATGTTTAAAGCATTATGCCATGCTACTTTTTGCTTAGCCAATCTGTTTTGATAAGTTACCATCCCTGCTAGACCAACAGTTGTCACAGTAAAAATGGCGGTGAACACAAGAGTCATCATTAATATGGATCCTTTTTCTTTTTTAGTATATTTTTTGATGTTTGACATAATTGTTTATATATGGTAAGTGTATAGGTAATAAGAGGTTCTTTATAAATATTTATATTAATTACTTGGAGGAATTATAGGATGAAATTTAAACAATTTTGGAAAATGCTTTGGCATAACACAGTTATCTTTGGGATTTTGAACTTTTTTTATTATGTATCAAAACCTTTTTGGTCTGCGTCACCTGAACCAAAAACCAAGTTGATGATTAATCTTTGGGAGCCAATTAACGGGACATTTGTTCTGTGGCCGAGTATTTGGAATCTGTATATGAGTCCGGTTCTTATTATGTTGTCTGGGCTTCTCTTTTTTGTGATTTATAATCAATTCAATCACAAAAATAATAAGGAGTTTGGTCTTGGTCTGTTTTTTTTAAGTGGCCTGTCACTTGGGTTTATGCTTGGACTCTTTTCTGTAGATACTAGTTTTTTAAAGGAATTTCTTATTTTATTCCTAGCTTGCGGTTTATTGCGAGGTTTAACTAAGAAAAGCCAACACAAAGGTATTATTATTTTTGTTTTTGGTGTTTACTATGCTACTGGTTTCTTTTTTGGTTGGGGTGCTTCAATCGGAATCTCAGCTTCTGTGGGCATTGCTTTTGTTGCAAGTCTAACCTGTGGGATTCTCGGTGTTATTTTTTTTACAATTTCTTTTTTCTTGGGGGGTATATTAAATTTTGTTTTTGGTGAAATAGTATCAAAGAAATTTTGGGAGAAAGCATCTAAATTTATAGCTGGAAAATAAGCTTTGTGAGGTATTGGACCCCTGTTCAAACATTTATTTTGGACAGGGTTTTTTATTTATAAATTCTCTTTTAAATTCCTTAAAGTTACATCAGATTCAAGTTCATAATCAAAAGGCGCACGTTCTTGATACACGTTTATTGTTAGGAAAGCATTTATTAATTTAACGTTATTTGGATCTGCTGGAGTTGTTAATTCTGCGTAATCAGAATCTCTATATGTAAAAATTGTAGTTGTTCCATTTCTAACATATCGTGAAATAACTTCTACTTCTTCGTCTATTGGGTTATATATCAAAGGAGATCCACTAGCTTCTGTAACGCCCTTTTTAAAATCATTTTCGTCCAACCAGTAGTGTACTTTTTCAATTGCATTATCACGATCAAAATCAGCATAAAAAATTAATTCTTGAGGATTAGCTAATTCAATTGGGTATGACCCATTATCGCCAGGCAAAGCTTCTCGTAATTCTTTTACCATTGTTTCTATCCCACGGCGGGCTTCTGTAATCGCTGAGGATTGTTCAAAAGTAAAGTTTTGTAATTTATATGAATTGTTAATAAAAGACCAGATCATAATACTTGCAAATACAAAAATACCTAAAGCAACTAAAAGTTCTATAAGTGTTATCCCTGATAAATTTTTCTTTTTATTTATCATGGTATTATGATTATTACTTCTTCAACATGATATCCAGATAATTCAAAAGTATCAGAATAGTTTTCATATCCATCAGCTGTTATTTCAATAAATGTTTCAGCCTCTATCCACGGAGTGAAATATACTTGTCCGGAAGCATTAGTAATTAAAGTTTCATCATAGCTTGGATTTGATGTATATAGCCGAACAGATGCATTATCAATTGGATCGTCATTAATATCTTTAACACTAACTAAAGCTGAATGAGTGGATTTTGATAAAAGTCCAATAGTTAAAACCGAGGTAGAAGCTGGTAGTAGGTTATATGGTTGTGCTGGTGTTGTTTCTGAAATGCTATATGAGGAACTTCCTGGAAGGGAAAAACTGTATGAGTCCCATTCTAAATTTGGTATAGAAACAATGCCATCGTTTCCGGTAGAATAGCTTCCTGTAAATTTAAGTACAGGTTGTTCGTCTGCGTCATATCCAATAATTTTTCCACCAGCCATATTAAAAGGAATGTTACTGATTATATATGAACCAGATTTTTTATCTGCTTTATCTTCTTCACCGCCAATAGTTATACAACTTTGTGTCATTGAACAATATTGAAATCCAATCCAATTGCTACTCCTTACTTTATTTGAAACTTTAAGCTCGTCTATTAAGGCAGCTGCCTGGTAT
>CAYSXS010000024.1:0-13826 GCA_964435065.1 uncultured Gammaproteobacteria bacterium
TAGGTCAGAGTAGCAGGGGGAGATGTTGAAAATTTGTTCAACTATCGCTAATACCCTTGCCAGCACTTAGACCGATCAAAATGCCTCTGAATTTTCAGGGTTTTTTTGATTATTATTTGGTTTCCAATACCAAATATTAAATTTTGGATAATATTCTTCAACAAGAGTCTTAGAATATTTATTCCAAAATTCTGGTAATAAATTTTTTACTTCCAGACTTTTTATTAAATACTCTCTTACATTATTTTTATATTCCTTACTAGTTGGTTTTAAATTATTTAAAATAGATCCTAATAAAATATCATTAATTTGATTTACATGATATTCTTCTAAGTGCGACTTTATGTCTGTAATTTCTTTTAAAGTTGGCTTTTTATCGTCATTACAATGTTTTCCTCCTGCGATACAAAAATCCTGTTTCATTATTTCCATAAATTTATCGCCATTGCATCTGTTAAGTTCATCTGTCAATAATACACCATTATAAATATTTTCTGTATTATGTGCAAGCAGTAATTCAGCAAATTTTTTATATGCTCTCGCCATTTTAATTTTTTTATCTTCACTTCTTTTGCCAAATCGTTCTAAATCCATAATATTTTGATCAATTACTACTGCCCTAAAATAACTGGTGCTTTTCATAAATATATCTACTGCTTCACAATTCATTTTTTCTCTTCTTTTTGTATTACAGTTATTATATTTTATTTCCAACAAAATTATATTTTTTCTTCATTTCTATTAATTCTCTATGTAAAAATTTTGGATGCGGATTGAAAAGAGCTCCCAATAAAAGGTATTTATGATCGTTATCGTATGATTCGTCAAAATATATTAACATAAATTTATCTTTGGTGTTTTTTAACTTCATCAAATAACTTGATGAGTTTTATTTATCACTTATTTTATTTCTTCCTAATTAAATACTGAACGAAAAGGCTTTTCTCTTTTGTTTCTTCTCCAAAATCATGATAAAGTTTTTCAATCTTAAAATCTTTACTCAAAATATCTAACATGTCTTTTTGGTATATAGGATATAAATCTAACTTACTCCAAACTTTTAAATCTTTATCATAATAATGCAGAACAACAGCAGTGTCACTAATATATGCTGGAAAAACTAATATCTTTTCTTGAAATCCATGATAGTAAACAGAATAATCAAAAGTGAAATTTTCAAAAACTTTGTTTATTTCTAAATTCATTAATGATTTTATATAATCATAATTTCTTGAATCAATAAATAAATATCCACCTTTTTTAATAAGTTTAGCGAATTTACTGACAATGCTTTGTTGAGCTTTCTTGGTATATTCTCTTGTTCCTCCGCCAATGTATGTTAACGAGTTTCCTGTTAAAAAGCCAAGATCAAACAAATGATCATATTTAGGTTCTGCTTTCGGCAAATCAAGCCAATTTGCTTTGTGGGTAACTACATCCTGATTTTTTTTAGCAAATAATTGCTTTGCTTGTTGTATAAAATCCTCATCAACTTCATTTGCTTCTGCAGATTTTAATTTATATCCTTTTTCTTCCAGTGTTTTCAAAATTCCGCTTAATTCAACACCTCCTCCAACGCCCAGATCAAGAATGTTATCTAATTGGTTCTTTACTATTAAATCTACAAAAAAATCTATTTCTTCCTGTTTTATGCCGCCTTTAAACTTAGGGTAAATAATTTTTTCCCAGCTTACAAACTTATAATCCTTAAATTCTTCAATTGGATTACTTATGTAATGTATTAACAAAAGACATATTTAATCTCATTAAATTATTTTTAATAATTTCTTTACTGCTTCGTGTGGATATAAAGTGTCCATATTTAAAAGTTTTGATAATTCCACCCACTCGATAATATATTGATCATTTTCATTCATTCTCTCTTTTTCTGGACCACCTAATTTTAAATTACCACTAAAATTTGTTATTAAATAATATACTTCTTTATTACCCTGATTTTCAAACTCAAACATTCTCTCATGTTTCTTCACAGTTAAACTTAGTTCTTCCTGAATCTCTCGTTTTAAAGTATCTTCTTCTTTTTCACCCTTCTCTGTACCACCTCCAGAAAAAACATAATATTCCCGCCCATCCTTTATTCTACGTAATAAGACAATTTTTTCTTCTTTAATAATTATTCCAATTACCCTCATATATTTCTATTTCCCGCAACATTTTTTAAATTTTTTATTTGATCCACAAGGACACGGGTCATTTCTACCAACTTTTTCTTCTTTTTTCTTTTTGATAGGTGCTGATTGACTTCCTTGCACAGTAGAAGAACTGTCTCCTGTTTTTGCAGGTCCAGAAAAATTCATTTGAGGATTTTGTCTTGATTTATCATCCGTAGGAACCATTCCTACTTTATATATAGAATAAACAACCTGCTTCCGTATATTAGCCAGCAATTCTTGAAACATTCTATGAGCTTCTTTTTTGTATTCAACTAAAGGATCTTTTTGTCCATAACCTCTTAAACCAATTCCTTGACGCATACCATCCATAGCATCTATGTGTTCAACCCACAACATGTCTATTGAACGTAATAGCAAAGTTCTTTCAATCATTCTCATTGGTTCTTTAATGTCAACCATCTGTTTTTTAATGTTTTCGTCAGAACTTATCCTTATTTCTAGTTCTGCATATTTTTCAACAGCTAAGGAATACAGATAGGTTGCAATCTTTGGACGAGCTGAATTATCTTGTTCTTCTGCTTTTTTATCTTTAATATCTTCAATATTTATCCTAACTTCTAGGGGTACTGAAAATATTGTATCCATTACTTCATATATCTCATCTAAATTCCATTGACTTTCATCTTCAACTTGAGTATGAAATTTAACAACACTTTTAATCTCATTTTTAATATATTCTAAAGATATTTCTTTCAATCTACTTTGATCAACTTCTTTTTTATCTTTATCAATACCTAAAATCTCATTTCTCTTTTTGTATATCGTCTCTCTGTGTGCGTTAATAACATCATCATATTCAACTAAATGTTTACGAATATCAAAGTTTCTTCCTTCAACTCTTGTTTGGGCTTTCTCTATTTGACCAGATATCAATTTATTCTCAATTGGCATACCTTCTGGTACTCCAATTGTGTTCATTAAACCTTTCATTTTTTCACCACCAAAAATACGCATTAAATCATCTTCCATAGAAACAAAGAATTGTGAAGAACCTGGATCACCCTGACGACCAGAACGACCACGTAACTGGTTATCTATTCTACGTGACTCATGACGTTCTGTACCAATTACAACTAAACCACCAAGTTTTTTTACTTCTTCTTGTTCTTCTTTAGTACTAGGATTACCACCCAATACAATGTCTACTCCTCTACCAGCCATATTGGTAGCAATAGTAACAACTCCTTTGCCACCAGCCTGTGAAATGATCTCCCCCTCTTTTTCATGATATTTAGCATTTAATACTTGATGTTCCACACCTTCACGTTTAAGTAATTCAGATAAATGCTCATTATGCTCAATTGAAATTGTACCAACAAGAACTGGTTGCCCTAATTCATTGCGTATTTTAATTTCTTGCACAATAGCTCCATACTTTTCTGCTTCAGATTTTAATATTGTATCTGTTTTATCTTCTCTAATAATATCCCTATTGGTCGGGATAATTACAACATCTAACCCATATATCTTTGCAAACTCTTCTCCTTCAGTAGCTGCTGTACCTGTCATACCTGCCAGTTTCTTATACATACGGAAATAGTTCTGGAAAGTAACCGTAGCCATTGTAATTGATTCTTGTTTAACATCTACACCTTCCTTAGCTTCAATAGCTTGATGTAAACCATCTGAATATCTTCTACCAAACATTAATCTACCAGTAAACTCATCAACAATTACAATTTCTCCATCTTTAATAACATAGTCTTTTTCTTTTTTAAACAAAACATTAGCTTTTAAAGCTTGTTCAATGTGATGTACATCTCTCATTCCTCTATCTGTATATATATTCTCAACTCCTAATTGTTTTTCTAATTTAGTTATTCCTTCTTCAGTTAAACTAGCTGCCCTCATCTTTTCATCAATATTGTAATCATCCCCCTCTTTAAGTCCAGCAACTAAACGAGAAAATTCTAAATATTTTTTAGTTGGACTAGTATCTGGAGCAGATATGATTAAAGGAGTTCTGGCTTCATCAATTAAAATTGAATCAACCTCATCAACAATTGCATAATGCAATTCTCTTTGAACCTTTTGTTTCAAATCCTGAACCATATTATCTCTAAGATAATCAAAACCAAATTCATTATTTGTTCCATAAGTAATATCGGCAATATATGCTTCCTGTCTAGGAACTTCCTTTAAAAAGTCTTCTACAATATTGAAATTACCTTCTTTATCTCGTTCTTCATCTGATTTTTCTGATTTTTGATCTTTATCATACACATATGCAACTTCATGATTCAAACAACCAACAGATAAACCTAAAAATGCATACACTTGACCCATCCAAACCATATCACGACGTGATAAGTAATCATTAACAGTAATAACATGAACACCACGTCCTGTTAAAGCATTTAAATATATTGTTAAAGTTGAAGCTAATGTTTTACCTTCACCAGTTTTCATTTCAGCAATATCACCTTGATGGAAAACCATACTAGCAATACACTGTACATCATAATGCCTTTGAGGCAAGGTCCTTTTTGCTGCTTCACGAACAGTAGCAAAAGCTTCTGGTAATATATTATTCAAAATCTTTTGTTGTTCTTCAAAATCTTTATCTTTTAATTCTTCTTGCCATTTTTTAGTTTGTTCTTGTAAATCTGTATCAGAAAACTTCTCGAACTTTGGTTCGAGAGCATTAATTTCATCAACTCTTGTTTGCAACTGTTTTACTATTTTTTCATTGGCATCGCCAAAGATTTTTGAGAATATGGACATATATATGTTTAATCAATAATGTCTTTACTCTATCAGTTTTTTTAATATATTTCAACTTTAAAAGAAAACAAAAAGCTTAATAAAATTAAGCTATCAAACATCTCCTAAAATGTAGTCTATAGCACCTTCCTGGGCATAAGAACTATAAGCAAGCCACACAAGAATGATACACCCGCCATGATTAAGAACAATAAATCAAAACCATAGAATTTAACAATAATACCACCGACAAAAGAACCAATTGCAGGAATTATATATGTTAAAGAGTCATATAGACTCCAACGCATTGTCATGTGCTCACCATCAGCATGTTTATCAAATACTGAATGAAAAGCTGGCCAAAAGAATGCATTGCTAATACCAATAACAACCATAGATATATGTAACATTGTTAAACTATCAGTGAAATAGAAAAGGCAATATGCTATACATGCAAAAAGTTGAGCCCACGCGATACCAAGCTCTTTCTCTTTCATCTTGTTAATCAGTCTACCAGCAGGTAAAGTTAAAATACCAGCAACTAATAAAAAAATGGCCCAAGCGGTTGAAGCAGCTGTTACATCTCCCCCAATGTCTTTAACAAATAAGGCATAGATTGGTGAAAACATGGCAAAAGCAACAGTTGCTAATCCACTGATTAACAATAAAAGACTCACTTGCTTATTTAATATTGGTCCTGACCAAAAAAACATATACACATTTTATTAATTATATATCCATTCTACCATTTAAAATTCTACTTGCAAAATTTATTAATAATGATAAACTATCAGTGAACAACTTAATAAACTTAAAATAAAACAAATGGAAAACAAACTTAAAATGATTATAGGTAATGGACACTTAAAACTTGGCATCAAAGTTGCAAAACACTTAAATGCTGAAATAGTTAATGTAAAATCTGGTGAGTTTGATAATAATGAGCTCCGGCCAACCCGTGAGTCAGATGTCAGAAACTCTGATTTATTTATTTTTAACTCTTTACACGCACATAATGGACAACGAACAATTGAAGAAACTGAATTTTTAACATCTACCTGTCGTGCTTCAGCTAATAGAATAACTGGAGTTTTTCCTTTTTTGGGTTACAGTAAAGCAGATCACCAAAAAACATATGGGGAGTCTGTTTCAGCTAAAGTAATCGCTGATAGATTATCTATTTGTGGATTAAATCACATTTTACTATACGACTTGCATAAATCCCACATTGCTAACTATTTTAATTCCTTCTTTAACCTCAAAGGTGTTGAACATTTTTATCTAATGCGTCAACTTATTGAATATGCACAAAATAAACTAAAATTTGACACTATTGTAGGACTTGACGATGGAAGTTATAAAAGAAATTCTGTTATTGCTAAATATGTAAATTGTTCTGATATCGCTTTCGTGTATAAATTTCGTGATCCGCGTAACTTAAAAGTTGTTCCAAAACAATCAAAGGTGATCGGTGATGTCGCCGGTAAAAATGTTGTAGGCTTTGATGATATGATCCAAAGTGGTGGAACGTTAGTAACATCTGCTAAAATTTTAAAACAAGGTGGTGCTAAAAAAGTTTTTCTACTTATTGTACATCCAGATTTTAACCCAAAAACCTTTAATGCGATAAACCCATATTTAAAAGATGGGACGATTGACAAATTAGTTGTGCTTGACACAATCCCTATCCCAGACAGGAAAAAATGGCACAAAAATTTAGTAATTTTAGACCCATCAAAATTAATTGCTGAAACTATTCAACACCTACATGATGGTATCCCTATGAGAAATTTATTCTTACCAATTGGATAAACCTAAAAAACAAAAAAGACATTAAATGATATTAAGGTCTTTTTTGTTTTTCTTAAATATTTCTCATTGTTTCCAGGCTCCCGACATCTTTCCAAAAAGAATCTTTACAATCAAAAATATTAATGTCTTGCCCTGTTTCTATTAAATTTAAATAAAAAGGAATAGCTCTAAAGATATTTTCTTGAGGCATAAATTCAAAAATATTAGGTGATAAAATATGAATACCCAAAAATCCAAAGTCTTGTATTGGTCTTTTAAAATCTTTTTTTACTGTTCTTTCCTTATTTAATTTTAAATTTTTATGTCCTACAATCAAATTATTACTATCTACAACAAAAGGACGCTGAGTAGAACGTTTTTTAACCAAGAGAGTAGCTAAGTTATTATTCTTTAAATGAAAATCAATAGCTAACTTTAAATCTATATCAGTTATAATATCAACATTGTACACAATAAAAGGATCACTTTTTTGTAAGAAACTCTGCGAATTCTTTATTGCCCCTCCGGTATCTAAAATTTCTGGCTCAAAAATTGTCTTAACAGGTATATCAAATTTTATATTCTTTAAAAATTCTTCAATCTGTTCTGAAAAATGATGTGTATTAACTAAAATCTCTTTTATATTATTGTCTTGTAAATACAAAATCGCTCTTTCTAAGAGCGTTTTTCTTTTTATTTCTACTAATGCTTTAGGTATTTTATTGGTAATCGGTTGCAGCCGAGTTCCAAAACCTGCAGCTAAAATTAATGCATTCATATTACTAAACCCGATTTGATTGTAATTGTCTTACTTGTTTTTCTAAATTAAAAATTCTTTTTGTCATTTTCTCAATAGTTTTTGATAAAATAGAAACATCTTCTGTTTCTGCAATAGATATTCTTTCTAACTGAACTTTTACTTCTTCTATTTCACTTTTTATCTCTTCTATATCTTTTTTAATTGGCTTTAAATATTCTTCAAATTTTTCATCAAATTTAATATCTAATTTTTCATCTATTATTTTTTCTTGTTCAACAAAACGTCTATCAATACTTTTTTCTTGTTCAACAAAACCCTTATTTACAATTTCCGCAAATTTATCTAATTTTCGATCAAATTTATCATCTTGTTCTTTTAATTTTAAACCAAACGATTTGTCTTGTTTGTCAAAACGCTTATCTATCTTATCAAACTTCTCATCTTGTTTGTCAAAACGTTCGTTAAAAGCCTGTTTAATTTGTTGTATTTCGTCTTGTTTCATATTTTTATGTATATCATTAGTATATCATAAAAAATAAAAATAGTATATTTTTTAATCTTATCCCCCTAAATCAACATGTTTTAAATTAATTTGTATTTTTTTATCTTCTAAATAGTCTCTCAGTTTCTTTGCAAAATATACAGAACGATGTTTCCCCCCAGTACAACCAAAAGAAACCATTAAATCTGTAAAGCCACGTTTTTTATAATTATCAATAGCCATATCAATTAATTCAAAAACATTTTTTAAATATTTCTGTACTCTTTCATCTTTATCTAAAAATTCTTTAACTAATCTATCCTGACCTGTTAAATCACGTAAATTCTCTTCTCTACCTGGGTTTGGTAACGAACGCAGATCAAATACAAAACCACCATTATGTTCTTCTTTCTCGTCTTGTGGAATACCGGAAAAATGGTATCCAAAACTATATATTTTAACAATTAATTCAGATTGTGATTTAGTCTGCCGTAAAGTTTTGTCTAAACATAGATTTTGGATAATATTTTTTAATTCAGGTAATTCTTGTAAAAAAGAAAACTTATCTAATATTATTTCTAAATTAGAAATGGCAAAAGGAATATTACCTAAAAAATGTGGTTTATTCTTAACACTACCCAAAAAACCATAAGCACCTAATGCTTGCATGATTCTAATACAAGCAAAGCCATAAAAATATTTTTTAAATCTTTCTGAATCAATCTTATGTATTTCATTCGCAATTTTAATATATTCATCAATAAATTCTTCTCTGTGCTCTTGAGGGATATTTGCCTTTGAATCATAAAGCATTGAAGCCAGGTCATATTGCAACGCACCTTTACGCCCCGATTGATAATCAATAAAATATGGTTCATCATCTTTAATCATCACATTTCGTGATTGAAAATCACGAAATAGGAAAAAATCTTTTCTTTCTTCCAAAAGAAAATCTGTCAATTTGTTAAATTCTTCTTCTAACTTATCATTCTGAATGTCAGATTTATAAAAAATATTAAGAAAATTCCATTTAAAATAGTGCATATCCCACATCATTGATTCTTTGCCAAATTCAACATGTTGGTAACACAAAGAATAATCAATATTCTTTCCTGCTTCAATTTGAATACGCGGCAACTCTGCTATTACTTTCTTATACATTCCAATGATCCTTTCAGAAAAACCTTCTTGTTCACGTATCCCAGACATCCAAGAATACAAAGTATCATCACCTAGATCTTCTTCAATATATACATTATTATCCAAATCTTCTAAATAGATTTCTGGAACTTTAATATCATTATTTTTAAAAGTTTTACTAAATTCTAAAAAAGCTTTATTTTCTTTCTTGTTCTTACCCATTACTCCAATTACACTCCTATTATCATTTTTCAACCTAAAAAGAGATCGATCTGAACCATCACCCTTTAATGAAACTATTTCTTTTACTTCTTCATTAAACTTTTCTTGAAAAAGCTTTTTTAAATTATCTGTATTTATCATAATATTTGTTTAATAATCTTCTCTCCAGAATAATCAACAAATACTTTGTTGATATTCTCCCCTATTTCTTTTCTTTTTTTCTCATTGTTTAATAATTCTTTTATCTCATTAATAAATTTATCTTTATTAATCTCATCTTGTTTTAAATATATACAAGCATTTTTATCTACAAAATATTCTGCATTATCTTCTTGATGTGTGTCAGGCATAGGAATAATGATAGAAGGTTTTTTAAGATAAGCTAATTCTGTTAAAGACGACAAACCTGCTCGTGAAACAACAATGTCAGACATTTTTAAAACATCTGCCATTTCATCGCCTAAAAACTCATAACTCTTATATTGTTCATTATCTATATCTTTCTCATCCTTATCTTTACCTGTTAAATGAATAATATTACAAAATTTATTTAACTCATCTAAATTATTCCAAACTATATTATTAATTTTAGAAGCACCAGTTCCTCCGCCTGTTACCAATAAAACTGGTAAAGCATTATTAAATTTAAACTTTGAATTTTCTTTTCCATCTCTTAAAACATGTCTCACAGGATTACCAGCTAATATTGTTTTAGATTCTGGATAATCTTTCAAAGATGTATCAAAAGCAACTGATATCTTTTTAGCAAAAGGAGCCATTAATCTATTTGCCAATCCAGGCCGTATATCTTGTTGGTGAATTAAAACAGGAATACCTAAAACAAAAGCTACCCAAACTACTGGCACAGAAACAAAACCTCCCGCAGATAAAACAAATTTTGGTCTAAAAAACATCAAGATAAAGAAAGATTGCCAAACAGCAATCAATAATTTAAATATATCTAAAATATTTCTTAAATCAAAATATCTTCTAAATTTACCAGAGATAATGCTTTTAAATTCAATATCTTCTTTTTCAACTATATCTCTCTCAGGACCAGTTCTAGTTCCTAACCAAAGTCCCTCTATTTTCTCTTTCTTATTAAGTTGTTGATGGATAGCTATTAATGGGCTAACTGAACCCATTGTACCACCACCTGTATATATGATTTTCATAAATATTAATATTTAATATATTCTTCAACTCTGTTATATAAATCTTTAGTTGCAAAAACATCTCTCATACAATATTCTGCAATTTTTTTGTATTCCTTTTTATCAAATAACTCACTAACAACTAAACCAGAAACTCCTTCATCTTTGGGATTTTTAATTCCAAAAGTATGGCACAAAGCTTCTAAAGAAAATTTACGAAAAGCTCCATAAAAAGCTAACTGATCCATTAAATCTAAATGTTCATTTTTGTAATATCTATTAGGCATTAAATTTCTAGTTGGTTTAATTTTGTGAAAAATTGAACGAAATATGATAAATGGAGCATCAAATCCTCTACCATTGTAGGAGATTAATAAATCAAAATGTTTAATATCTTTCCAAAAGCTTTTTAACAGCTCTTTTTCGTTTTTAACAATATATTGTATACCATCTTTTGTATAATCCTCTGCCCCACCTTCAGGAGCTTGAAAATATACCTTACCTTGATCTGTTGCTGGATTTAACATGGCAATAGCTACAACTTCTCCAGATATTGGCAATAACCCAGTACGAGACAATATATCTTCTTTTTCTTCATCTGTTTTTGCATTTTTAGTTAAATATTCTTTAATCAAAGAATCTAGCTCTTTAGAGCTTTGTCCACGTGTTTCAATGTCAAATATTAGTTTACTCATATATTCAATTCTAACTTATTTTTTGCAAAAAGAAAAGACCCACACCTTTTTAGACAATGGGCCTTTGAATATTTAGAAAAAAATTTACTAAAATGAAAAACAATATTGAAAATAATAATTCGCTTTTTTCCAAAGCTCATCTGCGGTAACATCTAAAGATGCAAAATCCCGTATTTTCTTATTATTTACATCATAGAAAGAACCGTTCCCTCGAACTTTAAACCTATTACCTTTTAGAGAAAATTCAACTTCGTCTTTGTAATGCTCAAATTTCTTTGTTCTTTCATAATTAGTAACACAAACAGAGTCCTCAGGTGTTTTTAATCTGTATCCCCAAAAATTTGCCATTCTTGCCACGTCAGGGTTTACAGCCTCAAAAGCTTCTCCTCCCATAATAGTCAATTGATTATCTCCTTTTTGAATAATCTGAAGTTCTCTCCAACTAATTGCTAGGAAGTCACCAAAAACAACACTGTACATTATTAAACAAAAAAAAACAAAGTATAATTACCAAGGGAAAATATTTAAATATTTTTTTCTTCATTTTTTCCTCCAGCCTTATAGTGATTTAATATGAACGATTATTTAACTAAATTAATGGTTACAAAATTACAAGAAATTGTCAACCACCATATATATCAACCCTCCGACAAAAATACAAATTAGTAATATAGAAACTGGGAATGTAAATTTCCTAGATAAAACATATTCTGGATGTCTCTCAGATTTTTTACGTGCAGCCCAATATGTAAAGATATATATCACCCCATTAACACCAAAACCTAATGCACCCACTAACCCTATTATCTGAATAAAATCTCTCATCCCTAAAAAATATATTATCAAAGGAACAGTAATGGTAATTAACCAAGCCCATATATGTTTAACCTTAAAATCAAAATTAAAGGTTTCTTTTAATCCTAATCCAGTTGTTAAAAAACTGGTAGATATTGTAAAGAAAGCAAACAAATTCCCTACTATAACTATCTTATTCCCCATTACATTACCTAAACCAATCGTAGCTACTTCTGTAGTACTTCCTCCTGTAACACCAACCACAATCCAAGCAAATATGAAATATATGATAGCTGGAATAAAAGCACCTAAAAAAACAGCTTTTTTAAATAAATGTTCACGTCTAAACAATATCTGTCTAACCTCAGGAATAGCCATCATACCAGAACAAGCAAACAAAACAACCCCATAAGGTATTAGGAGTTTAGACATATCAAAAGTGGCTAAATTATTCAAACTAATATGGTCAAAAGATAAAACAGCTATAACAGCTACAATTAAAAATATAAAAAGAGTTAAAATGAACTCAGCTTCTTTAATAACCTTTATCCCTTTATACAAAAACAAAGCACCAATGATATAGAAAAGAAAACTCCAGAACAACATACTACCACCAAATATTGTACCAAGAACTTCACCAATACCAATAAAATATGCAACCAAAGCTCCTGACACCGTAACAACCATAATTACAGATGAAATGTTTCTCCAAGACTTACCTAAATATTTCTCTACATAACCTGGTAATTGATGTCTACCATATGTACGTAAAGTAACTTCACCAAACATCATTTTCATTGCAATCATAGCAAAAGCTACAAAAACCAATACAATAGTACCAGTCCAAAATCCAGCTTTAGCAAAAACATATGGAATACCTAAAATCCCAGCACCAATAATAGCACCAACCATTGTAGAAACAGCTTGGAAAAGTGGTAGTTCTTTCTTAAAAAAATTCATTGATTTAATTATATCAAACAATCACCCAAACAAAAAACACTCATTCAATAAAATGAGTATCTTTCCTAGACTATTGTATCGAGAATTTGAAAATAATAGTCCAAGAAATTCAAAAATGGCATATAGCCATTCCTGAGCCATCTTATTAATAAGTTTTATCTATTTTTAGGTGTCCAAGCATTTTTCCACCAATCCGATGGTTTTTGTTCAATTGCTTTTTTTGCAATTTCTTTGGTTAGGCTAAAGTGCATTATTTTAATTTGTTGACATTCATCTTTGTTTTCTTCGTGTAGCCAACGTCTGGCTTCCTCGTTTCCTTGCTGGACATATTCCTTAAGCAGTAGTACCTGGTCTAAACAATCAGCATCTTTGGCTATTTTAGCTTCTCTTGTTTCTCTCTCTGAATATTCTTTGGAAAGTTCTATAAATTCTTCTGAATGAGGAAGATTTTTTAATTGGTCTTCTCTTATTTCTTCTTCATAAACTTTAACATATTTTTTGTTTAACCAATTCATGTCTGAGGAACGCACTTCTTCGATATCGTGTAACAAACACATTTTTAAAACTTTGTCAGCATCAGCTTCTAATTCTTTGGCTAAAAAATAACCGATAAAAGTTGATCTAAACGAATGAGAAGCAATGTTGTCTGTTGGGTCGTGACTTAGTAAGGTTTGTTGATGTGCCCTTAATATTTTTCTTAAATTTCCGATCTCGTAAAAAAAATTTGTTAAAATGTTTATATTATTTTGCATATAATTATATAATATTAATTTTAGTATTGAAATAGACAATTTAATTATTGCATTTAATAATTAGTTTGTAAACCAAAAATAACAGTGTTAGCCTCTTTTTATGAATACTTAGCCCCTAGGAGAATCGAACTCCTGTTACCAGGATGAGAACCTGGCGTCCTAACCACTAGACGAAGGG
>CAYSXS010000025.1:0-11316 GCA_964435065.1 uncultured Gammaproteobacteria bacterium
AATTAATGTAGTCTATGTCCTGTGAAAGGGGTGTTGTTCTACTGTCTAAAGTTAGTGAATACAAAATAAAAAAATAAATAAGTATGGCTACTAAAAGATTTGTACATTTATTTAAAATCATGTTAATGTCCTCCAAATAGGTGATTTGTTTAAAAAACTTGATTATTTCATCTTAAAAGAATATAATAATTTAGTCAAATAGTAATATGTCAACATTTAGTGTTAAGACAATTCAACCTAAAAGGGATTTTTCTAAGTTTAAGAAAGATGTTTCAGATAAGAAAAAACCTACAAGTAGAAAAAACGGCAAAGGTAAATATTTTATCTTAGCTGTTTTGTTAGTTGTAATATTTGTCCTATTTACATATATATTACCAAGTGTAAATGTAACTGTGTTTTTATCTGCAGAAGAGTTTAGCAAAGAATATGACATATTGTTACAAAGAGATGCAGTAGCATCTCAAGGTGAGAAATTAGTTTACCCAGCAGAAATTAGAAAACTATCTGGTACAGAAGGGGATACTTTTGAAGCAACAGGAGAAAAGAATATTGGTGAGAAAGCAAAAGCTACTGCTAATATATATAACTATACAGGTAGATCTGCTCCAGTAACTTCTAAAGTTGAATTAATACATTCATCTGGTAAAAAATATTTTTTAATTCAGAATGTTACAGTTCCTGGTGCCAGTGTTTCAGATCTTGGAGATGTTGTCCCTGGTGAAATATCAGTTGAAATAGAAGGAAGTGAAGCAGGAGAAGATTTTAATCAATCTGGTGGTAGATTAAATATTTCTGTATTAACTTTGGAAATGCAAGGTAAGATATATGCAGAAGCTCAAGAATTTAAAGGAGGAACATCAGAAGTTGTACAAGTAGTTAGTCAAGAAGATTTAGAAAATGCTCAAGAAGATTTAATTGATAAGTTAACACCAGATTTAAAAGATAAACTTAAAGATGAATTAAAAAAGACAAATCTTGTTATTAGAGATGAATTAGCTGATTTAAAAATTGTTAATATTGAAAAGAGTTCAGATTTAGATGGTGAAACAAATGAATTCACTATGAAGATAGAAGCTGAGATTCAAGCTTTAGTTTTTGAAGAAGAAGAATTAAAGAAGTTTTTAAAAACTACAGCTTTGATAGATTTACCAGAAGACAAGATGATTGCTAAAGATGATTTAGGACAATTAATGTTTGATATAGAGGATTTTAATTTAGATAACGAATCAGCAGATTTAAAAGCTCAAATTAGATATGATGTATTTCCACAGGTAGATTTAGATGGTTTTAAAGATTTAATTAAAGGAAAACCACAAAATGATGCCAGAAGAATAATTATGCAACAAGATAATGTAAGAGATGTAAGGTTTGATTTTTCTTTAAGTTTAAGTAATAAGATACCTAATAACTTGAATAAGATTGATATTAGGGCGGGGAATTAAAATATGTTGGAACATATAAATTCTAGTCCACAACCAACACAGACCGAGTTTAAGGAAAATGAAATAGGTTTATTGTCAGAGTTTGATATGGAATATTTTAAAACATTAGAAGGAATTGAAGGTTGGATCGCTATTGGTCAAGAAAACTGTAAAAATCAAAGGTACTTTACTGTATTAAACCCCACTGGTGACAAACTTGGTGTTGTAGGAGTTTATGATACTGACGACGAACAGAACATAACCCATACGGTTGTAGACACAAAATATCGTGGAAAAGGTTTATCTCGAAAGTTTAAAGACCACCTCATGGATAAACTTAATTTGCCTTTTATTACACTAACAATCAAATTAGATAATAAACCTTCAATTCGTGCAGCTGAAAAATTACCTAACATTAAGAGGGTTAGTGACACAGAATATGAAGAGAACTATAAAAAAGCTAAATATATATATATACAAGAGAATAAAAAAGTTTAAATATACACTAATTAGGCGACATAATAAAATTTAATTTATAAAAATATGTATTCATTTAACGGCATTGGAACAACGTTTTACGGCAAAAAAGAATTAAAAAATGATGGTTCATACAAAACAACAAAATGGTTTATATTTTTATAAATTAAATTTAGAATATAGAGTAATGTAGCCAATTAAAAGATAATTTATTAAGATATTTTTTGAACTTTAGCTTGGCATTTTCCAGATATACGGATACATTATATAAAATACATCACAAAATTATGATAATCGACAGTCATTTACACATTTCATATTTAGATGATGAGAAAAAAAATCTTTTCGACGTTAAAGACGAACTTTTAGAATCGATGAACAAATTTAATATAGACTATTCGATTGTTATTCCCGATAACATACCAAACCCACAATGTGCAGACATGCAGACGCTATTAAAAATTGTCAGAGGCAAAAAACAGTTTTTTTCAATGGGAACCATAAATATTTTTCAAGATATAGATAAACAAATTATTAAATTAGAGAAATTAATAACAGCCAAAAAAATTTGTGCAATCAAACTCTTCCCAGGACATGACCCTTTCTATCCGACAGACGAAAGATGTCAGCAGGTGTACGACCTATGTACTAAATATGATATTCCAGCTGTTTTTCATACTGGAGCTAATTCAGATGATTATAACTGTGCAAAATATAACGACCCGAAATATTTAGTTGAAGTTGTAGAAAAATATAAATACCTAAAAATCGTTATTTCACATTTTTTTTGGCCTAAGATGGATTATTGTTTCGAGTTAACCAAAGACTTGAAAAATATTTATTACGATACTTCCGCAATGGCTGATGATGAGGTTGTTGATAATTCTGGTGGTTGGAATAAGGTTGTCGAAGTATTAAAAAAAACTGTTTTAATTAAGCCAGACAACGTGATGTTTGGCACTGACTGGCCCATGTGTCCTGTTGATAAACATATACAATTAATTAAAGATTTAAAGTTAGATTCTAAAACCGAAGAAAAGATTTTTTTTCTTAACGCAGTCAATCTATATAAACTAGAAATTTTGTGATGTATATTATATAACACGGCGTGTCTGGCTACAGAAAAATTTTATATAACATCGAATATACGGCTCTAAACCTCATTTTTCCCCATTTTCCCCAAAAACTTGACATATTTCTTTAGATTTCATATACTTTATACATAATATTTGATGTTAACAATGGAATAAATAACAATATAAAAAGGTAGATAACCTTATATTTTAAGGTTATCTAAAATTTTGTCTAAAAATGACAGAAACAACAACAAACAATCAAAATTTAGATCCAAAAGACGAAACTCCAAAGAAAGTTGAGGGTGTAGTTGAGGAAGAAAAACAGCCAAAAGCTGAAGAAAAGCAAGAAGAGCTTAGTAATTTTAAGGTTAATAAAAAAGGCTTTATTGAAGTAGATGGTGCTGTTACTGAAAGTTTACCCAGTATTACTTTTCGTGTGGAACTAGAAAATGGACAAGAAATCATAGCTAGATTGTCTGGTAAGATGCGCATGTACAGAATTATGCTTTTGCCAGGGGATAAAGTTAGGGTAGAAATGAGTCCATATGATCTTACTAAGGGTAGAATTACATTTAGATATTAAACAATATGAAGGTTAGATCCTCTGTTAAAAAGATATGTAAAGATTGCCAAGTAGTCCGCCGCAAAGGTAGGGTATTTGTAATTTGTAAAAATCCTAAACATAAACAGAGACAAGGTTAAAATACTATGGCTAGAATAGCAGGTGTCAATTTACCAAATAACAAAGTGGTTGAAATAGGATTAACCTACATTTTTGGTATTGGTAGAACCAGAGCCACTAAAGTTTTAAAAGATTTAAAAATAGATCCAACTATCCGTGTTAAAGACTTAACAGAAGAGCAAGTGGATAAGTTAAGATTACAAATTGAGAAAGATTACAGAATTGAAGGTGATTTACGTAGAGAAGTTATTGGTAATGTTAAAAGATTAAAAGAAATTAGCGCATATCGTGGAGTTCGCCATGCTAAAGGTTTACCTTCTCGTGGGCAAAGAACAAAGACTAATTCAAGAACTTTAAGAGGTAACAAGAGAGTAACAGTTGGTTCTGGTAAACAAACCACTGCACAAAAAACATAAAATATGTCAGATTCAGATAAAAAATCTAAAGAAGAACAAGTAGTTGAAGAAAAAGTTGTTCAAGAAGAGTCTCAAAAAAAAGAGGCTGAAGTTAAGGTTGAAGAAAAAGTAGAAGCTACTGAAGAAAATCAAGAAGGTGAAAAAACACAAGTAGTTATTGTTAAAGGTAAAAAGAAAAAGAAAAAAGAACCTTTTTTACGTGGTGGAAGAGGTCAAGCACATATTAAATCATCATATAACAATACAATTGTATCAATAACTGATTTAAACGGTTCAGTCCTTGTTTGGGCATCAGCTGGTAAATGTGGGTTTAAAGGACCTAAAAAAGCTACTCCATATGCTGCCGGTGTAATTGCTAAATCACTTGTTGATAAAATTAAAGAATTAGGTATTAAAGAAGTCGATGTATATGTTAGAGGTGTAGGAACAGGCCGTGAAGCAGCTGTACGTGCTTTAGGCGTGAATGGTGTACAAGTAGTATCAATTAAAGATGTTACACCAACACCACATGGTGGTTGTCGTCCTAAAAAACCTAGAAGAATATAATCCTATGGGAAAAGATCTAAGACCAAAAGCAAAGCAATATAGAAGACTAGGAATAAAGCCAGAAACAAATGCTGGTGCTTCTTCTAGTGTTGCAAGGGCTGTTGCAAAACGTAGTTATCCACCTGGAATACATGGACCAAAAGGATTTAAGCGTTTAACAGACTATGCTTTGCATTTACAAGAAAAACAGAAAATTAGATTAGTTTATGGTGTTTTAGAAAAACAGTTAAAGAAATATTTTAAAGAAGCAATGGATGCAAAGGAAAATACTGGTTTAAAATTAATGGAATTATTGGAAAGAAGATTAGATAATGTAATATTTAGAGCTGGTTTAGCAACTACTAGAAGACAAGCTAGACAGTTAGTTAATCATCGTCATTTTCTAGTTAATGATAAGAAAATGGATATTCCATCATATCTAGTTAAATCTGGTGATACTATTAGTATTAAAAAAGATAAATCTCGTGAAAAAGGTCCTATTGCAGAAAGTTTAAAAGGTATTAACAAACACGATGCACCAGAATGGATAGCATGGGATGAATCAAAACAACAAGTTAAGGTGTTACATTTACCTCAAGAAAAGAATTTAGAGCTTGGTTTTGATACTAGGTTAATTGTTGAGTATTATTCTAAATAATATAAAAATATAAACAAAAAACTAAATTCAAAATCTTGGGTTTGTCTAAATCTAAGATTAAAGCAAACATATGGAAAACAATATTCCTCTAGCCCAAAAGGTTGAATTTAAAGAATTAGAACCAAATAAAGGTAGTTTTGAAATACAACCTCTTTACCCAGGTTATGGTTTAACCGTGGGAAACACTTTAAGACGTGTACTATTATCATCTCTTGGTGGTGGTGCAATTGAAACAGTTAAAATTAAAGGCGTTGAACATGAATTTTCAACTTTGGAATGGATGAAAGAAGATATAGTTGATGTAATTTTGAACTTAAAACAGGTTAGAATTAAACTGTCTCCAGAAGTAATGAAACAATCTGAAGAAACAGGTGAACCGATTAAATTGAATATAGAGTTAAAAGGTGCAAAAGATGTAACAGCAAAAGACTTTAAAAAGGTTGCTGGTGTAGAAGTTACTAACCCAGACTTAAAGATTTCTACTTTAACTGATGCAGCTGCTAATTTAGAGATGGAAGTTACAGTTGGATATGGTTTAGGTTATTCACCTACTGAAGAAAGAAAAGATAGAGATTATGAAATTGGCATGATGGCTATTGACGCAATTTATACACCAGTTAAAAGAGTTGGTTATGATATTGAAAACGTTCGTGTTGGTGATATGACTAACTGGGACAAATTAACTTTAAATCTTGAAACAGATGGAACTGTTAATTGTGAAGACGCATTTAAGAAAGCAGTTGAAATATTAGCTGATCAATTCGGTGCTTTATTAAACCCAGGCCAAGAAGAAGAAGTTGAAGAAAAAGAGGAAGAAGTTAAAGAAGAAGTTGAAGAAAAAGAAGAGGAAACCAAAGAAGAAGTTAAAGAATAATATATATGAGACATAGAAGTACAAAGAAAACGTTTGGAAGAAAAACAGGGCCAAGAAAAGCTTTAACAAAGAATTTGGCTCAGAGTTTGATTTTGTATGGAAAAATTAAAACAACTGAAACAAAAGCTAAATATATTAAACCTAAGGTTGAGAAACTGGTTACAAAATCAGCAGATAACACCTTACATGCTAGACGCGAGTTAATGAAGAAATTACCTACTAAGAATGCGGTTAATAAACTTTTAGAAGTTTTAGGTCCTAAATATAAGGAAAGGAAAGGTGGGTATTTACGTATAACTAAATTGGGTGAACGTAAAGGTGATGCAGCTAAAATGGTTTTAATTGAATTTGTTTAAAAATATGGAAAGAAAAACACACAAAATTGATGTAACAGGAAAAGTTCTAGGTAGAGTAGCTACACAAGTAGCTTTACTTTTACGTGGAAAAAACAAACCAACATTTCAACCTCATTTAGACGAAGGTGATATTGTAGTTATTACTAGTGTAGATAAGATGAAATTTACAGGTAAGAAATTACAGAAAAAGGTTTTTAAACATCATACAGGTTTTATTGGTCATTTAAAAATAACTAAATTGTCTGAATTGTATGAAAATAAACCTCAAAAGGTTTTTCAAAAAGCTGTATATAACATGTTGCCAAAAAACAAGTTAAGAGCTAAGATGATGAAAAGATTAAGTTTTGAATAATATGCCAGAAGAAAAAAAAGAAACAAGAAAATATTTTCAAGGAACAGGTAGACGCAAAAATGCAGTTGCCAGAGTTAGAATTTATGAAAAAGGTAAAGGTAAGTTTATTGTTAATGACAAAGAACCTAAAGAATTCTTTAAATTTTTTGAATATCAACAACAAGCTGAGTCTCCTTTAGAATTAACAGAAAAGAAATCTAAACTAGATATCTCTGTAAAAGTTTCTGGTGGTGGCCTAAGAGGACAAGCTGAAGCTATTAGACATGGTATTGCAAGAGCTTTAGTTGAAATGGATGAAGAATTAAAACCAGCTTTACGCAAGAATGGTTACATGACACGTGATCCACGTTCAAAAGAAAGAAAGAAACCTGGTTTAAAGAGAGCTCGTAGAGCTCCACAATGGAGAAAAAGATAAAAATTTGAAAATATTTTATATAAAAAAAATGACTTAAATCAGTCATTTTTTTGTTAGTCAAATTATTGACAATCATAATATATTGTGTTACATTGGGATAATAAAAAAGTAGATCATAATTTATATTCACAAGATAATAAGGAGAAACCGATGGAAGATTTTATTTTACAAGGGTTCGCAGGAGCCTTAGTTGCGTATTTAAATAATGAATATTCAGCTGAAGGTAAATTTCGCATGTCAGGAGATTCCGATGAAATGAAATATTTTGACCCAAAAGGTAATGTTATGTTGATTGTAGATCTTACAGAAAAAAAGGCGGAATTTCTATCAAAACAAGAAAATTACATGATAGACCTATCGTTACACAGGATACTTGAATACTGTGGGTTTGTAGTTACATAAAACCCATATAAATAGTCCGGTCCTATAAAATAACATTATTTATTTTTTATAGGGCTAGACTATTTTTTTTTAATAAAATCAGATATAATTGATATATGGTAAAAGCGAATACATTAACTCAAAATACTACATATTATACAGTAGCCTTAGTATTTCAAAAAATACTTGCTTTTGTGTATTTTACTTTTCTTGCTAGGGGGTTGGGTGTAGAAGATTTGGGTAAATATGCTTTTGCTTTTTCTTTTACAACTATTTTTTCAGTTTTTGTAGATGTTGGTATGTCTTCGATTTTAACTCGTGAGATTGCTAAAGACAGAAGTAGGGCTAAAGAGATTTTATCAAATGTATTAGGAATGAAATTAGTATTAGGAGTTTTTGTTTATCTTTTGGTTGTTCTTCTAATTAATGTTTTGGATTATAGTTCAACTGTTAAGATTTTAGTATATATTACTGGTTTAATAATGTTATTAGATAATTTTGCTTCAAGTTTTTGGGCTACATTGCGTGGTAACCAAAATTTGAAATATGAGAGTCTGGGTATTGTGTTATTTGAAGCTATTGTAGTTGGTATAGGTTTAGCTTTGTTGTTTTCAGGACTTGGAGTTATTTGGATAATTTTATCTACATTGGTTGGTAGTACTTTTTTCTTTTTCTTTTCTTTTTATCAGATGAAGAAAAGATTGTCTCTCAAGATTAAGGTTGTTTGGAATAGTAAGGTTTTAAAGATGTTGTTAAAGATATCTTGGCCATTTGCTTTAATGGGTATATTTGCACGCTTGAATACACAAATAGATACAATATTTTTATCTAAAATAGGGTGTGTAGGAGATGTTTGTGATAGTAATGTTGGTATTTATGCTATTGCAACTAAAATTGCTTTAGCTATCCATTTTATACCTTTAGCTTTTACTGCTGCGTTATTCCCTGCTTTTTCAGAATATTTTGTACATAACAAAGAGAAGTTAGCAAAGACCTTTGAAAAGTCTATGAGATATATGATGGTTATTGGTGTTCCTTTGTCATTGGGGATTTATAGCTTAGCTCCAGATTTTGTACCCAAGGTTTTTGGAAGTATATATACAGAAGCTGTATTACCTTTACAGATTTTAATTCTAGGACTTGTTTTTATGTTTTTAACTTTTCCTATTGGTTCTTTATTAAATGCCGCTTCGCGGCAATTAAGAAATGCTGTACATGTTGGAATTGCTGTGGTTGTTAATATTGTTTTAAATTTAATCTTAATTCCTAAGATGACTTTTGTTGGAGCTGCTACTGCTTCTTTTGTTAGTAGCCTTGTTATATTATTCTTAGGTATGTATATTGCTCCTAAAATTGTTAAATTTAGGAAATTAACTTTATTAGCCAGTTTTTTACGTACAGTGATTGCTGGTGGTGTAATGGCTGTTGTTTTAACTAAATTGCTTTTTACTGTACATTTTGTTATTTTAATACCAATAGGAGCTTTAATATATTTCATTATCTTATTCCTATTAGGAGAATTAAAGATTAAAGATGTTAATGAGTTTCTGGTTTCTTTAAGAATAAAGAAGGGGTAATGAATATTTTATGAAAACTCTATTAGTCACAATCGATTTTCCACCACTTTTAGGTGGAGTTTCTAATTACTATTTCAATCGTGTTAAAAAAATGTCTCCTGAAGAGGTTGTTGTTTTAATGAATAAAGAAAAAGGGTTTGATGATGTTAAGTTGGATAGTAAAATATATTTTAAAAAGTTTTTTGTACAATATTTTTGGCCTCATTGGATATTAATGTTTTGGTATGTTTGGAAAATTATTAGAAAAGAAAAGATTAATAGAATTTGGGTAGGGCAGATTTTACCTGTTGGTACGGTTATATATTTCCTATCTAGATTTCTTAAATTACCATTTTTTGTAACTTGTCATGGTAATGATTTGTTACGTGCTAAATCTAATTCTCGTAAGTTTAAATTAGCTAAAAGGATTTTGAATAAAGCAGAGTTTGTTGAAGCTAATACAGAGTTTACGAAGAATATTTTAATTGAAGATTATGGATTGAGTGAAGATAAGGTTAAAGTTATTTATCCTGAATCTACTTTAAGTAAAGATATGGTTAATCATGATATGGTTAGGGGGTTGAAAGAAAAATATGGATTGGAGGATAAGAAGGTGTTGTTAACTGTAGGAAGATTAGTAGAATCTAAAGGGATTGATCAAGTTATTAAATCTTTAGATATTGTGAAGAAAGAAATTCCTGATTTGATATATATGGTAATTGGGGATGGTCCTGATAAAGATAGATTAAAGGAATTATCTGATTCTGTAATTTTTGTTGGTTCAGTTCCTTCTGAACAATTACCAAACTATTATTCTCTATCTCATTCTTTTATCATGACTCCTAGGAAGAATATATATGGTGATACAGAGAGTTTTGGTGTTGTATATCTAGAAGCACAGGAATTTGGTTTACCAGTCATTGCAGGGGACACAGGAGGCGCTCGTGAGACATCAGATAGCTTTATGTTTGTTGATTCAGAAGATATTAATCAAATCGCTGAGAATATTATTAAATCATTAAAATTATGACTTTATCTGTCATAGTACCGGTATATAACAATTTTGATAAATTGAGAAATCTTTTAAAAAGTTTGTCTAAACAAACTGTTTTAGGTTTACTTGATGTTGAAATTATTCTTGTTAACGATGGTTCAGAACAAACAGTATCTATTCCTTTTGTTAAAGAATTGGAAGATAAAGTTAAATATTATGAAATATCACATGGCGGTGCTCCTAAAGCTCGTAATTTTGGATACAATAAGTCTGTAGGAGAATATGTATTCTTTTGTGATGCAGATGTTATTTTTTGTAAAAAAGATGCTTTAGGACAAATGATTAAGAAATTAGAGGATAATACAGATAAAGCATATTGTTATTCTTCTTTTAGATATGGTTGGAAAAAAATTAAATCTATTGAATTTGATGAAAATATTTTAAAACAAAGAAATGAGATTTCAACAATGTCTATGATTCACAGAGAAGCCTTAGAAAAAATTAAAGATAATGGTCCTTGGGATGAATCCTTAAAAAGATTTCAAGATTGGGACTTATGGTTAAATATGTTAGAACATGGTCTAACAGGCATTAGGGTCCCTAAGGTGTTATGGAGAGTTAAAATTGGTGGAGATATTAGTTCTTGGTTTCCTGCTAGGTTGTTTAGATTTTTTAAGGAGAATAAGGTAGTTAAGGAACATATTAAAGCTAAAGATGTTGTATTAGAAAAACATGGGTTAAAATATGGCTAAGGTTAGTCAAATTTGACATTTAGTTTTATTAATGATATAAAGATATCATCAGATGTGATAATTAATTATATCTGGTTAGGACATAAATGTCATAAGGTACTTTTGGAGGAAAGCCTATGTTATATATTATGGCTAGCTATGTTTTAAAATAAGATTTTTAGGAAGGATTTTTCATGCCTCCACGGGAGGTTGGTAGGAACGAAAAGTGTATCCCGCCTAAGCTTTCGAGCAACAAGCCAGACCAATCTCGCAACTAGGGATTACTGGCTTTTTTATTTTGTTATTGATTTTTGTCTATTTTATATATAAACTTAGATGTAAGTGGCCCCTTCGTCTAGTGGTTAGGACGCCAGGTTCTCATCCTGGTAACAGGAGTTCGAT
>CAYSXS010000026.1:0-5366 GCA_964435065.1 uncultured Gammaproteobacteria bacterium
TTCAACTAGGGGTTTCAGGTTAATTGTATTAATTTAGAGATCTACTATGAAAAAGGTTAAAAACAACTTAGAAGGATTAACTTTAATGGAGACAGTTATAGCTCTTGGTATTTTGGTTGTTGGTATAATTTCAGTTATCTCTCTATCTACAGCCTCTATTAGTTTATCTAAGACATCAGAACAATATATTGTTGTTGTTAATTTGGCTAGAGAAGGTTTAGAAATTGTTCGTGAAATAAGGGATTTTTCTAAAAGTGGGAATGTAAGTTCTGTTTTTGATGATAGTAATACTAGATTTTTTAATACTGATGATGATCCACTAACAACAGAAATTGATGCTGGTTGCTATATCGTAGACGCAGGAAGTAATTTTAGTTTTAAAACACTTGCCACAGATGTTTCTTGTACAGGAGATAATTTTGTAGTTAGTTCGTGTAGTAATTGTTTAATATATTACAACGAATTAACTAATCTATATTCTCATACTACAACAGGATTAGAAACCCAATTTTATCGAGTGATAAAAATTGTAAATACATCAGCTACAGAAAAGAAGATTTTATCTAAAGTTTTTTGGTCAGAACGTGGAAGAACCCATGAATTACTTTTAGAAACTCATTTAACAGATTGGTAATATGTTAAAAAAAGAAAAACAATTAACAGGATTTACTTTAATGGAAATTTTAGTTTCCATGAGTATTTTTGTTATATTTACGTTAGCTATTTTAAGTATCCATAGTTTTACTTTAAGAGCATCTCAAAAAACATTAGCTGCTAATAGGATTCAAGGCGAAGCTCATTTAATAATGGAATCATTAGCTAAAAAATTTAGAACGTCCCGTGTTAATTATGACTATAGTGGATATGTTGGAGGAATTGGTAGTTATGAAGAAGAGTTGTCTATTATTGATCTATCAGATACAGAATATGTTTTCTTTTTAGAAGATGAGTCTTTAAAAGTTAAAATTAAAGAATCTGGGGCAGTAGAATACAATGATCCATATTCGATTCCAACAACAATAGTTTCTATTGATGTACTTAAATTCATTATTAAACCATTAACCTCTCCTTTTGATATTGATACTCCCCCAGAAACACAGCCAAGGGTTACAATGGTTATTACTTTTAGTTCAACTAAAGCAGGACAGACTGCCAGTTTAACTGTTCAACAAACAATACCTCAATTATCTGGAGGACTTTTAGAATAATATTATGAAAAACCAACAAGGTGTCACTGTTTTTATAGCTCTACTAATCCTTTCTTCAATGGTTGTTTTAGCTATGGCTGTTTCAGACCTCGTTGTTAGAACTAGTCAATCATCAAAAAAGATTGGCTTATCAGAGATTGCCTACCACGCAGCTGAAACCTGTGTTGAATCAGCTCTTTATCAAATTGAAAAAACTTTTGATGTAACAGGTTTAGATGGAAGTACAGGAAGTCTGGATGAAATATCAGATGCAACGTGGAGTTTGTCTTTAGAACCCGTTTATCTTGATAGTCCGTATGAAATTATTCTTCAAGAAAATGAAACTTATCAGCTTGAATTAAACTTTCAAGATGATGATGATGATTTAGGTTATCCTAATTCGATAACCTTTAATTGGTCTGGCGGCCCAACAAGGGCCAAAGGAGTGACTTTAGCAAACGACGGTACGCAAGAAGGTCATACAACTCCTTTTAGTATTAATGATTTATCTACTGATTTGTATATAGTACGCGTAGATAATATATGGAGCAGTGCAATCACTATTGATATCTTAGCTGGAGTCAGTAATACGCCAATTGGCATTACTTTAACATGTACAGGAGAGTATAAAGGACAAAGAAGGATATTAGATGTTCAGAGGACTAATTGGCAAATTTTTTGAAATCTTTATAATACACTAATTTAATAAAAAACTATCTTTTGATAGTTTTTTATTTGTGGATAACTATATCTTGATTTTTAAATTTATATATGATACAATAAAGTTAACAATTATGTTAACAATTATGTATCATTAATATTTTTAAATAAATATATGACCCAATTAGAGTTAGATAAATTAACAAAACAATTAAATATTTCTCCAAATCAAATTTTGCAAGAAGAAGCAGAAATGATTTTTTTAGATATTTTAGCTAAAGATAAGATTGGCTCCAAAATCGTTTTTTACGGAGGTACAGCCTTGCGTTTAGCATATGGTTCTCCACGTTTTTCCGAAGATATTGATTTCGTGCAAATTAAAGATATACAATTTTCAGAGTTTGAAAATTTTATTGACCAAGTAATACAAAGCAATTCAAGCTGGTCTTTAAAAGATATTAAAAACAAAAGGCAGACAATGTTTGCCTTAATTTCAATTAAGGATGAAAAATTAAAACATAATTTTTCTTTAAAAATTGAGTTGCACAAACCAAGAAAAGCAGTAAAATTAGAGACAGAGCTATTATTAATTAAAAGTCCAACCAATATTTCAGAACCATTACTATTAGTTCCCAGCTTGGAGAATTTAAAGAAATTAAAAGAGAACGCTTTGATAAATCGTAAAAAAGCCAGGGATATTTTTGATTTATGGTATATTTCTCGAGTGTTAAAAGAGAGTTTTGTTTTACCAAGCAAATTACCTAAATTTAACCAAAGGGAGTTTAAAAATGAGTTGCAGGTATTTTTATCTAAAAAATATTATCCAGTGATTAACCAACTATATGACAAACTTAATACAAAAAATTAGAAGTATCCCGAAAGAATATTTTTCCTTGAATGATATCAAAAAAATTAGCCATCTTGAGGATGCCAGTTTAAAAGTTGCAGTTAGCCGTATGGTAAAAAGTCAAAAATTGATTAAGTTAGGCCATAAGTTATATATATTAAATACTTCTAAGATTGATTGGGAGAAATTATCTTGTGAAATTTATCAGCCTAGCTATTTATCTTTTGAATATGCTCTTGGAATTCATAATATATTAAGCCAAAAACCAATTCATTTAGTTTTAGCAACAGCTAAGAGAACTAAGCAGATTCATATTTTAGATAAAAATATTTTTTACCACCATATAGACCAAAGATTGTTTTGGGGTTATCAAAAACTAGAAAATGTTTTTTTAGCTGAACCAGAAAAAGCTTTTTTGGATCTAGCATATTTATCATTAAATGGTTATGCAAAGTTTGATTTAGAAGAAATGAATTTAGATTTATTAGATAAAAATATATTAAAAAAATATTTAAAAAAGTTTAAAAACAAAAGGCTTGAGAAAATTATTAATCAATGTTTTGACAAATAAAATACAAATTAGTAAGCTTAAGAAACAAATATATGGCCACAGATACAAACCCACAAAAAATTAATGAACTTTTAACGCGCGGAGTTGAAAAAATATATCCAGATAAAAAATCTTTGGAAGATGTTTTGTTGTCTGGGAAAAAGATAAAATTGTATTGTGGCTTTGACCCTACAGCCAAATCTTTACATATTGGTAATGCTATTCAGATAAATAAGCTGGCTCAATTTCAAAAGTTAGGTCATGAAGTAATATTTCTAGTAGGAGACTTTACTGGTATGATTGGTGATCCAACAGATAAATCATCTACTCGTAAGAAGTTGACCAGAGAAGATGTATTAGAAAATTCTAAACAATACAAAGAGCAAGCTTCAATATTTTTAAATTTTGATGGAGATAATCCTGCTAAGGTAATGCATAATAGCGAATGGAGTGATAAGGTTTCTTTTAAAGATTTAATTGAAATTACTTCTAATTTTACTGTACAACAAATGATCCAAAGAGACATGTTTCAAGAAAGGATAAAACAGGAAAAACCAATTCATTTACATGAATTCCTTTATCCTGTAGCTCAAGCATATGATAGTGTTGCTATGGATGTAGATTTAGAATTAGGTGGTAATGATCAAATGTTTAATATGATGTGTGGTCGTGATTTAATGAGATCTATGAAAGATAAAGAAAAGTTTGTTTTAACAACCAAACTTTTAGAAGATCCAAGTGGAGCTAAAATGGGTAAGAGTGTTGGTAATGTTATCTGGCTTGACGATGCTCCAGAAAATATTTATGGACAAGTTATGGCTTGGCCAGATGGAGTTATTAGTGTAGCTTTTGAAATTTGTACAAATATTCCAGTAGAAGAAATTGAAGAAATTAAAAAACAACTTGAATCAGATTCAGTTAATCCAAGAGATTTAAAGATGAAGTTAGCTTTTGAAATGACTAAACTATATACTGATGAAGATAAAGCTAATCAAGCACAAGATAAATTCGTATCAGTTATTCAAAACAAAGAAGCTCCTGAAGATATTCCAGAATTGGATTTAGCAGGAAAAACTATTGTGGATGCTTTGGTAGAGTCTAAGTTGGTTAATACAAAAAGTGATGCACGAAGAGCAATAGAACAAAATGGTGTTAAAATTAATTCAGAAGTTATCAAAGAGTTTGATGTTAATGTAAGTTCTGGAGATGTTGTTCAAAAAGGTAAGAGATTTTTTGTGAAGGTAAAATAAATTGTTGACAACCCGTTGTATCAAACTTGCCCCCTTATTGGATTTATATTATTTTGATTAAGGGGTTTTATTATTAACTTAAATTTATGTCAATTTTAACCTTTAAATACGATTTGGGTAGAGACATTGAGCACAACATGAATACTGCCTATAAATTTAAGTATTCTAACCGCGGTAATAAATCTAGAGAGTGGCAGGTATGTAGTCATTTAGAGCCAGAATTTGTTAAACGTTTGAAAAAAATGAATGAGAATGATGCCAGACAAACATTAAGTTTGTTTTTGACAGAGCAATATAAGAACAACCAAGATGTAATGGATAGTATTATAGATTCGATGACTCAGATCTGGCAAAAAAGGGAAAAGGATTCAATTGAGAGATTTGAAAAGTTTTTTGGTCGGTCATTTATTTGGAAAAATATAACTGTTTATTTAATAACTACTAGAATTTGTCCATACAATTTTGAAGAAAAGTGGTTTATGATAAATTGGTTGGCTGGGCTCCCAAGCATCTTACGAACAATCTATCATGAACTTATGCATTTTATGTTTTTAGAGTACTCAAAAAAGATTTTAGAAGAAAATAAATGCACACCTAAAGAAATAGATTTTTTGAAAGAAGCATATTCGATTTTTGTTAATACGGAGTTTAAAGGTTTAAATTTAGAATATGATTATGGACATTTAGAACAGAAAGATATGCGCAGGTGGTTATTGGATAATAAAGATAAGTACAATACTCACCAAGATTTATTACTGGCATCAGCCAAAAAGATAAAAGAATTAAACATATAAGTATTAAGACTGTAAAAAATAAGTATTGACCGCCCCTTGCGTCACGCCCCAATGTTTAGCATTGGGGAAGGATAGCAA
>CAYSXS010000027.1:0-4889 GCA_964435065.1 uncultured Gammaproteobacteria bacterium
CGGTTCAACTAGGGGTTTCAGGTTAATTGTATTAATTTAGAGATCTACTATGAAATACAAGCCAACAATAGGTCTAGAAATACATGTTGAACTTAAAACTAAGTCCAAGATGTTTTGTGGTTGTTTAAATGAAACATGGAAAATTGGTCTTGAAGATTTAGATCCTAATAAAAATACGTGTCCAGTGTGTTTAGCTCATCCTGGTACTTTACCAGTTATTAATATGGATGCAGTTAAAATGGTTATTAAAGCTGGTCTAGCTTTGAATTGTAAAATCAGAGAAAAATCTAAATTTGATCGTAAACAATATTTTTATCCAGATTTACCTAAAGGTTATCAAATTTCACAATATGACCAGCCTTTATGTGAAAATGGCAATATTACAATTAATGGAAAAGAAATTGGAATTACACGTATTCATTTAGAAGAAGATACTGGTAAATTAACCCATGTAGATGATGGAAGTCTTGTAGACTATAACAGGGCAGGAGTTCCTTTAATGGAATTGGTTTCAGAGCCAGATATTGAATCCGGAGTTGAAGCTAAAGAGTTTTGTCAGGAATTACAAAGAATATTTCGTGAACTTGAAATTGCTGATGCAGAAATGCAAAAAGGACAGATGAGGTGTGAAGTAAACATTAGTATTAGTGATAGTGATAAATTAGGAACTAAGGTAGAAATTAAAAATCTCAACTCTTTTAAAGCAGTTGAGAGGTCTATTGATTATGAAATATTAAGACAATCTAAGTTATTAGATAATGGAGAAGCTATTATACAAGAAACACATGGTTGGGATGAAACAAAAGGAGAAACCTTTGCACAGAGAATAAAAGAAGGTTCTGCGGATTATAGGTACTTTCCAGAACCAGATTTACCACCAATGGATTTTTCAAAAGAATCTGATATTGATATTGAAGAAATAAGGCGTGGATTACCAGAATTACCGCAAGGTAAGAGAAATAGGTTTGTAGATGAATACGGTTTTAAACTGGCAGATGCTAAGATTATAACATCAAATCCTGATTTAGCTGATTATACAGAGAATGTAATATCTGAATTAAAACGTTGGCTAGATGATGTACCAGAGATCGAAGGAGAAGGGAATGAAATTTGGGAACAACATTGTCCAAAACTTACTAAATTAGTATCTGGATGGATAGTTAATAAATTAGGTGGCTTACTAATGGGTCGTAAACTAACTTATGTGGATAATACAATATCTGCAGAAAATTTTGCTGAATTTATTACCATGATATTTACTAATAAAGTTTCTACAAAAAATGCAAACGTTCTTTTAGAACGTATGTTAGAAACTGGGGGAGACCCATCAAATATTTTAGAAGATGAGGATTTATCTTCTGGTGATTTAGATTTAGAGAAATTGGTTGACGAAGTGATTAATAAAAACCAAAATGAAGTTGAACAGTTTAAGGCTGGAAAAACCATCTTACTAAAGTTTTTCCTCGGTCAAATAATGAAAGAATCTAAAGGAAAAGCAGATCCTATTGAGGCAGAGAATTTATTGATTCAAAAATTGTCTAATTAATTTAGTAGCTTCTGTTTTGTTTTTTATCCAATTAATATTTTTATCTCTCTTAAACCAAGTCATTTGTCGTTTAGCAAATTGATGAGTATGAGTTTTAATTAGTTGAACAACTTTTTTTAAAGTTGTTTTTTTGTTTAAAAAATCAATAATTTCTGCATAACCTATTGTTTGTAATGGTGCAGATTTTTTACCATACTTCTTTATTATTTTCTCTGTTTCTTTAATAAGGCCAGTTTTTATCATTTTATCTACCCTTTGATCTATCTTTTTGTTTATTTTCTCTCGTGGAAAAGTCAAACCTATTTGTAAGATGTTGAATAAGGGTTTACCTTTTTTACGTGATGTTGAGAATTTTTGTCCATTTAAACAAACTTCTAAAGCTCTTTCTAATCTACGAGGGTTATCTATGTCTATAAACTCTAAGGATTTTTTATCTAGCTTTTTAAGTAGTTTTATTTGGTCTTTTTTGCTTAATTTATTTATTTTCTCTCTGGTCTTTTTGTTTGGTTTAATTTGTGGGATATCATAGTTATCAATGATTGATGAGATGTATAGACCAGTACCACCAACAAGAAAGGGGACTTTGTTTCTTTTTATTATATTTTTGATGGTGTTTAATACTTTTTTCTTATATTTAGCTACGTTAAATCTAGTATTAGGATTAACAACATCAATTAGATGATATTTTGTCTTTTTATATTCTTTTAAATCTTTCCCTGTTCCAATATTCATTCCTTTATATATCTGTCTTGAATCTGCAGAAATTATCTCACCATTAAGTTTAGAAGCTAAATCAACTGCTAGTTTGGTTTTTCCAGTAGCAGTTGGTCCTAGGATTACTATTAATTTGGGTAATGTCTTTACAATCATAGATAATGTGTTAAGATGTCTATAAAATAGTACATTGTTTTTAACGAAAGATGAGGGGGTATTAATGAGAAAGATAATTTCGAAAGTCTTGGGGGGCCTTGGAATAACAGGTGCAATAATTTCTTGCTTTATTTATTCCGATATAAGCCTGCCTTTGTTTGAGGCAAGTGGTGTGAAAACTAAAGTATCATTACCTCTGACAGTTTTTTTGGTCAATCTTTCTAACTTGTTTCTTTTAGTTAGTGGGTTGGCTTCTATTGTTTTAGGTTTTTGTATTTCTATTTTAGACTGGATGGGACTTGATTTTATTGCTTCCTTAATTTTATCTTCTGCCAATCATAATAGTCCAGAGAGCTTAGTGGCCTTGTTTGTTACAATGGTTATCCCAGCAACCGCTTTAGCTGGTGCTGGTCATTACGCAGCAATAGCTTATGCAGGACAGATTGGTACGTGGGAAGCATATACTGCTATAATTTTAGGAACGATTATTAGATTGTCTTTAATTGAGGCAACTATTAAAATTATTAGAATTATAGGGAGGTCTGTTAAGAAACTTTTTATAAAAAAGTAATTACGTCTATTTTTTATGTAGGCGTATTATTTTTGCATTTTTTTGGCTTTTCCAGAATAGTTTTTGGAAATTTGTGTACGTGAAACTTGGCCAGCCAGCGTCCCGCCCTTTTTTTGTTTTATTTTCTTTTTACGTAAGAGTTCCTCACGTTTTTCTTGTTTTGTTTGCATATTTGTTTTTTATATTATTGTTCCTTCTAAATTCCATTCTGTAATTTTAATAATTTTTACTTTAATGAATTTACCAACTAAATTTTGTTTATTTGTTTTAATTTTAACATTTTTAAAGTTTCTTGTCTTTCCTATATAATATTTATCTTTTTTGTTTTCTACTAATACTTCGATGGTTTTATTAACCATCTTTTTGTTTTTTTGCAAAGCAGTCTTTTTTAATATTTCAGTTAATACCTTTTCTCTCTTTTTCTTTTCTTCTTTTGTGATATTGTCATCTAATTTTTCTGCTACTGTATTTGGTCGTGGAGAATATTGAGCAATATATGCCATGTCATATTTAATCTTTTTTATTATACTGATAGTGTCATTAAAATCTTTTTTTGTTTCTTTTGGGAATCCTACAATTATGTCAGTAGATAAATTAATATCTGGATTTATTTTTTTAACTTTATTTATTAATTTTAAATAGTCTTGGTTTGTATATTTTCTATTCATTGCTTTTAAAATTTTGTTTGATCCAGCTTGAATAGGTAAGTGAAGGTAGGGAATTAAATGTTTACATGTTTTGAAACATTCAATTAATTCATCTGTCATATCTTTTGGGTGAGATGTAAGAAATGAAAGCCAGTAATCTCCTGGGATTTTATCTATTTTTTTTAATAATTTTGGAAAATTTATTTGACCATTATATGAATTTACGTTTTGTCCGAGTAGAGTAATGAATTTATATCCTTGAACAATTAATTTGTTCACCTCATTTAGGATGTCTTTTGTCGGTCTAGACTTTTCTCTGCCACGTGTATATGGTACCGCGCAGTATGAACAAAAATTGTTACAGCCAGTCATTATTGGAACATATGCTTCGAACTGCGAAGTAAGTTTAGGTTGAGCACATAAATATTCTTTATCTTTCTTATTCTTAAGTATTGGCCATTGCATTAAGTTGTTTATATTCAAAAGGTAGTCAGCTTTTTTCTTTAGTTTATCTTTTTCCTTTGGTAATATACAACCAGTTAAAACTATTTTTACTTTATTATTTTGCTTTTTAAGTTGGTTAATTTTCCCCCAAACTCTATCAACAGCTGATTGTCTTACAGAACATAAATTTAAAAAAGCATAGTCTGCTTTATTTAAACTACTCTTTTTAAATCCAGAGCTTTCAAGAACTGACTCAATTCTTTCTGAGTCGGATTTATTCATCTGACACCCATAGGTTATTATATTATATGTTTGTTTCATAAAATTAATACTATCAGAAAAGAGAGATATATTCAATATTTAAGTAAAAAAAACACCCGGTTTTACCCGCGCGTTTTGTTTTTGTTTTTATTTTGAAATGTTCTTTGTGCCGGCCTTTGTTTTTTCAAGGACTTACAGCTATATTATTCTTTGCATTTTTTGCTTTTTATTATTTATATATTTGCCTTTTTCGTACTTAATGAGATTTATCTCTTTATTAAATATCTGGGCAAGCAGTTAATGCTATATTATTGAGTAATTAAAAAAACAGCCGAAGCCATAAACAAGAGCAGAGCTGTCCATATATATGTTTTAACTAATTTTTCTGCTTTTTTCGTAATAAAAAAAGTAGGATTGTTTTCTACTTTGTGCATACATTTTTGTTTTTATCTAATCTGACTTAAGTATAGCACGTTTAAACAAAAAAATCAAGTCCCTCGAATTGAGCCATCTAAAACCTAACCCAAACACCTTTGGTTGAGTCATATAA